>WQXQ01000072.1 GCA_009784775.1 Treponema sp.
AAAAAGAGAACCCCATTAGTTTTGTTAGTGTTGCTCTTGCCGTTGGTAATTATAACAGTACAATGCCGGTTTGATGCTCTGGAATCAGGTGTCAGAAAACAAACAAATCGCAGTGTTGAATTTGGATTTGACGAAGGGAAAATCTACTCCAATGCCACTTTACAAGATTCCTTTGCAGAAGACCGGGTCTTAATCGTGCTCAAAAAATCGGCCAGCATGGATTTTCGAACATATACGCCGGAAGATTTCCCCGAACTCAACGGTGTTCAAGTGAGAGACCTCAGTAAGCGGACTATGACAGTGGTTCAGGAACAATTGCAAGCGCAAAAAACAGGGGATTGGAGCAGGCTTACAAAACGGATCGCTCATGGTATGTTGGTTGATGTGAATAAGTTCAGACAGATATTGTGTCTTGATTTACCAATACAAAGCAAGGAAAATGTACTCCAGACAATAAAACTGCTCGAACAAAGGGACGATATTATGTATGTTGGCCCTGATACGATGATAGAATACTGTGCGCTTCCCAATTCGCCTCCCGTCCATTATGAGTATTATCAGGAGGATATATATAACAGTATTTCTTTGCTTGCAGCTTGGAACTATATTAGTAACAACGCCATTACAACGAATCCCATTAAGGTTGGCGTGATCGATTCTGGCGTTTATAAAGATCATGAGGCCTTAATTGGTCGTATAGACGAAAATTTGAGCTATGATCTTTCCCCTCCAGGAATTTCTCTGGGAGGTGGTCCCTATAATGATCAGAGAAACCATGGGACTCTAGTAGCGGGTGTGATAAGTGCCAACGGGACCGGCCTTATCGGTGTAGCCGGCGCATATCCAGATATATCGTTGGTTTCGTTAAGGGTGGAATTTGGATACAATTTTACTCTTTTTATTTCATTAACAATAGATGCTGTTGATTATGCCAATAATGTCAATGATAATGGTAATTGTGATGAATTTATTGATATTCTCAATTTTAGCGGTGGTTCTTCTACCTTTAATTTTTCCCTCTATACAGCAATAAACCAATATGCAGGGCTTTTTGTTTGTGCTGCCCATAACCATGGTGAGGATAATGATGATACCCCTATTTTTCCTGCCAATTGGACGACTGATTTCGATTTTCGCAAATTTTCGCATATTTTTCCCAATTCTCAATATATGCCTTATCTTCCCAGACTTCTCAACCTTATTTCGGTAGGCGCATATACCATTGACAAAACAACAACACCTTACGTAGAAAGAAGGTCAATTAATCAAGATCCAGGTTGGGATGGCATGTCAGGATCCAATTACGGTGCTAATAGCGTTGACCTTTTCGCTCCCACCGTTTTTTGGTCTACCGATAAAAATGGCGGTTACGATACGTTTAGAGGCACTTCTTCAGCAACGCCAATTGTCACCGGTGTTGCGGCGTTGGTGAAATCCATGCACCCGGGTTTAACCGGTCCGGAATTGAAGGATATCCTTTTAGCCAGTGTCGAAGAGGTTCCGAATTTAAAGGTTAATAATTATTGCAGAACCGGCGGGAAAATTAATGCGGAAAATGCGGTGACACAAACTCCACCCATTGGATCAATGGAAATCATTTTTGCCGGAATAGGGCTGGGAAATGTCGGAAAATTTTTCCTGCATCCCGATGGGACATGGGAAATTGTCGAAAAGGGTATTTATGCATCCCCAATATCTTCATTCGCCCATAACCCGGAGAATGTGCATTTGAGTCCTGTCCCCTCCGAAATAACAACGTATATGATTCAAAACAATATTGATGATATATCCGATTATTTTTATTTGTGGGTTCCTGTTACGGGTACACCAGATGCTATCTATTATAAACATGAGTTCTATTTTACCATTACCAGCACTGGGGCTTATTATTGTAATTATACAGGAAATACAATAGTGGAAGAGGTTTTTCTACCCAGCAAAAAAAGGATGATCAAAGTTGCATACACTTCCGGTCAAACGGTGCCGCAAATTCCAAATATTGGTTCAATAGACATAAGCATTAGTTCTACTTCAAGTACTTATGGCTCTACCACACCGGGGCGTATTGGGAAATTCTATTTGCTTCCCAACAATACTTGGGAAATAGTTGAAAAGGGTGTTTTTTCATATCCCATAAACTACAACCCAACTATTCATTCCGGTTTTATGAACTGGAATCCTGTTCCCGCCGGAATATTGCATTATATGGACAATGAAGGGATAGCATCTATCACCGGTCATTTTAATTGGCTGGTTCCTACTTCAAGCCCGCCGCCGGGAACATACGATTATTACTCCCATGCATTTTCCTTTACGATTGATAGTACCGGAGTTCAACTACAGCATATCGGATCAGATACAATAGAGAGTCTGCTTCCCACTGATAAAAGAAGGGTTTATATCGAAAATACCTCCGGCAGCATATACTGATTCGGGTGATGTTCCGCTCAACATTCCCCCAACACCCGTACAAGGACCCTCCGGGTCCGGGGGCCGTCGAACTCGTTGAACCATATTCCCTGCCAGGTTCCCAGGAGCAGTTTGCCGCCGGAAACAATCACCGTAACGGAAGGCCCTATCAGGCTTGTTTTGGTGTGCGCCGCTGAGTTGCCCTCGCTGTGACGGAATTCCTGTCGGTCGGGGGATATCTGGTTCAAGGCAAATCCAACGTCATGAGGAACATCGGGATCGGCATTTTCATTTACGGTTACTGCGGCGGTGGTATGGGGTACAAACACCACGCACATACCTTCGGTTATGCCGGAAGCAGCCACGGCCTTTTGCACTTCGGCAGTGATATTAAGCCATTCATTTTGCCGCGAAGTGGGGACAGAAAAATCAAAAAGACTAGTCATACGGTATTATACCCCCAACACCTCCCAAAATCACCCCTCATTCCTCATTTTTTCCCCCCCGCCTACTTGTATTTATTGCCCTTTTTATGGTAATCTGGTAGTTCAGGGGTGTTGGGAAACCATTTCCAAGCGCTTCAATTTAACTCAAATTTAAGGAAGTAACTATGCATTCATTCATTTTTTACCTGCTTATGGCGGCTCCGCCGTCAGGTCCCGATGGCGCTCCGCAAGGCGGTAGTCTAATGACTTTTCTCCCTATTATTGCGATTTTCGCCATCGTCTACTTTTTGATGATCCGACCCCAGAACAAAAAGCAAAAAGAGACCCAGAAAATGATCGCCGCCCTGAAAAAAGGCGATAAAGTGGTCACTATTGGGGGCATCCACGGGACTATTCAGAGCGTAAAGGAACACTCCGTCATCGTAAAAGTTGACGATAGCACCAAGATCGAATTCAACCGCGGCGCTATTGCCAGCGTTGTGTCTGTTGCCAAAGACGAAGAAACTGAATCTTCTGGAGAAAAAGCATGAGTAAACGGTATCGGCTTGCCATTGTCACGGTGATAATGGCGATATGTTTTGTGTTCCTTTGGCCAACCCTGCGTTGGTATTTTCTGGTTCCGCGGGATCAACAGGCTATTGCTCTGGAATCCCGTGAGCAGATAAAAACCTACGCTTCGCGGACCGCGCAGGCGGATTTACAGCGGCTTATCGCCCTGGCCGGGGAAAACGGGGATGTTCCTGAAGATCTTGCCTTTCTGATTGGTCAGGCAAAAAAGATTTACAAGGATACCAAACAGGCAGCTCCCGAAAAGTGGGATGCCAAGACAACGCTTTCCGCTTTTTCCAGCAGAAGGGAAGCCCTGGATGCTATTGAAACCAAATATCGGGAAGAAGTTTTTGCCCTGAAAGATTTGCAGAAGCGGGCAGTACAGCTTGGCCTTGATCTTTCCGGCGGCTTGAGCATTGTGCTCCAGGCGGACATGGATGCCCTGCAGGCAAAACTTGGTCGTTCCCTGAACGAGGAAGACCGTACCGATGCGGTAAATCGGGCGCTGGAAGTGCTGAACAACCGTATCGACCGATTCGGCCTGACCGAACCGGTCATTCGGCAGCAAGGCTCGGATCAGATTTATGTTGAAATTCCCGGCAGTGCCGATCCTGAGCGGATCAATGACATCATCATGGGCAAGGGCAGTCTGGCCTTTCACATGGTTGATACTGAAGCGACCGAAATGTTTGATAATTATTACCGCAGGAATCCTGCTACCACTTTTGATGCTGACGGAAATCTGGCCGACTTTACGATTGTGCCGGCTGATGTCATGATTCGCGGCGTATACGTGAAAGATCGCTACGGTCTGGACGAGCATACCCGCAATGCCGATGGAACCCTCCGCTATGTGGCGCTGAAAAGAGAAGTGGGCCTTGACGGTAACCACATACGCAGCGCGGTGGTGGAACGGAACCATCTGGACGGCAAGCCGGAAGTTACTTTTATGCTGGATAGTGAGGGCGGTGAAATTTTTCATCGGTTGACCTCTGCCAACATAGGAAGGCCTATGGCTATAGTGCTTGATGACCGGGTTAAGTCCCAGGCGACTATCCAGTCGGCGATTCGTGATGCGGTGCGCCTGACCGGATTTGGTCTGGACGAGGCAAACAATATCGCTCTGACCCTGCGAACCGCAGCCCTGCCCGTGGAACTTGAAGTGGTTAACCAGCAGAGCATCGGCGCTTCAATGGGCGAAGATACGATCCGGCAGGGTCTGTATGCTTTGTTGGGCGGCATTGCAGCCGTATTGATTTTCATGCTGCTGTATTATAAAGCGGCGGGAATCAACGCCGTTATTGCCCAGCTGCTGAACTTCTACATTATGTTCAGTATTCTTTCCGCCTTTAATTTTACCCTTACGCTGCCAAGTATCGCAGGCTTTATTCTGACTATCGGTATGGCAACTGATGCCAGCGTTATTATCTTTGAACGTATAAAGGAAGAAATGCGTCTGGGCAAGGGCAGAAAGGCCGCAATTGAAACCGGTTTTGAAAAGGCATTTTGGGCGATTATGGACTCCAATATCACCACCTTTATTGCCGCCTTGTTCCTTTCGCAGCTTGGTTCCGGTCCCATTCAGGGATTTGCCGTAACCCTTTCTGTCGGGGTATTCTCTTCGGTGTTTACCGCCTTGTTTGTTTCCCGTCTGATATTTGACTTTGGTACGGATGTAATGCGCACAAAAACAATTTCGATAAGCTGGTCTCGATTGCGGGCCGAAAATGCAGCCGCAGGAGGGATTAAAGCATGAGAAAGACAATTCGGTTTTCAAAATTATTTCTTCCGGCGGCAATTTTTTCCATTGTCCTTGCCACTGCCGGAATAGTCAGCTATTTTGTGATGGGCGGCTTTAACCTTGGCGTAGACTTTCGCCCTGGTTTGATACAGGAAGTGCAGTTTGCCCCTACGGCATTCAACCTTACCTGGTCGGGCAGGGGCAATGCGACCATTGCCTTTGATCGCAGCGGTATGTATATTGTCAATTCCGGCGTTGGCGTTGAACCCCGGACCTTTACCTTTCCATTCAGTGAATATGGGACTGTCGGTGAACTTACTAATGCCCTGAGCGAGCAGGTGGAAGGCTTGAGCGCTCAGCTTGATGTGCCGGAATGGGTCAGTACGCAATGGCTGGTACGCAGCGCCCAGGGGAATCCGCAACTGGGGGCCAGACCCTATTTGGTGCATTACCTTAACCCCCAAAGCCTGGAAATACCCATTGCTGCGGTACGCGAAGCGGTATCCGGTTTGGGACAAACGGTTGCGGTACAAAGCCTGGGGCAGCCGCAGGATCGCCATTTCATGATTCGTGTTGATGACCGGCAGGAGAAAAAGGAAAACGGTAGCGCTGCCGAAGATGTTTCTGCCGAAGCCATTTTCGCCGAGGACGATTCCGTTGAATTTGCTGATGCCGCTTTTGCCGAAGACAATGTTGTCACTGTCGCTCCCACCGAACGGATCACCAATGTTCTTGAAGAACATTTTGGCAAAGGCGAAGTAGTGGTACTCCGTTCCGATTATGTCGGTTCCCGTTTTTCCAAAAACCTTAGTGATCAGGCGGGTATTTTGATCGCCTGTACTTTGCTGCTGGTTTTGTTATACGCTACAATTCGGTTTAAGTTTCAGTACGCCGCCGGCGCGGTATTGGGCATTATCCATGACGGTATTGTTATCGTGGCCTTTGTGGTCTGGAGTGGCATGGAATTCAACACCACCACCATCGCCGCAATTCTCACGATACTCGGTTACTCAACCAACAACACCATTGTTGTGTTTGACCGTATTCGGGAAAACCGCCGCCTCTATCCCGATGAATTGTTCATCAATATACTGGATCGCTCGCTGACTGAGACTCTCAATAGAACTATCATCACCACAGTGTCCACCATGCTGGCAGTCATGTCCCTGTTCATCTTTACCACCGGTTCGATGCAGGACTTTGCCCTTGCCTTGATGATTGGTATGCTCTCCGGCGTGTACACCACCATGTTCATTGTTTCCGGTTTTGTCAGTTTCTGGGAAAAGAAAAAAGCCGAACGCTCCAAACTCGGAGTTGCTCAGCCCGCTAAATAGGGACTGGGGACTAGGGACTAGGGACTAGGGAATGTTGTTAGAGATATTAGCGCATTGTCAACACGCATAGCTGGTTAACAATGCGCCTGGATTTCGAACAGCCATCCCCAGTCCCCAGTCCTCAGTCCCCAGCTCCCATTCAAACTATCCGGGCAAAGGTTTTGGGCTTTTGTATGGGAGTGCGGCGGGCGGTTGAGCTTGCCTGCAATGAAGCTGAACGTTCAGATCACGTTTATACCCTTGGCCCCCTAATCCACAACCCTCAGGTACTTGAAGATCTAAAACGCCGCGGCATAGAAATTCTTGACGAAAATGCTCTTTCTTCCCCCAATGCGGCGTTGCCGCAACCCTACACCATCATTATTCGCGCCCACGGTGTAGGCCCGCACACTGAAGCGGCATTGCGCAAACGGGGTGCGGCCATTATTGACGCAACCTGCCCCCGGGTTAAAGCCAGCCAGCTGAAAGCCGCCGCTTATGCCAAAGCCGGTTACAGTCTTTTCCTTGCAGGCGAAGAAACCCACGCAGAAGTTATTGGCATTAGGGATTATTTTACCACTGGTATTCACGAACCAACTTGCCATGTAGTAGGCAACGCTGCTGAGGCGAAGGAAGCGGCCGCAGCATTGCAGGCGCAAATTTCGGATGCGAAAACGGCGCTCATTGGGCAGACTACTATCTCAATGGAAGAGTATCAGGCTATTGGCAATGCAATCGCCCGGTTTTTCCCGAATCTGGAAATTGCCCAGACCATTTGCGCCGCCACCAGAGAACGGCAGGACAGTCTGCGGGAATTGCTGGATATGGTTGATGCGCTTATCATTGTGGGGGGGAAAGATTCCGCCAATACCCGCCGCCTGTTTGCCATAGCGGAAAAATCCGGCAAACCCTGCGTCCTGGTAGAGACCGCCGCAGATATCCCGCCGGATTTCTACAACTATGCTGCCACCGGCGCCATCGGCCTGAGCGCCGGCGCTTCCACCCCGGATGCGGTGATAGATGCGATAGAAGCGGATGTATCACTCATCTTTTCCAGGATGGCTTGATAATTTCGTCTCCGCAATGATTGCATCGGTATTTGCGCTTGGTCAGAACTCTGTATGAAACTTCCTTATCTTCTCTGCCGCTTTTATACTTTGTGATTTTTGTGTCTTTGTATTCTATCCTTTCGATTACCTCGACAAAGTAATAGGTGTCCCATCCTGCGCACATATCGCAGCGTAAAACCGTCAGCTCACTTTTGAGTTCGGGAATAAAGAATATATAACAGAAGAAAAGAGTGCCGCCAATCATAATCCCCGCCATGGGAGTTTCCAGTATGAGTGATGTAAAAAATGCCAATGGCAGTAAAACAAAAAAGCCCAATGCGCTGCCTATCTGGAAAATTTTCTCCGCCGAGAATGTTTTATTTGCTATGAACAGCAGTAAGCAGATAAAAACCGGTATTAAAATTGCCGGAGCCAGAACAGTAGTCATTAACGAAAAGAGCAGGAAGATAGTGCCCAGAATTTGATACCACTTATCGCCGAAACTTAAACCGTTTACAACAATTGGGTTCCGGTCCATTTGGATTCTGCTGGATGAGCTGTGGAAGCCCCGGATAAATTTGCGGATGCCATCAGTTTCCACTATTTTGTTTACAAACGGAATCCAGTCAATCAGATTGGCTCTTATTTTTGTTTCTTCTGTAAACGTATATTCGCGGATAATCCCCGAAGTATCTGTTTTAACAGTCAAACCGCTTAGCCGTTTTTTATTTTCGTTCCTTGTGCTTAATCCGCCGAATTGCGCCAGCATTGAACCGTCTTCCAGTACGATAACCGGCATGGGTACAGCATATTGCGCTTTTACCTCGTCTAATGTTTTCCCGATAAAAAACCGCTCAATATCTTTTTCTGAATAAATGACCATCCATGTACTGGGGAAATCTTCCAGGTGTTTGTTATTGCCAAGCGTTGGTCCATTTGAATGTGCGTCAATATTAAAACGATTGCCTTTTTCGTCTTCAGCATAGGTATGCCATGAGACCCTGAACGCCGGATACACAACAGTTCCTGCGCTTATAGTATTCGATACAGGTTCGCCGTCAAAATCGGTAATAGCATATGTTACATCTTCCGGCAGAACAAAAACATTCGCTTTGTCCGGTTCAATGGTTATGGACTTGGGTTCAACAAAAAAATACTTTGTATAAGGAAGAAAAATAAACAGTACAATAATGCCAGGGACAATCCACACATAGGAAAGGAGCAGAAGAAAACGCCAGAGCAGGCTGGGTTTACCGCTGATATTTTCCCAGCTGTAAGGTCCGAACTCGCTTCTGCGGGGAATAATGCCGTAATTGTTACCGAACATAATCCTTAGGGTGTGTAACAATGCTTTGCCGCTTACTGTTGACGGGGTTTTGGCCCTGGCGGGTTCTTTAATCCGGAGCGCTTGTACATTGGTATTGCTTGCGTTGGTATTTTCTTCTGTGTCGTCATCTTCGTCTTCAGATTCATCCTCCTCATCGTCGTCCTCAGATTCATCGTCATCTTCATAATATTCAAAAATACCTGCTTTCATCATTAATAAGGTTGATGCTATCAGCGCCGGATCATCTTTTTTGTTGATAACGCAGTAAATCCAGCAGCCGTCTTCTATTACGTCTCCGCCATTAACCATATCTTTGTTTGTGTGCAAAGAGTCCTTTAAAACTTTCCGTACGTCTTGTTCAAGTTTTTCGTCCACCCAGAAACCCATGTACGGACCGCCGTTGGCATCTTCCTTGCCAAAATAAAACCAGGCTTTTCCGGGAATTAACTCGTTGTAGGTCGATGATGTATCGTTTTGCTCCGGCGCAAACCCGTGTTTTTCGTTTAATACATTAAATGTGGAATCGCTTATAGACATAGTATACCTTCCTTAAATACTATTACTGTATTTACTCATAACATACCATATTCCGTGTGATCCGTGAACCCCCGTAAAAAAGCCTGTGCCCTTGAAATCCCCTCTTGACAATTCCATCAGTTTTTAGTATTCTGGTTGTGAAATATTTCACAGGAGGGATAGTGGCGGATATTTCGGGGCCGGCAAAAGAACGATTGTTGCAGCTTATGTGTTTGCTGGAAAACCATGTTTTGGCAGGGAATACCGGGCCGGTGACCTCTGCGCAGGCGGAACAGTTGAGTGGCTGGCCGCGGGATACCATTCGCAAGGACATTTCCTGTCTGACCGAAGGGGCCAGCATAGGCGGTAATGCGGGTTATGAGCCGGAATTGCTGATTCCGCTGATAAAAAAGGCCCTGGGACTGGATCGCCGCCGGAAATTTTGCGTGCTTGGGCTGGGGCGGCTGGGTTCGGCGTACCTCAATTTTACGCCGCCGGAATTGGCTGAATTTGAGCTTGCCGCCGGTTTTGATACCAATGTAAACCGGGTGGAGATTCTGAATTCTCCCGTGCCATTGTACCCGGCCTATAAACTGGCCGAAATTATCAGCCGTTTTGGCATTGAGATAGCCCTGCTCTGTGTCCCGGCAAAAGAAGCGCAGGCCGCCGCGGAAAAATGCATCGCTGCAGGCATCCGGGGTATTTTAAATTTTGCGCCGGTAGCGCTGAGTGTATCGCCGGAAGTAACCGTACGCAATGTGTACGTCACCGACGAACTCCGGAGCTTGGTTATAAAAATGAGAAATGAGAAATGAGAATTATTTTTTTAGGAAGGAGTTTTTATGAAACGAGTTTACAATTTTTCTCCGGGGCCTTCGGCTTTGCCGTTGCCGGTTCTGGAAAAAGCGGCTGCGGAAATGTGCGATGCGCACGGTTCCGGTCAGTCGGTCATGGAGATGAGCCATCGGTCAAAAGACTATAAGCCCATCATCGAAAAAACCGAATCCCTCTTGCGGGAATTGATGGGGATTCCGGCCAACTACAAAGTCCTGTTTTTGCAGGGCGGGGCTTCTTTGCAATTTGCAATGGTTCCCCTGAATTTGGCGGCTGGCGATAGCGGGAAAAAGGCCGCTTTTATTGACACCGGTGTCTGGGCGGATAAGGCTGCAAAAGAAGCGGCAAAATTTACCGGTGTGGATGTGCGGGCAAGTTCCAAAGACAGGGCCTACACCTACATTCCCGCCGCGCCCGCCGCAAAGCCCGATGACGCTTATTATCACATAACGCTGAACAATACCATTGTCGGTACCAAATGGGTAGGCCTTCCCGAAACAGGCAATGTCCCGCTGGTATCGGACATTTCCAGCTGCATACTTTCCGAACCGCTGAATGTTTCCAAGTTTGGCATACTGTATGCGGGCGCGCAAAAAAATCTGGGGCCGGCAGGTGTCACCGTGGTTATCATCCGCGAAGACCTGATTGGTCATGCGCCGGCAAAAACGCCGATCATGCTCCGCTACGATACGCATGTGGAAGAAGGTTCCATGTACAATACGCCGCCCTGTTATTCGATCTACATGGTTGGCCTGGTGCTTGAGTGGCTGAAAAATCTGGGCGGAGTTCCGGCCATTGCCAAACTCAACCAGGAAAAAGCCGGATTGTTTTATCAATACCTTGATAACTCGAAACTGTTTTATTCGCCGGTTGAAAAACCCTTCCGCAGTTTGATGAATATTCCCTTTATCGCGCGGGTGGAAGACGCGGAAAAACGGACGGAACTGGAAAACCGTTTTGTGAAAGAAGCGGCGGCAGCGGGCCTTATCAATCTTGCCGGGCATCGCCTGGTTGGCGGCATGAGAGCCAGTATTTATAACGCCATGCCCATTGAAGGGGTACAGGCGCTTATTCAATTTATGGAACAATTCGAAAATAAATAGGAGGAGTAGAAACCATGTTTAGAATCAGAACAATGAATAAAATTTCCCCGTTTGGCCTGGAATTATTTCCCCGCGATAAATACGAGGTTGCCAGCGAAATACCCAATCCCGATGCGATACTGGTGCGGAGTGCGGATCTCCACAATATAGAGATATCCGATTCAGTGCTGGCCATTGCCCGCGCGGGTGCGGGAGTCAACAATATTCCCATTCCCCAGTGCAGCGAGAAGGGAGTGGTGGTGTTCAATACGCCCGGCGGCAATGCCAATGCGGTAAAGGAACTGGCGCTGGCCTGTATGTTAATGGCCTCCCGCAATATTGTGGGCGGGATTAACTGGGCTGCTTCAATCGCCGGTGAGGCCGATAAGGTTCCCGATTTAGTGGAAAAGGAAAAGTCAAAATTCGAAGGGCCGGAACTGCAGGGCAAAACCCTTGGCGTAGTGGGACTGGGAGCCATTGGTGTTATGGTGGCAAATGACGCAATTGCCCTGGGCATGAATGTCATTGGTTATGATCCCTTCATTTCCGTTGACGCCGCATGGAATCTTTCCCGCGATGTTGTCCGCGCCGACACGCTTGACAGCTTATTGACCAAAGCCGACTACATCAGCCTTCATGCGCCGCTTTCCGACACGACCAAGGGTCTCCTGAATGCTGAAAAATTTCAGTTGATGAAGAAAGGGGCGCGCATCGTCAACCTTTCCCGCGGCGGGCTGGTCAACGAGGCTGACATTATTCAGGCTTTGAATGCGGAAAAACTTTCCGCCTATGTAACGGATTTCCCTTCGGCGGAGCTGTTGGCCTGTAAAAAGACCATTTGTATTCCCCATTTAGGCGCGTCCACCCCCGAAGCGGAAGATAATTGCGCGATTATGGCAGTAAAGCAGCTTATGGATTTTCTGGAAGGCGGCGGAATTCGCAATTCGGTCAATTTTCCGCGCTGCCGGCTTGAGCAGCGCTTCCCCTACAGGCTGCTTGTTATAAACAAGAACATCCCCAACATGGTTGGACAGATTACCACTAATCTTGCAAAGGCAAATATCAATATTCAGGACTTAATCAACCACCATCGCGATGAATATGGCTTTTGCATTATTGATACCGAGCAGAAAATCCCCGAAACGGTTATTGAACAGCTTAGGCAGGTCAATGGCATTATTCGGGTTCGATCGGTAGAAAGTACGGCCTAAAAGCGGTATATTAGACTCAGGAGAAAGAGTTGGGAAGCAGAAAGATAATTATTCCGGTGTTTTTTGGTTGTTTGGGTTCTCTGGTTGTTTGCGCCCTGTTGTCGGCCCGCTTGACCGATCATTTTCGCGGTGAGAGCGCGGCTGTTGCATTGGAATTGGGTAATGAAACATCCAGGGGAATGAGACAAACACAGTTTTTTGCTCAGGCAAAAGCGGGACGCCGGGATATTATTCAGGAATTGTACCGGGAGGAAGAATCGCGAGACAGGGTCGTTGGTTTTTTTATGGAAGTGTGCGCCTCCCGGGAAATTGCCGAGGTGATTCTGGCCAATGCGAGTTTGTATAATATCCCTCCGGCCCTTGCCTTTGCTCTTGCCTGGGAGGAAAGCCGCTTTAACCCTTTGGCGGTGAATGCCAAAAACCGGGATGGGAGTATAGACAGGGGCCTTTTTCAGTTAAACAACCGTACGTTTCCCCGTCTGGATCTGCCGTCTTTTTTTAACCCTGAGATAAACGCAAAATATGGCATGAGCCATTTGCAGCACTGCCTGGAAATAGGCGGTACCGAAGTATCGGCACTGGCAATATACAATGCGGGAGCAGGCCGGGTACGCGGTTCAGGCGCACCCAAGGTATCGCTGGATTATGCCAGCCGTATTCTGGAAAACCGTTGGCTAATAGAAGACCGTTTCCGGGAACGAGAGGACTGGTATCAGGAGCATATGGCAAACCTTGCCGACGCAAAATCAGACCGCCCCCGCTTTGTCCCCCTAATGCCGCTGGCGGGAAAGTGAGCCATGGTTTCCCCCCGAGTTGCCTCAAATAGAAATGTTACCGAAATTGCAGGATGCCTCATTTAGAAAATGTTACCATAGTTATTCTTACTCGCCGGTAATTTTACGGTTAGCCTGAGCAAGCCTTTGCCTCAGA
>WQXQ01000073.1 GCA_009784775.1 Treponema sp.
ATCGGGGTAATCCGGTTCGGATCAAGAAAATGCAATTCCCGCAACACAGCCACCGCCTCAGCCGGCACCCGCGCCCCAGTCTCCACCGGCGCCGCCGCCGCATTACCGTTAACCGCACTCCCATCTCGATTAACATCACTTTCCCCGTTAATTATACCCTCACCCTGCCCAGCTACTCTGTTAACTGCATTATTCCCAAGGTTAACCGTATCTATCCCCCACCCTTCACCCTCAATTCTTTGTTCACTATTCTTTGTTCTTTGTTCTTTTTCCCCATTCCCTAAACCCATGTCCCGTTCTCGCAACTGCGCCATAATCTGGCCTGCCCGTGAAAGTACCGAGGGGCTCAGGCCGGCAAGGCGGGCGACATGGATGCCGTAGGATTCGGCGGTGGGGCCTTCCCGCAAGCGGCGCAAAAAGTGGATGCTGCCGTCTTTTTCCAGCACTTCCATTGAGCGGTTGACCATGCGAGGATGCGGCAACAGCGAAAGTTCATGGTAGTGGGTGGCAAAAAATGTCCGGCACTTGATCCGGCTGAGCAGTTCTTCGCTGACCGCCCAGGCAATGGATAACCCGTCGTTGGTACCAGTTCCCCGGCCAACCTCGTCCATGATGACCAGGCTTTTTTCACTTGCGGTATTGAGGATATAGGCGGTCTCGTTCATTTCAACCAGGAAGGTGGATTCTCCCCGCGCAAGATTGTCTGATGCGCCGACCCGGCAGTAAATCCGGTCACAGATGCCGATACGTCCTTCGCGGGCGGGGATAAAACTGCCTACTTGCGCCATAAGCACAATAAGCGCGGCGGAACGGAGGTAGGTTGATTTTCCCGCCATATTGGGGCCGGTTATCATTGCAAAACAGGGGCCATCGGCTTTGTTCAGGATTATATCGTTGGGGATATATTCCCCCCGGCCTAAATGCTCTTCTACCACAGGGTGGCGGCCCTCGTAAATTTCCAGGCCGTTGGAATCGTCGATAACGGGGCGCACCCAGCCGCGAACGCCAGCGGCTCTGGCAAGCGATTGAGCCACATCCAGTTCGGCAATGCGGCGGGCTTCGGCGGCAAGTTCGCCAATAAGCTGTTTTGCCTGCTCCCGTATTTCCAGAAACAGTTTGCGTTCAAGCGTTATGATCTTGTCCGATGCGCCGTTTATGTCCGACTCAAGACTTGCAAGGCGTTCGGTAGAAAAACGTTCCCCGCCGGCAATGCCCTGCCGCCGTATAAAATGTTTGGGAACCCGGTCAATATGGTTATTCGTCACTTCAAAAAAATAACCAATAAGCCGGTTATACCGTATCTTCAGGCTGGGGATTCCCGTGAGCTGTTTTTCTTCTTCAAGGTATTCTTCCAAAAGCTGCCTGCCCGAATCCCGCAAGCGGCGCAGGGAATCAAGTTCGGGGTTATAACCGGCGCGGATTAAATTCCCTTCGGTCAGCAGTATGGATGGATCGTCACAAATGCTTTTTTGCAGCAGATCTTTTAAATCCATAAGCCGGGCAAAGCCTTCGGGCGCATCCTGCAGGGTATCACCCTGTAGGGGGTCCGATTCACATTGGATCTGCAGCGTATCACGCAGTTCCTTCACAGCCTTGCAGGAAACCAGGGCATTTTGTATTGCCAGCATATCCTTGCCATGGGCCTTATCCATCGCAAGCCGGGAGGAAAGGCGTTCAAGGTCGGGGGTTTTGCCGAGCAGTTCACGCAGGACGCTCAAGTTATGCTGATCGCGGTACAGCGTTTCCACCATGTCAAGCCGTTTTTGTATGCGGTTCAAATCCCGTAACGGGTGTAAGAGCCGGCGCCGCAACAGGCGTTTTCCCATGGCGCAGCGTGTTTCGTCAATGACTTCCAGCAGGGTGAACGCAACATCGCCGTCACGAAGATTCCGCACCAGTTCCAGGTTTCGCTGACTCGATTCATCTATTCCCACAAATTCGTTGTCGGTGTACACGGTGATGGAACGGATATGGGGAAGCAGATTTTTGGCCGTATCATCAAGGTAGTCAAGAATGGCGCCAGCGGCCAGCAGTTCCGGGCTGTTGTCTTCCAGGCCAAAACCTCTCAGCGTCGAAAGCCCAAATTGTTTCAATAGCCTTCTTTTGGCGCGTTCACGATCAAAAAGCCAATCCGCCCAGCGATTCAACACCAGCGCCGGACGATCCTGAAAGGCGGCTGAAACCTTGCTATTTTCCTGCAACAGGGATTCCTGAATAAGCATTTCCCGCGCCTGCAGGCGTTCAAGTTCCAGGCGCACCCGTTCCGCCGAATCGGCAAGAGGAAAAGAAGTGGCGTAAAAACCGCCGGTTGAAAGATCAATATAAGCAAAGGAACACGCGCCGGCCGATGCAGCTAACGCGGCAAGGTAATTGGAACTGCCCCGGTCAAGGTAATCTTCATCAACGGTGGTTCCGGGGGTAATGATCTCCACCACTTGCCGCTCGATAATTTTTTTGCCTTTGGCTGGTTCGGAAAGCTGTTCGCATATGGCTATTTTTTTTCCATGTTTTAAGAGCCGGGCAATATACGAACGCGCGGCATGGTAGGGAATGCCGCACATGGGAAGCCCATTACGGTTGGTTAGTACCAGATTCAAAAGAGCGGAAACCTCGATTGCATCTTCCGCAAACATCTCGTAAAAATCACCAAGCCGGAAAAAGAGTACATTTCCCTGATGGTTCTGTTTTATGCTACGGTACTGATCCAGCATGGGGCTGGAACGTTCTTCGCCCATGATAGTATGTGATCCCTTTATCGCCGGGATTTATCAAGCAGATTTTGGATAAGTTTATCGGTAATATCCACCGTGGGGCTGTACCAGAGTATACCGGTGCTTTCCTTAAGGTTAAGCACCATACTGTAGCCTTCACTTTCGGCAATAAAGCGTATTTCACCGTAGACCTGTTCCAAAAAAGCGCTGGATTGCGAAAGCCTTTTTTTCTGATCTTCAAGCTCTGCGGTTTTGGTGGTGAAATATTCCCGCAAAAATTCCGATTTACGGTAAATTTCATTTTCCAGCCGCAATGCCACCGATTGATCGCCTTCCAAAACCGCATCCGCCCGCCTGGACTGCAATTCCTGAATTTCTCTGGTCATCTTTTCGATCTCGGTTTGCACTCTGGCGCTGCGTTCTTCAAATTCGCGTACAGCACGGGAATCACGGAAAAAAGCGGTATAGACTTTTGGCAGATCAACAACCGCAAAACGGGTAAGCTGCTGAGCAGAAAGTGAAACAGTCCCCATGAAGACAAACATACAAATAATAAAAACTTTTTTCATACGTAACTCCTCTGCTCCTTCTTAAAATGAAATATAAAATGAAATAACCGGATCAACACCAGAACCGGGCCTGTCCGAATTTCTGAATATGGCGCCAGGTTCCCACTGGAACTGTCCATCAACCGTTTTGAACCGTTTTGCTATGCTGAAACGGAACGGGAATTGCGGCAGGGTAAAACGCAAACCGCCGCCATAACTAAACCGCATATTGTCAATGGTAAAGTTGCTTTTTCCCTGCCTGTTGGTTCCAAAATAATACCCCAACTCGGTCTCTACACCGGCGGCGTCAAAGAAAAAGTCCCAGGCCAACAGACCCGGCACAAGGGGGAATCGCAATTCCGCCCAATTCTCCCACATGAGGAGCCCTTTGTTACGGAATTCAGAACCCCAACCCCTGCCAATAAACATTCCGTCAATAGCCAGCATATTGGCCTGTTCTATAGCTGGAATATGGCTGTCTGCGTCTCTGCCCGGCTGTTTGAAGATGAATGACAATCCGGTATGGAAAGCCAGAACACCTTTGAAATTCCATTTTTCCGTTACCGGAATATTGAACAGGGTAATATAGTATTCCGCCCTGTTGTCATTGCGCAAATAGTATTCCCGTTCCAGATTCTGCAGCAAACCATAGATGCCAAAACGCTCGTACAGATACAGTCCCCTTGAAGGATCATAGAACAAATCCCGTTGATCAAGCGCAAGCGTAGTCCAGAGTGAATTCCGGGGCGTCCATTTATTGTTTTCTTCCCTGAGTGTGGGATCAAAAGGACGATAGATAGTATCATCATACACGCTCATCAAAAGACCGGTTCTGACACCGCCTCCAAGGGACAGATTCCCGATAGGAGTATACCAGCGGTAACCGGTGGAAAATCCAAGGGACAAATACCATTGGTGATATTCCATGAGGAATTCTCTGGGAGGCAGTCTGCCGGCATACACATATTCTTCCAGCGAGGCAAACCCGTCAGGGAAGGCATACAATTCATCGCCATTGAAAAAGGGCGCGGTATTATTCATTGCCGCAAGGCGTTTGGTCCACTGGACCGTAAAATCAAAGCCACCGGAAAGGGGCATACCCAGTATCCACCGATGGGTATAGTTTATGGCAAAACTGGCGGTATCGGGCGAGCCGTTCAGATCCGCCCCCAGTTGATTGCCGGTACCGCGCAAATTGCGGTCGTTCCATTTGATCAAACCGGAAATGGGAAATGTTTCCGGATCGGCGCTGCCGGAAAAGGTAAGACCAAATTGCAGATCCGTCGTCGGCTGTTCCTCAACAACAAACACCAGGTCCATAAGACTGTCGACACTGCCCGGCGGAGTTTCCGGTGTTACCATGGAAAAATACTGCAGGTTCATCAGGTTGCGCCATGCCTCCATGACTTTTGCCTTGGAAAACACATCGCCCGGTTCCAGCGGTATTTCCCGCAGTATAACACTGGTTTTGGTTTTATCATTTCCCCTGATGATAATATTTTCGATATGCGCCCTGCCCCGTTCCACAATGGGGATATGGTAGGATACATATCCTGAAACAGGGTCTTTTCGTTCTTCCCTGCCTATCATGTTGAAGATATAACCGTTCTCATAATACAGATCCGCAACTCGCTGTAAATCCGCTTCTACCCTGCGGGCATTGACGACGTCACCTATTTTTGATCGGATAAGAGCGGACAATTGTTCCGTAGAAAAAATTTGGTTCCCCTCAAAGGTAACGCCGCCAAAGGTGTACTGCCTCCCCTCTCTAATGTGGAAGGTCAGCACAAGATGGTTGTTCCCCTTTGCGTCTCTGGTTAACTCCCTGCTCACATCAACAACTTCGGCGTCAATGTATCCCCGGTCGTGGTAATACTGGGTAATGGCGGTGATGTCGGTAATAAGTTTTGCCTCTTGAAAAGCGCCGTCATTGAGCAGTGTTTTTGCTTTCAAAGAAAGCTGCCCTCTCAGCGTTCGCACAGAAAAAGCATTATTGCCTTCAAAACGGAATTCCGATATGGAGATTTTATCACCCTCGGTAATGTAAAAAGTAAGGTGCATTGCGGTATCGCTGACAGACTGGGTTTCTGCCCGTACTTTTACATCAGGGTATCCTTTTTCAAGATATTTGTTGACGACGGCCTGCGAATCAACCTGTATTTTTGCCTGATTAACCACATCATTCACTTTGGTCATGATCGTATCAAGCAGCTCATTTCTGCGCAGTCCGGTATTCCCGGAAAAAGTAATTCTGCTGACAATGGGACGTTCGGTAACATCAAAACGGATTATCACTTCGTTGGAGAGATTGTCCGCAGGCACCGCTCTGGGCTGGATAAGGTCAAAGTATTCCAGCGCATAGAGCTTGCCCTGAATTTCCCAGAACAATGAATCGTTAAAAAGGCGGCCCCGGTAAGGATCCATTAATCCTTCCAGTTCAGAAGCCTTTATATGGCGTAACCCTACAAAGACAATATCCTTAATCGGCTTGCCCTGATACCAGTCATCGGCAGCCTGGGCAATACCGGCCATTGCCACAGAACATAACAAAAATATAAGTAATACTATCTTTATCAAACAAAATCGGGTGCGCATTAAAACTCCTAAAATGACCTGCTCCAGGTAAGTGTTATAGAATTATCATTAACAAACCAGTTTTCCGGGTGCATCGGCACAAAATCCCAGCGAATACTGAACATTAAATCCCAGGGTATGCTAAACAGCGGACTTTGCCATTCCAGCCCAAATTCAGGCATAAACGTTAAGCCCCCCAAAGCGATTCTGTTCTCGTCATAACGCATGGAAAGCATGCCCTGAATGAACATATCCTGCCCAATGTACTTGCCGCCAAAAACAGTCGTATTATCAAAATAGTTACCTACCCTGCCGGTTCTGTCAACTGGTGGCTGCGTCATTGCCTGATAAACATAGTTCTGCAGAACATGCGTCCTTACATTAAACATATCAAGCCGCATAAAATTACGGATTTGCTGCTCAAGCTGCCGCCCCACAAGAAAATTGGCTAAAAGTTCCGATCCTGAGTATAAAAATGCCCGTTGAATGGAACTGGCGCTCTCCTCAGGCAGCGTACCGGTAATATTTTGCCCCAACAGCGAGAAAATCTCCACTTGAGACAATGAGGGGCTTGATTCGAACCGCGCGTTAAAAGAAAGCAGGGGGGCATTGTCGATAATCATGGAAATGGTTACCGGTCCGTCTTCGGTACGGTCGCGTACCTCGGCGCGGGCTGTCAGACGGGGGGAAAACCGAATTTCATTCTCCCGAAACGTCAATTGGCCTGAACGGATATAAAAACTCCGTTCAAAATAATATATCTCCCCGCCGCGGATCCGCACATCGCTTGTCAGGGTGTACTGCCGCGCAAGCGAATCGGCAGTCAGATGCAGCCTGGTTCCCATATCCGGGTTTACCCTGAGAATGGGAAATCGCGAGCTGGGGTAGAAAAATTCCACCACCGGGCCGGTAATAACCGTCAAGTCCGCGACAAAGGGGACTCGTACTTTGGAAAAAGCACCTGCTCTTTGGGATCTGCCTATTTCATCGGAGTTAAGGCCCAACTCGGTATTGTTGGCGTACAGGTTGCCGGAAATATCAAAAGCCTGATTTTCCATGGAAACATTCAGCTTGCCCCACGCATCGCCGTTGGCCAAAAAGCCTGAAAGATCAAAACCGTAAGGAATGGGCGTTTCCCGGGGAATGGTAATATCCAGATTGAAAATATTCGGTATCCAGCGATCAAACTGGAACCAGCCATTGACCGCCCCCGCGCCGCTCCCCACAACGGTGGCGACCGAACCAAAACGCATTTCATTTCCTTCGATTGCCACGGTAAAAGGAATCGGCCGCAGTTCCTGGGGTATAAAGTTGGGCAGCCGTATCCGCAAACTGGTAGCTCTGACCGTGCCAAAAAAATCAGGATCGTTGAGCGGACCCCTGATATCCACCGCTCCGTTCACATAACCGCCGGTCATGAAAAAATTAGGGTTTTCCGGCAGCAGCTCAAACAGGTCTGCCAGATCAACATACAAGTCGCCGCAGCGGGCATTGATTGATCTGTTTTGTATGCTGCCAACGACTGTTCCCCGCACCGGAAACGGACTGGAGAGGCCCGCATAAAAATTGCCGTCGTGGTCCATCCGAAAACGGAGCATATTACGAGGACCGCCCGACACTGCAAATGCGCCGTCAGCGCGGGAGAAGCGTATATCAAAGGTCTGCGGCTGTCCCTCGCTGCCGTAACTGAATTCTTCAACACGAATGGTTCCGTTGACGGCATCAACTATTGTACCCAGCTCAAACCATGATCGTATGGGACTAAAATTGGCCGCAAGTGATACATTGCCTTCCACGGATCTTCCGCCGGTAAAACCATTTACCTTGATACTGGTTCCGGCTGTACCCTGCGCGCCGTTTAAACTAAAATTGGATACAGAGCCCTCAAGATTGTCGTAACTTACATTCAGGGTATTGACGATAAACTCGCCGGCATTCAGCGCGGCAAAAGCATTTGCGCTAAAGTTTTTACCAAATACCTTGCCCTTTGCCGAGGATACATTAAACACCGCGTTGAAGGAATTATCCGGATCCAGAATCAGGCGAATACGCCCATCGGCCAGAAGCTCGACTGCCCTGCCAAAAATACGATCAAGCCGCATGGATGATCCTGAAAGGGCAACAGCCGCACGGCGATCGATAATTGATCCTTCAAGCTGGTACTGTTCACGACCCTCTCTCATGTCGACACTTCCCCTTAATTCGGAATAATCCGCCGTCCAGGTAATATTCGCCCTGCCGCTCAAAGGACCAATGCCATCGCTATAATACAACAGGGGAACAACTGCCCCATACTGATCCGCCCGGCCGGAAATCCGTACTTGCGCCGGTCCGGCGGGACTGGTAATATCCGCCAACTCAAACCGTTCCAGAGCCATAAACCATGATTCCATGTTGTCATACCGGAGCTGTAACGCAAAAGAAAGCAGCGCCGGCTGTCCCAGAAAGGGGACCGGAAAACCATTCGCCTGCATGGAGCCGGAATAATGACCATCATTGGACACGGCAAAATGAACGGCAAAACCGTAGGAACCCAGAATGTTTACCGATTTTCCGTCCTGTACCGTTCCTTCTACCAGATATTCAAGACCCTTGTAGTGCGCGTTAATCGAAAAACCGCCATTCTTCGCGTCTGTAAATTCTGCGAGCCCTGACAGTAATAGCTGCTCTTCCCCTCTGCGTATCCGGGCCTCGCTCAATTCAAAACGCCTGTCGGTGCCTGACAGAACCGCAAAGCCCTCGAAATGATGCCCTACCCCGCTGACAAAATGAAAGCGGGGAGCATTGTACGAGAAACGGACAAAATCCGTTGTTATAAAAATTTCGGTGGTAATGAGCGTATTGCTTATCAGCCCTTTGGATGGCGACGGAAGCGGTATATTTTTTACAAAGGGCGCCGCCATGTCATTGAGGTCGCCTGCTGAAAACGAGGTTAGCCTGAGACTGGCGTCCATATACCTTGTTTCCGAATTCATGGCTCCTTCCAGCGAAATGGAACCCTTCCGCGCATTATCAAGGACAGATACCGTAAAATGCAGATTGTCTCCCAACGGTTTCACCATTGCGCTCAAAGCGTTAAGCTCAAACTGTCCCAGATTCAGCGTTTCGCAAGACACGTTTATCGTATTGTTATGGGTATATATATCGACATCCGCATTCATGCTTTCTGTACCGGAAAGACTAAAATGAGACAGAGAAAGAATGCCTTCGGGGGCAAATGGATGCAGCCCAATACTGCCCGAAAAATTAATATCACCGAAAAAGAACGCGTGCATTCCCGCCAGCACCGGAATGGAAAAACGAAACTGATCGACTTGCGCGCGATTTTCGTCACCCTTAATGTATATCTCAAATGCAGCTTCCGCCGCATGAACAGGCATGGACGCAACATTCAGCGCCGGATTGCCGGCAGGAGCAAGTGCCGTACCTGCGAGATTAGCCGAATAACCAAGAACACCATTCGGCCTTTGCTCAAAGGAAGCGGCGCCGGAACTGACAATGTCCAATAAAGGACTGGCGCCAACAAGCCCTCCGGAAAAAAATAAAAAATCGCGCAGCTTAAAATCATTGCAGGCAAATTGCACGTCAATATGTTCCGTACCCAATCCATAGTCAAGCGAAAAATCAAAAGAAAGCTGATTGGGCATTTTTTTCAGACTGATTATATTTTCCTGCAAAACAAGCCCAAGGGACACAGGAACAACGCTATACGCGTCCCCGGTAACGGCAACAAGCTCAAGCTGCGCCTCGCCTTCTTCCATGTTCGTATACAAAGAACCGTTTGTCCGCATCGCCAGCCACAAAGTCACCGGCGTTCCGATGAGCCTGTCTACCACAACGCCAATGTTCCATCTGCCATCAAACTGTATTTGGCCGCCAATAATTTCGGCGTTAAAATTCAGGGCGTCAATTTCAAATGTATCACCGCCATTAAATATCTGGAACCTGCCATTGCGTATTCGTACAATGAGCTTTTCGGGAAACTGCGCGGCAAGATTATGCGGAGAGTTATTTCCCCCGGCTCTAAATGTTTCAAACAGTTCCAGCAGATCATTATCGCGGGCGGTATTGAAATCAATGTGCGGCGAATCGATTCGGATAGAGTGAATGGCCTGATGCCTGCCCCGCAGCAGATCCAATAGCGAATACGCAACGCGAAAACGCGACATGGTCAGCACCGGCTGATCATCCCTCCCCATAATGCGGACATTCCGCACATCAAAGGAACCAAAAATTGAAGGGCTAATCGAGGAATAACGAATTTTCCGGTCTATTTGCTGCTCCAGCCCGATAATGAGGTTATCCCGAACGCCAACAATCCCCTCCTGCATAACTCGCTGTAAATGCCACAGAATAAAGGCTCCCAGGACAACCAGGGCGGAAAAAATGAGAATTTGCGCATATATTCGAAATGGAAGTGGTTTTACTTTCATTTTACTTTCTTCTAATATAAATATAACACATTGAGCACCGTTTTGTATCGAAAAAAGGCCAAATTTCTCTCAAAAAAAACGAATTTCTCCCCTTTTTCCCTCCGTGCCTTTGTGCGTCTTCGTGCGCTCTGTGCGAGAATTTGCGAAAAATTCCGTTGCAAATTCTTGCAATATTCGGTATCTTTAGCGCACGTATGGAAATTTTGAGGAATTTTGTGGTATTTGAGGGGGGCGATGGCAGTGGAACCAGCACCCAAATTGCCCTATTGGGGCAAAGATTCGCCGATTATTGCCGGGAAACACCGGTTTTTTTCCCTACAGCCGAGCCAACAGACGGGGCTATTGGGGTTTTAATCCGTTCCGCGCTGAAAAAAGACCCTATTCTGAAACCGGATACCCTTGCAAGGCTCTTTGCAGCCGACCGTGGAGAGCATATATACGCTCCCGATGGCATATATGAACGCTGTAAACGGGGTGAATTGGTGGTGTGCGACCGTTATGTCCTTTCCTCGCTGGTCTACCAGGGCATAGAATGCGGCGATGCGCTCCCCCGCAGCCTGAATGCCCCCTTTCCCGCCCCCGAATTACTGCTGTTTTTTGATATAGAGCCCCGCATTGCCCAGGAACGTCTGCGCAGCCGTCCCTCGCTGGAAATATATGAACACCTTGCATTTCAGGAAAAAGTGCGGGAACAGTACCATGCCCAGCTTGGCTCTTTCCGCAGCGCCGGAGTCCGGGTGGAGATCATTGACGCCTCGCACCGCATGGAAAAAGTCGCCGAAGAAGTGTGGAGCCACCTCTCAAAAATGCCGATATTTGAGTAAGAGGTGTATACTTGGTTCGTGTTGGTTCGTGGTTAAAAATAGTCATTTTAGGTATCGTATTTTTCTCTGCGGTAATTCCGGTAAATGCGTATTATGTCACGTACAAGGAACAATACTACCGCCTGTATCATTTGCACCTTATTCAATACCCCGATGATTCCATGGAAAATATTTACTGGCTTGAAAAGGCATTGAAAGCCGATTTTGCCAACCCCCTGTACGCCCTTGCCCTGATTGAAAACGAAACCGAATGGGAAAAATACCGGTACCTGTTTAATATGCACATCAATCTTAAACTCATTGAACAGTATCTTTTTTTGGGAAACAAATGGAACAAGCGCAATGCCTATTTTTACAATGCCCCCTGGAAAGAGCAAAATCTGGAAAGCCTTAAAACGGCGGAAACCTGTTACCGCACTGCTTTGTATTATTGGACTGCCGCAAAAGAATGGGCGGAAAAGGCGCAGGAAAGACGTTTTTACTTTATCAATTTACGAAAGGTCCAGTTTTGGGAAGACGAGGCGCACCGAATTGGAACCGGACAACTGAATTATGAAAGAATCATCAACCGCGAGTTAACCCTGCTGCAAAAGGTACGGGAACGCTTTGAAGCTATGGACGAGAATACATATTAAACATCTATGGTGTAAGCATACCATATAATCCAAGGCCTATAGCCGCAAAACCGATTGTACAGAAAATAATCATTAAAACATTGGTTACAACCGCGCTTTCCACATATACATTGTAGGCATCGTTCTTATGGTATTTTATGTCGATGTATTGCCCTTTCTTCATTCTGGTCGAAGTCTCAGAGAGTTCTGTTATTATTTCTTCATTGTCTTTTGTCTTGAAAACAACAGACACATGCCATTTCCAATTTTTTCCGCTGCCGGTTCTCCATACATTATTAATTACCGCAGTAACCGGTATGCCGTTTTCATTAAATTCCTTTTCCTGCTTTTTTCGATGGATTGGAAGCGCTATTCCAATACCAGCAAAAATAATGCCAAAAATCAGCGGTATTAAGCCAAAAACATCAACAGCCATTTAAGCCTCCTTTCGGGACATTGCAATTATCCCAATGATTATAAACGCCAGACCACAAACGATTGATATAACGGATGCAACATAAGCATGGACAGGATTTGCCACGTGTACTTTTTGCGGATTGTCTTTATTGTATAGTATATCTATTTTCTGCCCAATTCGTACATTATGCCTTGAGTGATAATTACCCACGAGTACGAGTTCTGTTATTATGGTTTCATTATCCTTTGTTTGGAAAGCTACATCCACCCATAATGTTCTCATTCCGGCAAAACTTTGGCTCCTCTTAACCGAACCATGGAATCTGGCGGTAACAGGTATGCCGTTTTCCTTAAACTCTTTATTCGCTGCGATAGTTTTTATTACCGTGCGTATTCCCATTGCAAAAAGAGCAATTCCCAAAAACAATAAAAAAACTGCCATTTTAGCCCCTCCTCTGTTTATTATGCCGTTTCCCAGGGAAAGTTACAACTCAGAAAACAAAGGGGCTGTCCGAGAAGTACATTTTGGGCAGCCTTTTTTATGTCCGCAAGTATAATTTGAACCAAAAAATTCGGACGTTCGAAATTTTTGGGGCCCCTAAAATTTTAATGGCCCATTTGGGG
>WQXQ01000074.1 GCA_009784775.1 Treponema sp.
CCGTACATCATTTTAAGTTCACTGGCAACGAAATTTTCCGCCATTGCACCCTTGAATTCCTTGTATGCAGGCGTATCGTCAAAGAGAATGGAAGCCGGTAAATCCGCGTGCCTCCTTAATAATCCAATGTCCGCCATATACAGCTTGAAAAAAGTATGGTCGGCATAGGAAGCAATCGGATAATGGGGCTTTTCGATAGATTCCACTTTATACACAAGCCCTGAATTGATAAGCCATAGCAACGCATCTTCCAAATCTTTTGCCCGCCAGCCTTTTTTAACCTGACTAAAAATAAACTTGCGATTTTCTTTCCCTAGTTGACTGGGTATGGATTGCCAAACAGCAGCAATTTTTGGAAAATCTCTTGTGTCGGCATATTTGACAAAGTCTTTTTGATAACCAAGCAGTATTTCATCCTGCTTTTTCTCGACTGCTTCAATATTTGCTGTGTCAAGCCAAGTCTGTACAGCCTCCGGCATACCGCCTATGATATGAAATGTTCTGTATTTTTCCAAAAGTTCATTTCTGAAATTTTTCCAAACAGTATCCTTAAATGTACATTTTTTTAATGCTTCCGCAAGCATTTGATTGTGCGCGCATAAAAACTCATAAAAATTCATGGGATAAAGGGTCAAAAATTCTACCTTGCCAACGGGGAAAGAAGTGCCTTTTTTCATGGCAACACCAAGCAAGGAACCTGCCGAAACAATATGATATTCAGGGGCATCTTCATGGAAATATTTCAGGGATGTAACCGCATTGCCGCATTCCTGGATTTCATCAAAAATAATAAGTGTTTCGTGCGGTTTTATTTCTTTTCCACGGTTTAGCCCAAGGTCTTTAATAATTCTTTTAGGGTCTAAATCGTGCTCAAAAAAACCTTTGATTTGAGCGTCTTTATCAAAACGATAATACGCATAATCGGCATAATGTCGTTTCGCAAATTCTTCTATAAGAAACGACTTGCCGCATTGCCTGACTCCCTGCACCACAAGCGGTTTTTTATGGGGGTTATTTTTCCAGGCTATCAAATCCTGCATTAATACTCTTTCCATATGGTACATACTACCGCAATTGGCAATGAAAATCAAGATAAGATGTAAATTTAGTGAAATTTCCGCAAAAATACACTGTATTTTTGCGGAAATTCCTGCAAAAATACACCTTATCTACAAAAAAAAGGGAAGAAGCAAAACGCCTCTTCCCTCATTCCTCATTTCTAATTTCTAATTTCTCATTTTTTTTAACTAGTCCATGTTATTCATGCGTTCCATGGGGGATACTATCTCGGTGACGCGGACGCCGAAGTTTTCATCGATAACGACAACTTCGCCTTTGGCTATCAGTTTGTGGTTTACCAAAATATCAACCGGCTCACCGGCAAGTTTGTCCAACTCAATGATCGTGCCTTCGCCCATCGCCAGAATTTCCTTGATGAGTTTTCTGGTGCGGCCCAGTTCAACGGTCATCTCCATGAACACGTCCATGATCAAACCGATGTTGCCCGCTTCCTGCGGTCCGCCATGAGGCATCAAGTGAGGAAACTGCACTGATTGCACATTTGTCGGACCAAAGGACATACCGCCCATGCCGCCCATATTCATGCCTCCCATGCCTCCCATACCACCCATGCCGCCCATTTGCATACCGCCCATATTCATGCCTCCAAAATTTCCGGCCATTTGGTTTCCCCCATGCTGCATCGAACCGCCGCCGCTTAATGCTCTGGCAATGTCCGAAGCGACTGAAGGTCCCAGTACTTCCCAAATTTGATGTGTATTTCCGTCGCCCAGATCTAACCGGTATGTTGCTCCGGCAAAATCCCCCGTGGGCAGGGCGACCACTGCCTTGGGGACATTAATGGCCTCAGGGGGAATTGAGGCAATGGATTTATTGCCGGTTTTATCGGCCAAAGTGGTTATCTGATGTCCAATCATCTGGGAAACAACTTCGCCTATTACCGACATTGCCATTTCATCCAGCTCGATGTTTTCATCTTTGGTCATCAGGCTGGCAATGGCTTTTGCTCCCTCTTCGGAGAAAATAAACAAATGTTCTCCGGGAAAACCGGAATTAAAGTCGGCCTTAACCACCGTAACGGTTTCGGGAAGCTGTGCAAGAAAATTGTCACGACCGTTAATGGTCATTTGCAGCCCGCTTAAACTAACTTCTGATCCGGTCATCTTGGTAAGATTGGATGACTGGGCGTCTGTAGTTGCGCTGAGAAATGCTTCCAGGATTTTCCGGCTTTCGTCCTTAAAACCGCCGTTTGCGACTGCCGTTGCGGGGCCGCCCATGCCGGGCCCACCCATACCGGGTGCGTCCACTCCTGCCAATAATGCGTCTATTTCAGCCTGAGAAAGAGCGCCATCACTCATCATCATCATCATACTTACCTCCCACCTACATTAAAAACATCGACATTTTTAGCCTTAAGCTTAATAAGTTTCCGTTATATCAAGCCTGCTGAAAAGAACGCCTCGTACCTTTCCGGTGTCAAGAAAACGCTGATTGAGTATTTCCTGAATATCCCGTTTGATTCGTTCCTCATTTTCTTTCACTTCGGAAGCGTACTTTCCGGCAAAATAACGCCGCACAAAATCCTGCAGCTCATGTTTTCTGCCGTTCAGTTCCCCAAAAGCGGTTCCATCGTCCTGATCATACTGTAAATTCATAACCACTGTTATGGTGTGGCTTTTTTCATCCCTTAACTTGGTGGTTATTGCGCCTATTTCGGTGTATGTGGCATAGATGGGCCGCTTCCCTATATATGGTGACGAAGGATCCGTTACCACTGTTTGGGATTTACCGCCTTTGTTCATTATATTGTAGGTAATAACCGAAACGGTGACGATAAAAATAAGCGCGCCAATACCAATCGCCGCGAATTTGAGAATGGTTGGTAATATGGCCCCTAAAGCGCTGGTCCTTTTCTTTTTAGACGCACCGGTATCCGGTATGTCTTCGCCGTCAATATCCATATCATCACTGTCTGACATATAAAACCTCCTACTCCTTAATTACGGGCGGACTTAGTCGCCTGTGGTACGCCTCAATTTTTTCTAAAATAACATCTACTTCTTCACGCAAAATATGGCGTTTGCCGGACAGCATTACCAGCGTTGTGTCGGGGTTAACCTCAATACACTCAATCTGGTGCGGGCTAATGTAATACTCCGTGCCATCCAGCCTTGTTACTTGTATCATACCATATTTATATGGGGAGTGGGGAGTGGGGAATGGGGAATGGGGTTGTTATTCGAACTATGGTAATACTTCCGAGTTTTACCCCGATAGTTCGAATTACACTCCCTACTCCCCATTCCCTACTCCCTACTCCCTATATTTACCTCTTAAGCGTCAACAGCTCTTGCAGGAGCTGGTCGGCGGTTTGTATGGTCCGTGAATTGGCCTGGAAACCGCGCTGGGTGACTATCATGTCGGTAAACTGGTCCGCCATGTCAACATTGGACATTTCCAAAACGCCGGCGACAATTCTGCCCTTGCCTTCAATGCTTGAGGGGCCGATATTGGCAAGGCCGGAGTTGTTTGACATACGGAACGTATTGTCGCCTGCCTTTTCAAGGCCTCCCTGGTTGGCAAAGGTGGCTATGGCTACCTGAGCCAGCGCCCGTGAGGTGCCGTTGGAAAAAACGCCGGTGACCACGCCGCTGGAATCGATCCTGAAGTTTTCAAGATAACCCATGGTGCGTCCGTCCTGTTCAACCGCTTTGGAAGAGCTTGCCTCGGCATACTGGGTGATGGAGCGGGTAAAGCCGCCCACCTGTCCCAGGTTCAGGATGAATTCCTGCCGTACGTCTCCGTCTTCACCGGGGGTGGTATTCGGCACATCGTAGGCCACGTTCATGAATACCTGTCCGGAATCGCCGGAAAGGTTGCCCAGCCCGTCTTCTGCGGAAAGCAGGGTGCCGTTATTGGAAAAGTTGACGACAAAGGTGGTCGGTCCGCCGGCGGCGGGAGCCTCATCACCAAGGCCGATGGTTGTGTTGGTGTCGCTTCCGGGGTTAACGGTTACTGCGGCGTTCCAGCTATTGGGGGTATCAGGCACTCTGGTAAATTCAACTTGGAGGATGTGCTTTTCACCAAAGCTGTCGTAGATATCAATCTGGGTTGCCCAGGTACCTTCGATTATTTGTCTGCCGGTGGGGTTTTCAGGGATTTCCGGGATGCGTTTGTCCAGGTTACAGGCAAAGTTGATCATGGTGGTGGCTTTGGCAGGATCCTTGGTGCCGACCGGAATAACCAGGTCTTCTACCGGCCGGGAAACGTCCAGCATGGTGTAGCCTTCAAATTCGCGGGCCATCCAGCCCTGTACCTTCATACCGTTGGCAGGGTTCACCATCAGGCCGGCTTCGTCAATACTGAATGCGCCGGCGCGGGTATAGAGCTGCTTGCCCCCATTGTCCAGCACAAAAAAGCCGTTGCCGTCAATGGCAAGGTCGGTGCCAACGCCGGTGCTCTGGAAAGCGCCCTGAATGTGGATCGTGTCAATCGAGGCAACGCTCATGCCAAGACCCACTTCTTTGGGGTTTACGCCGCCGATTTCATCGGTGGGGCGGGCTGCGCCCTGCAATTGTTGATATAAAATATCCTGAAAATTGACCCGGTTTCGCTTAAAGCCGGTGGTGTTGATGTTGGAAATGTTATTTCCGATAACATCCATTCTGGTTTGATGATTCTGCAGTCCGGAAACGCCGGAAAACAATGATCGCATCATAATTATGACTCCTTACTTATTCTTCTTCAAAAACTTTGTGTACCTGGTTCCAGTTGTAATAAGCGCCGTTTACCAATATTTGAGGAAATTCTCCTCTGGTTACCGCTTTTACCGCGCCCTGAACCACACGATCTCCGTCAAGCAACTCCACGTTTTTGCCCAGCGCCGAGGAAGCCTCGCTGCCGGTGAGCATTGTCGTTAGTTTGGCAAAATCCGCAGCCATGCTGGTCATTTGCTCCAGTGAGGAGAACTGGGCCATTTGGGCGATGAATTCCTTGTCCTGCATGGGAGCTGTCGGGTCCTGGTGGGAAAGCTGGGTGATAAGCAATTTCAGAAAATCATCCTTACCAAGACTCTGCTGAGGTTTGCGTCCCGGGTTAAGTTTGTGGTTAAAATCACTCACAAACTTATTCACTTGAGCCTGTTCATTCGCGTCCAGTTTGAACGCATCCATCACATTCATAAGTACTCCTTATGCAAAGACATTAATTGCCCTTAGCTCTTGATGATATACATCAACAGACACAGGCATTTCCATCCGCTCTATCGCGGCATCATAATGAGCAGCGGCGATAAACCCCGGCAAAAATTGGCTCGCTTCCGCTTCCTGCCATTGTTGACCACTGCCGTCTGCGGAGAGTGACATTTCCAGATTTGCGGCATCAAAGCCTGAATCCCGGAAAGCCTTTTCCAAAGAGGAAATCTCCTGCTTGAAGGCCCGCAGGGCTTCTTCGCTTTCAACGACAATATGCCCTGTTATCTTGTTTTCGGCTAATTCGAGGTGTATCTTTACATTCCCTAAACTTTCTGGCTTAATGGCCAGTCGTATGGTTCCCTCGTTGCGGTCGTGCAGTGCCACAGAGGCATGGCGCACAATGTCATTGTTGAAATTCTGATGCAGTTCCCGCGCCAGGAAATTTTCAAGGGCCTGCCCGGATTTTATATCCAGCGACGTTGTTCCCGATGCCGGCCCCTGATTGGGCAGCCGCAGTTCCAGGACAATGTCTTTCCCGGGCTGAACGCCATTTTTAAGGGAAACCTCGCCTTCTTTGGCAAGCGCAGCCTGCCCGTTGGTGCGGAAATCCTGCACCTCAACCGTAAAGCCCCGCCGCCGGTTCCGTACTTCTTCCAGCCGGTTGCGCCTTTCAGATGCCCCTTCTTTTGCTTCAGAAACGGTGTTTTTCCCCTGAAATCGCTGAAAAGATGCCTCTCCGGTCGTTTTTTCGGAGCTTGCAACGCGATTGCCGCGGGCTGGTGTTTTGCCCTTTTCCACGTTGTTTTTTTGGTTTACCGCTGTTTCAGCGGCGGCAATGGTACTGGCGGTCTGCGTTTGCTTTTCTGCCTTTTCACCATTAACCTGGGCAGAAGCCGCGGCATTCGCCGTTCCGGTTTTTACCGCTTCCTGGCTGTGCCGGGAAGAATGTATGGCGCTTGCCGGTGCAGGAGCGGCAGCAGCCGGTTCCCTGCCGGTGTGGAGCGATGCTGTTTCCCTGGTGCCTTTTGCTTCTTCAGGCTGACCGGTAAGACGGCCAATCGTAAAGAGCATATTTTTTTCTAATGCTGGTTCGGTTTCGTCTGTGTGGGTGTGAATGCTGCTGGGTACACCGTCAGTTACCGCGGCAAACATGGCCGGAACCATGCCTATTTCGCCCCATTCCGCCGTATCGGCACATAGGGCTTCCTCGATTTCCGCATCGCTGTTGTGGTGACTTGACAGCCCGGCGAGAATCTTCGCAAAATCGTCAGATTCGTTTTTTTCAGGCTTCAGTTTGTTCGGTAACTCTGCGCTATGTTCGTGGACATGCGCCAGTTCCATATGGGGGGATAGAATCAATCCCGGACCTCCTTACCAAACCGTGCAGATTAATCTTTTAGGTTTGGTTAATGTATTCTCCGGAAGTTGTTCTGTTATCGAACAATACTAAAAACTTTGTGGTCTCCCTACCATCTTGCGTTGCAGTTCGGCAGCTCTGGCGGCTCCTGCATCTGTTTCTGCCATAAGCATAAACCAATACGATACAATAGAAGCGGTTCCTTCTGCCTGTGCAAGCTCTTCAGTCTTCCGGAGTACATCGATAACGTCCTGATCGTCCATGGCTGACATAATGCCTACCGCTCGCCTCGGTTCCATCCCTGTCAGAATACGGGCGTTTTCTTCGATGTTCCTGTCTCTATTTTCGGCATCTAAGGCCCGCGCTCTGAGTGAATTTTCCCGTTCATCGAGCGCTTTTTGCCGTTCTTCCAGTTCCTGGGCCATTTGCACTATTTCGCCATGGCGTACATCCAGATCCCGCCGCCGTGTATCTACTTCCATTCTCTGCAAATCCAATGCTTCAAGCCGTAGCATCAGCCGTTCCGCATCCAGGTTAAGGAACTCCTCCGGCGTTGTTTTTGGCTGGCTTCGCTCCTGACGGCCAATAAATTTGGACAACGGAGACAAGACGGATTTTGCGTCAATCACATTTAAATAATCAAACCAGAATATTCCCCCTGCTGCCAGTATCAAAACGAGCAGCAACAGAACGATAACTCTACCTGCCATATAATTCTCCCAGATTACTATATTATACTAATTTCGGCAAAAAAACAATATTTCATCGAAATTTAAGGGAAATATATTGTGCAATAACGCATTTTCGTGTATAATGAGCCAAAATTGAGGCGAGGAAGGGTGAAGTTTGCAGAAGATGTTGGATATCGGTCCTATCCATCGCAGGGAATATGAGTTACCGGTTAGCCGAGCGGGAGGCTCTTCTGGAGGCAAGGCAGGCGCGTCCGGCAGGCAGACAGGGAAGGATTTGCCTTCCAAAGGCAAGTCTGCCAAGGAAGGCAATAACGCCAATACGGTAATCATAGCCCAGGCGCCCGGCAGGATTCACTTTTTAGGAGAACAGGGCGATTCGGGCGATGGCTTGTATTTGTCGGCAGCTGTCGATCGCTGGGTTAAAATTGCGGTCAGCGCCAGAAAAGATAATGCCTTGCGTTTTTATGCGGCCGATTTGGGCGAGCGTAAACGGGCTACGTTTACCAACCTGAAATACAAGCGGGAAGACCGGTGGGCAAATTATATCAAAGTTGCCATTCATGTGTTTGGGGAGCTTGGTTTTTCGGTAAAAGGGCTCAATTTTACCCTTATCGGCAATATCCCTCAGCAGATCGGTTTGGCGTCCTCCTCGGCCATTGAAGTTGCAGCCGCGGTTGCCTTGCGGGGTTTTCTTGGCGCGAAAATAGGCGAGCAGGAATTGGCCCAGCGGCTGGCAGCCTCTCACCTGCTGTTTTTTGAGGAAAAACCAAATCTGGTAGACTATATTGTCGGGCTTTCGGCGCGGAGTGATCAATTCCTCCTGATCGATGCATCGACCCAGGCGGTAACCAAAATTAAATCGCCTTTTTCCCGTTGTAAATTTATCCTGATGGATTCTCGTGTTCCCCGTCTGGGGGTTGATAGTGAACTGGCAGCCCGCAGGGAAGATCTGAAAACGGGACTACATTTACTTTCGCAGGGCCGCGAAGGGGCAAGTTTCAGGGATTTTGTTACAATGGATCTGATGGATTCCATGGGAAATCTGCCCGAAGAGGTTCGCCGGAGGAGCCTGTATGTTGTCCAGGAAATGCAACGGGTACTTGATGCCGCAGACTACCTGCAGCGCGCCGATGTAATGAACTTTGCGCGCCTGATCTTCCACTCCCATGAAAGCCTCAGGGATTTATACGAAGTAAGCTGTCCCGAAATTGACTGGATGGTAAAGCGGGCGCAAGAGACCATTGGGGTATTTGGAGCGCGGATGACCGGGTTGGGTTTTGGCGGTTGTACCTATGCTATCGTTAAAAATGAAGCAATCAATGAATATCGAACCCGTATAGATGACTATGAACGGATTTTTGGCTTTCACCCGGGTATTTATGAGATGAAGCTTGCGGCAGGAAGTAAGGTTGTTGGGGAATGAGAATACTGCTGACTAACGATGATGGGATTCACTCGCCGGGGCTGCTGCTCCTTGCTGATGCGTTGCGAAAGGCGGGGCACCGGGTTTTTGTGTTTGCGCCGGCTGCGGATAAGTCGGGGGTTTCCCATGCCATAACCTTTTTCAATGGCCCTTGCAAGCTGGTCGCTGTTGGGGAAGACACCTGGTCCTGCGAGGGGACGCCGGTGGATTGTGTGATAATTGCGCTTCTGGGAGGGATTCCGGCATTGTGCCTGTTGGATGATGCAGGCAACAGGAAGGACATTGCTCCCATTGACTGTATTATCTCCGGCATAAACCGGGGGGCAAATCTGGGGACCGATATTGTGTATTCCGGTACGGCGGCTGCGGCGCGGCAGGGGGCGCTCTGCGGTATTCCATCACTGGCGCTTTCTTTGCTTGAAAGGGATTGTGTGTGGCGCTGGGACATGGCAGTGGCTTTTGTACTGGAGTATCTTGACCAGATGCTGGCATACTGGAAGCCTCATTCGTTTATTAATGTAAATATGCCAAATATGCAGGAAAAACCTGCTGGACTGGTTCACGCTTTTCCATCTTTACGGTATTATAATGATCGTATAGAGGTGTATCAGGCTCCGGATGGTCACCAGTACTGTTTTGCAAATGCAGGCAAAATTGGGGCACAGCCGGATCAGGGATCAGATTGTATGGTGGCGGAAAACAATCACGCGTCGATAAGCGAGATTTATATCCATCCACTGTTATTGGGCTCGGTTAGAGGGGAGGCATAATGGCGGGAAGCCAGCCACAATGGGGCCAAGTGCTCAGAAACAACGCTTCGGGTGAAAAACCGGTTATCAATGAAAAAATTGACGAAGCGCATCTTTTGTCGGATGAAGGCAGATTGGGTAAAGGTTCTGGAAAGGAACAAACTGCCGAAGGCAAAACTGCCGGTGACAGCAAACTTGCAGAAGGAATACGGCTGTTTACCATGAAGCGTTGGGAAGAATCTCTGCAGGAATTTCTCCTTGTTAAAGGCGATGGTTTAGGCGATGAAGAACGGGCGGAACTTGTCTATTACATGGGGCTATGTTGTACCAAACTGGAACGCCTTGATGATGCCTTATTGTACTTTGAACAATTGCTCTCCATAGGCGGTAACCCGCTCTATATAATCCAATGCCGCCTTATTCTTGCCTACATCTATATAAAAACCGGACGCGCCAAAATGGCAGAGTTCGAACTGGATCGTCTGCGGGGCGGCGGCTTTGAGTCAGTCTCCATGTATAATGCGCTGGGATATGCCGCGTACGTTCAGCGGCAGCATCTGAAAGCGGTAGAATACTATGAAAAAGCCCTGGATATTGATAAAAACAATGCGACCGCCATGAACAGTATGGGGTACATTCTGGTTGATACGGGGTTAAGCATTACCAGAGGGCTGCGGTTTTGCCGTAAAGCAGTGGAAAAAAATCCCCATAATCCCGCGTATCTCGATTCCATGGGTTGGGCATTGTACAAAAACGGGAAAATAAAAGAAGCCCGCAGTATGCTGCGCAAGGCAATGAATCTTGCGCCGCATGAAGCAGAAATCGAAAAGCATTTCAACATAGTAACCGGGGGGGGAATGTGATACAGTTCAGGCGATTAGTCGCAGCGCTTTTTTTTCTCTTGCCGGTGTCCCTTGCGGCGCAAAGCGATTCCGGGTATATTACCGGCGGCGGGGATGTTAATGCCATCCATGCGGCAGAAGAATTCCGCATTGGCATTCATGCATATAACCGTTATGCGTTTAATGAGGCAATACTTTCTTTTGAACGTGCCCTGTCATTCAGGCCCGGCGAGGCTATTATCATGGATTGGCTGGGCAAAGCATATTACCGATCCGGCCTTGAGAATACCGCTCTGCGCCAGTGGCGGGCTGCCGCTGAAGTATACGGCAGAAACAGCGGAACGGGCATGATCGTAAACAACCGCATTGAAACCGTGACAAACCGCCGCCTGCTTTTGCCTGTCGCCAATGATGAGGTGCGGTACATTGAATCGGGGCGTTACCCCGGCCGCTACGAAAATCAGGTGTTATACCGGCAGCCAACTGCCGTCCTGCCCCACAGCGATGGTTCTGCCTGGGTAGTTGCCTACGGCAGTAATGAAATTGTAAAGATAGATGTTAATGGCGTAATTAGGGATCGCAAGCGCGGACCCATCAATGGATTTGATCGGCCCTACGATCTGGTTCGGGGGCTGGGAGGACGTTTGTACCTTTCCGAGTTTCGCGGCGGCAGGGTCAGTATACTGAACGCCAACGGCGACTGGCAGGGGTACATCGGCTCAAAGGGTCTGGGACCGGGGATGCTGGTTGGCCCGCAAAATCTTGCGGTTGATGAAGACGGCTACCTGTATGTGGTTGATTATGGCAATCAACGTATTGTCAAGTTTGACCCGGACGGTGTTTTTGTATTGTCCTTTGGGTTAAGCAGTATAGATTTCCCCGGTTTCCGTGCACCGGCAGGCATAGCCGCGCGGAACAGCCGTATTTATGCCGCCGATTCAACTGCAAAATGCATTTATGTGTTTGATCCCAACGGTAATTATCTGGGCATTTTAGTCGATGACCTTTTGGGGCCGGAAAGCCTCAGGTTTCTTTCTGATGGCAGACTCCTTACGGCGGATACCAATCGAATATTGCTGATTGATGTTGATTCTGCCATAGTCCGCGAACTGGGTGTTGCGGGGAATGCCCGCGCGCGCATAGTTGGCGCCGACATGGATACCAACGGCAATGTGCTTGCGGCGAATTTTGCCGCGGGCGAAGTCTCGGTGCTTACCCGCTTTGACGATCTTGCCTCCGGCCTTTTCATGCAAATTGAACGGATCTACGCCGAAGAATTCCCGATGGTTACCGTGGAGCTTAAGGTTGAAGACCGGCTGCGCCGCCCCATTGTCGGGCTTGATGAGCTGAATTTCTTTTTGAGCGAAGGCGGACGCGAGGCAAGCGAGCAGCGTTTCTTTACGCCGGCCTATCGTTTTGATCGTTTTGATGTTTCGGTGCTGGTTGAACGGTCACCCCAGACTGCCGGCCTGCGGGATGATCTTTCTGCGGCCTTACGCGATATTACCGGCGCTCTGGGTTCCAATGGAAACATGGTTTCGATAGTTTCGGCGGGGGAACAACCCCAGCGGGAAAGATTCGAAAACGCCGTTGATTCCGCCGCCAGAGGACAATCCGCGCAGTACAACAACCGCTGGCGTTTTGATCTGGGACTTCGGTTAGCTGCGACGGACCTGCTTCCCGGCGAAAAAAAGCGTTCGGTTCTGTATGTCGGTACGGGCAGGCTGGGAGCCTTGGCCTTTGAACAGTACAGCCTTTCCGAAATGGCGGCCTACCTTGCCAATAATGGCATTATATTTAACGCGGTGCTTATTGGCGGCGGCCCTGTTTCCGAGGAAATTCGGTACCTGTGCCGGGAAACCGGGGGTAAGGCTCTTTCCCTGTACCGTCCGCAAGGCATACGAGAAATGGTAGAAAATATTGCCTTAAGCCCCACCGGGGTTTATTTCATACGATATAAGTCATCGCTTCCCACCAATTTTGGCAGGGCATGGCTGCCGGTGGAAGCGGAAGTATACCTTATGGAACGCTCCGGCCGCGACTCCAGCGGCTACTTCCCCCCGTTGGAATAGGGAAGTTACTCGATTTTTTTCACGCAAAGGCACGGGGACACGGAGGCACAAAGAAAAAGAAGGGGCGGCGAGCTTTCTGAGCACACCGATCCATCCCTCTCTTCCTTTGTGTCTTGGTGCCTCTGTGTCTTTGTGTGAGAAAATGGAAGCAATATACTTGAAAGTCGGTTGATTTGTCTTATAATTAAGGGTAGAGGTTTTCATGTTTAAGGGTGATTTGACGCAACGGGTGCA
>WQXQ01000075.1 GCA_009784775.1 Treponema sp.
AATCAAATATGACATGGTGGAAAGGGCGAGGATAGACCAAATCTTACAGGAACAGAATTTCCAAATATCGGGCATGGTCAGCGACGATACAGCTGTCAGTATCGGTAAATTTTTGGGGGCGCAGGTTATTATCATCGGGGATATTTCGGGATCGGGAAACACCCGCCGCCTTGTTTTTCGTGCTTTGGATGTGGAAACAGGGAAAATAATGGGGATTTCATCGGAACGTTTTTAGATCATTGGATAATTCACGACGGGCGGGCAGTAAGGAGCTAAGTATGAAAACCGTATTAGTTGTTGGTGATAGCCGTATAGTGAATGATAAAGAAAATTCATTCCTCGTAGATGTTGATAAAACAACCAAATTTGCAGGGTTACCGGAGGAAGCAAAAGTTCTGAAGGCAGATCATAGGGAAAAGGCTTTGGAGATTCTGGAAGCCAATAATGTTGATACTATTTATTTGGATGTATATTTGCCGGAAAGGGAAGACTTTATTAAGAGAGCCAGAGCTATGCCCCAATATAAGGATATTCCCATCATTACATTACGTTATATAAGACCGAACAGAACGGTTTCTGATGATCCCTATGACACCGGATATTATACGTGCCGGTAATAGGTTACCTTGACGCTCATACCTGAATTGAGCTAAATTTATTATGGCAAGCTGGAAACTTGCCGAAGGAGAAACAAGATGAAACAGACCATTTTTTGCATGATTGCAGCGGTAATGCTCATAACCGCTTGCGCCGGAACACCAAAGGCTAGCGCCGCAAATGCGGCCGCCGATGCGGAATTTGCCGCTTTTGAAGCGGTGATTGACAAGTCATTCAATAACCTTGAGCCGCGTCTTACCGCAGAAAACCGAATCGCGCTGCTGCCCCTGAATGCCGCAGACAAAGAAAACGGCGACTATGCCTACGACACCCTTACAGTCATGTTTACCAATTCGGGCAAATACGACATGGTGGAACGGGCGCAGATAAACCAAATCATACAGGAACAGAATTTCCAGTTATCAGGTATGGTCAGCGATGAAACTGCCGTCAGCATCGGTAAATTTTTGGGGGCGCAGGTTATGATCATCGGGGATATTTCGGGATCAGGCAACACCCGCCGGCTCGTTTTCCGCGCGCTGGATGTAGAAACAGGGAAAATACTCGGTATTTCCTCGGAACGGTTTTAGGGGCAAGGAGGATTTTATGTCAACACAAACAATATGGGCTTTAATTACCAGTTTTACATTGGTAACATCGATTTATTTTTACTTTACATTAAAGGCACGGAACAAAAAGGCTTTTGCCGATTATTATTCGGAAAAACGCAAAGAGTTCCCATGGCTTGATAATTATCTTAATCAAAATAAAGCCGACCCGGCAAAAATAAGACCATACCAGGAAGGCGGATTATTGGGAAAAGTGATATTCTTTTTGCTGATTGCAGTTGCCGGCGGCTGGGTATTAACCGCTGTTATAAGTTTTTTATGGTATCTTGTTGATATAAGCACACCTTTAGTTAAATCCGGCATCATAAAATTGTTAGTAGATAATGCAGGGCTTATCATTGCATACATTATTGGTTTTAAATTAATGACCAGTAAAGATAAATTAGATAGTATACATGATATTATAGGGACGCTCGGTAAATATCTTCCGCATAAATTTCTTAGAATTGCACAACCCAATGAAATGCCCATACAGGAAATATGGAGTACCGAAGTACCCAGTTTTACGCTGGAATGTCCGTCATGCCATTGTCCTCATTCATGGGTGATGACCAGATTCCAAAATATCCTTCAAGGCTCAAGCACAACAAAAGTTACAACCACTACCACACGCCATAATTCCGCAGATGATTATGGAGGCGGTTTTATTGGACAATTGGCTGCCGGAAGCAGCACATCGACATCAACAACATCAAATACTTCTTACTGTGGCAGAGCGGATAAAGATTTTAAATGTCTTAATTGCGGACATACATTACACGAGAATACTTCGCATATATGGGATAGTTATCCTAATCAAGATGAATATATGTATGATCCGCCCAAAAATTCATGGGATAGCAATGTTGCCGGTTTCGCTAAATTAATAAAAATGGGAATACTTGTGTTAATTGTTTATATGGCCGGTCAATTTTTTATTGGTTTTTTGGGTGGAGCTAATTCAGCCATTAAAAGAAGAGCTTCTGTACAGACAGCGATTAAAGCGCAAACAGAACGGGTCTATTTAACCGCAGAAAGTAATACCTATCTTTTTAGAGCGAATGGAGATGTCTTGCAAAGAATAAAAAAAGGGCGAAAAGTATTACAGGATGAAACAAGGGAAACATTAGCCGAAAAATATATACCTGTTTTTTATGGAAAAAACAGGGGCTGGGTAAATTCAGAGCATTTTAAGTAGGAGTATATGAACAGAACAATATTTTTAGCCATTGTGGTATTGGCCATAAGCGCCTTGGCATTAACCGCCTGCGCAAACAAGCCGGCGGCAAAAACAGCAGACGAAGGAGCGGTTTTATTGGCAAAACTGGAAACTGCCGTACCCAATGCGTTTGCGAAAATTAACGCTGCATTACCGGACAACTTAAAACCTGATGCCGCAATTGCGGTCTTCCCGGTAACTGCCGATTCTGCCGATTATGCGGAACTCGTATTGGAAAACCTTACCGTCCACTTTGTAAACGCGGGATACACCGTAGTAGAAAAGCGGCGGGTAGAAGAACTGCTCGCCGAATACGACTTTCAAAGATCGGGCATGGTTGGCGAACCTACCCTGGGTGAATTGTTAGGCGCGGACGCGGTTATTTTCAGTATCCTGAACGATGACGGACAAGTACTATCATGGGCGGTTGATACCTTAAAGCGTACTACGCTGGCGCAATCACCGCCGCGGCCTGAAACAGCCAAGAATGTTGTCTATCCGCCCGTACCTTCCATACGCAACGATCCTGAAAGACCCTCGTATAAATTACCCATTGATACATATAAAGAGATGCTGGAAGTATGGGGCAAAGAATTGGCGGCGATAGCGCAGGCAAACCCCTCAGCGCCGTTTGCGGATGAGCCGACTGCGTTTGGCGGCTCTTATCACGAAAGCGGCAGAGGAACGGTGTACTTTAATGATCAGGACGCAAGAGCTGCGGCACGGGAAGCATGGCAAACGGCGAAAATGCAGGCTGGAAGAACCGGCGCTGAAATTATCCTTCCTATTGTTACCGGAGGGAGCAACAACGAAGCTGAAACCATCGCCTCATTTTTGGCATACGGAAAATATACAAAGAACGAATCTTTAGCCACGATAAAACAAATCGGCAGAAAAAATATGCTGATATTGGGCGCGTCAGAAGATGTGGGAAGAAGCAGGCCCACGCGGTTTCTGGAATATGCTGATGCGCTGGAACTCTGGGTAAAATTACAATCGCCGCCGCCGCCAAAACGCAGCACCTTAGCCAGCTTGAATGCAAATATCTGGTCACAATACGGCGCGGGGGTAAATCGCGCTGAAGCCGAAACGCTCACCCAAATATTAATCCTTGATACACTCTCCATTCCCTATCAAAACGCTGTTCTGCGATCATTCGTTGACGCAACCCACGAGTATGAAGCAGGGTTAACCCAATTGCCGCGGACTGCCAAAGTAGAAGGAATAGAAATCACAAACCCTGCGGCTCTGGCATTGCAATGGCGGGAATATGTTAAAACGCCGCAATTTACCGCAGGGGACTACTACGACAACCGGAACGCCCGTTACGGCATGATGGAACTTGCGGCATTTACCAAAACCACTGCAGGGCAAAATTATGTGTATTATTTTGACTGGAGCAGAAGGGGCAACAGAACCCGGCTGGATGTAGGAAAGACCTACATGAATGTGTTAATCAATAACGGCCAGCGGTATTATTGGCGGTATTCGATAGAATTCGGTTCAACACAGGAATTTTTATCCAAGATGCGCGGCCTCTCCCTTTTTATTATGATGCGATTAACCTCTCCCAATCAGGAGATTTGGGGCCTGGACGGTTACGACCTTTCCACCGCGGTTGTTCCCGCTCCTGTTCCCGCGAATTTTACCAAGCTCACCAGTGTCCGTACACAGCAGGGAGCGCCCATGAGCGGTTTTTACATCAGCAATGCTCCGGTAACGCAGCGTGAGTTTGAAAACATAATGAAACAAAACCCAAGCCGGGTAAAAAATCCAACCCAGCCTGTAAGTAATGTCAGCATCATAGAAGCGATGATGTATTGCAATCAAATAAGCATTCGTGACGGCCTTGAGCCTGCATATCTTATCGAATACGATCTCAAAGACAGAACCTGGAGAACCGGCTTGTTATACCACGACTTCAACAGCATAACTATTGACCCTTTTGCGTCGGGTTACCGCCTTGCCACCACCGAAGAATGGCGATTCGCCCGAAATAAAATAGAAGGTATGGGCGTTCTTGCCAATGAATATGTCTTTGATGGCAATTTTGTTAAAGCCATTAACGGTGTCGAAGGAACAAGAACAGGCTTAAAAGCAGAAGATGCTGCAAGAACCATGGTCGCAGGCGAAGACAGTGATATTGGAAGGGCTATCAGGATTGATTCGGCGAGCTTTGAATATGAAACCGCAATGAGGGTTCGTCCCGCTTATGAGGAAATTGTAAGCGATTCCGGTGACAGAGCCAGAACAGTCAGATTGTCTCCCGTCATTCGGGTAGTACGGCCGGTGTTTGACTACTGGAAATTTACCAGCGGGCAGTAACAGGAAGGCGCCATGAACAGGAACACATTTATTACAGAGATTACCAGGTTAATGCAAAACACCTTGCGGCTTAATCAAAAAGTGCAAGAGCACGGAATCCCATCGCTGGAAGAAGAAGTATTTGACCTTGACGATGGAGATTTCACTCGCGGACTGTGTTTTGTTATAGACGGAGCCGCTGCCGGTATAATCGAAGAATACTTTTCAAACAAAATATCTTTTATAAAGGATAAATATACACGCCTGTATAAAACCATTTTGAAAAGAGCGGTACTGGGGATTCAGGCGCAGGAAAAAAACAATATTCTTGTGCATGTATTACTTTCCTACGCCGGTTTACCGCAAAAGGAACAAAGAAACATTGAATATGTACTGCTGAGTGATGTATAATAACATATTAAGGAGAAAAAGATGAGTAATGTTAATGCTATATTGGACTTTATCAAGAATGTGGTCGTTATTACCCTGAGCCAGTTGTTATGGCTTCTGGGCGTAATAATAATTTTTGGATTGCTATTGTATCTCTTCGCCCGGTTTACCCGCACTGTGTACGTTAAATCCGCAGGAGAAAAGCTGGACATCATTGTTACCGGCTGGCTTGGCGTTCCTGTCCATGAGTTAGGCCATGCGGCATTTTGCATTATATTTCGTCATAAAATTACCGATATGAAACTCTATAACCCCAATCCAACCGATGGTACTCTTGGTTATGTGGCGCACTCATATAATCCCAAAAGCCGCTATCAAAGAATCGGGAATTTTTTTATTGGCATTGGGCCCATTTTATTCGGCACTCTGGTACTGTATGCGTTGTTGTATTATGTAATGCCCGGATTTCTTGAGCAATTTTCACAAATAATACAAGAAGGCTCAAATTATACAGAGGATGTTACCCAAGGTAATTTCGTTAATCTCTGGAATTCATTTTTTGCATCAGCCAAAAGCATTTTGAATATCATCTTTAACACGGACAATTTATCCAACTGGCGTTTTTGGGTATTTTTGTATTTGTCTTTTTGCGTGGCTTCACACATGGAGCTTAGTCCTCCTGACATAAAAGGCGCCAAGGACGGCTTAATAACGCTGGTTATTACTGTTTTAATATTTAACTTTTTGGTAATGGGCATTGAACTTTTTGGACTTCATGTCCATGCAGGCAGTTTCTGGCAGTACATTAAACTGGAAACGTATGCTCATCACATCAATAATTTTCTCGGCATACTTGGTTCATTACTTTCCTATGCTTTAATTATTTCTTTCCTGAACTTTGCGCTTTCATTCATTGCCCTGAATATATATAACCTGATTAAACGCAGAGGACTTATAATCAATATTTGGAGGTAGGAAAATTACATACGCTGATGGCAGTAATAACATAACCGATGCCGCTGAGCAATTTGAATTGGGAAAGACTTATTTTTACGGCGAAGGCATTTTGCAGGATTTTACGCAGGCGTTTAATTGTTTCAAAAAGGCAGCGAAGCAAGGCCATGCGGAAGCGCAGCATTACCTGGGCCGCTGTTACGATAACAGTTACGGCGTTTCTCAGGACAGGGAGAAAGCATCAGAGTGGTTCCTGAAAGCAGCGGAACAAGGCCATGCAAAAGCACAATTTGAAATGGGATGCCGTTACCATAATAATGCCAGCGGCGTTAAAGGCGACTTAAAACAAGCAGAATATTGGGAAGCAAAAGCAGCGGAACAGGGTTATACAAGCGAGCGATTCAGCCAGGACTTAAATGATGAATGGGATCGGATGGACGCTGCCCGTTTCAGAAAATACGAAAAAGAGTTAAATGCATTAAATCTGAAAACTATTGGCGATTTAGAAGGACTCCTTGTACCTTTGCTGCGGGACGCGGCAAAACTAATTGTAGAGCGATCAGAAATGCCGGAAGACACGCGGCTTAAATCTCATTTTGCAGGCCAGCCTTATTTTGAAAAAGGCGAACAATGGCCTGTAACAAAAGACGGAGAACCCCTGGACTTTATATTCCAGTTTTTTAATACCAATGAAAACCATCTGCCGGAAAATATAAAGCTCATACAATTTTATTATAGTTTTGATAAAAGACCATGGTTTACAAAGGATGACGGCTGGCTCGTCAAGGTGTATGAAAAGCTAAACAAAGAAAATATGGTAACTATAGAAAATCCTGTCCCGGATGCAGACCCGTACTATTGTGAAATAAAATATGAACATATAAAGACACTGCCTCACGATCATGATTTGGAATTTTTTGATAGTAACGCCGAAAAACTTTCCCTGATGCTCAATGAAGAAAACCCAATTTATAAAATTGCATCGAAATTAAAAGCGACTCACGATCTGCACAGCCAGATAGGCGGGTATCCCGACTGGCTTCAGGGAGGCAGATACCCGAATAATAAAGATTTTATATTTTTGTTTCAGATAGATTCAGAAGAAGGTTTGATGTGGGGCGATTGCGGATTGGTATACGCTTTTTATAATCCAAAGACAAAAAAAATAATTTTTGAGCTTGAATGCTGTTAGGGAACTTACCGCTAATTAAAAGTATGAGCAGCTATTCCGCCGATAAATATTACTGATACATCATCCTCCCAGAGATAATTATCATTATCATTCATGGTTGCTTCATTAAGTGCCGCTGAATTAACAACATAAATAGTAAACTCCGCAGAGCCGCTTCCATCAAAACTCTTAAGATAGACAGGACCGGAATTTGTAGCCTCCCAAACATTCAGGGCGACTGTGCCGTTGCTAATTATACCTGCGGTGCCTGCCGATCCGCTGTTGTTGACGCTGGCGGCTGCATAAAGAGTGCGAGCCATTGGACCTATACCTATAGTACCACCCCCATATGCATAAGAGCCGTTATATTCAGAGGGAATTCCAGTAATGGTGAGCCGTCCAGATGTCGCGATTGTATCGTCACCATCGTCTTCGCCGCAGCCAGCCATTGAAAATACGATTACCGCTGACAATGCGATAATCCCAAACAATTTGAATAACCTTTTCATAATGAAACTCCTTTACACTTAATTTGCGTGATTATTCCATATATGTCAAGAGCAAATCCGCCAGTTTCACTTCTTCGCCGGGGGACATAATACCGGGCAGTATTGCCGGCTGGGAGGGAACCGGGGGGAGCAGATAGCCTGCGCCAAGGAAACGGCGGAACAATGTTGCCCATTCCGCTTCTGACGGAGTTTGTCGTGGTGTAAGATAAATCCCCTGCGGAGCGCGCCAGTAATTGCCGGTTTTGAGCGCTTTTGCAATGCGGGGGTATTCCAGGACTGCCCGCTGCGGAGCGGCGGCGACAAGATCGTATACGCCGCGGGCGGCGGCGGCAAGCAAAACCGGCGGCAGAAAATCGCCGGCCGGTAAAGGGATGGAGCAATGGGGAGCAAGGGCAAGTACGCAGAGGCCCAATGGCAATGAATCGCGCCAGCCTTGAATGCCCGGCACCACGGGAATTAATACCGGCGGGGCGTTATCCGCAACGGCGAGAGGGTTTGCCGGATCCAGAAAAGGCCGCCAGAGAGAGGCCTGACCCGCAGCAACAAGGGAATGCAGTTCCGGCGGAGGAGCGGCGTAGATTCTGAAAGTCCTGCCGGGAAAAATACGGGACAGGGCCTTGCGGTAACGATCTTCCAGAAAATGGGGGAAGGGGGCATACAGGCCGCGGCTTGCGGTGTTTTTTATTTCCCGCAGCAACGAAGGAGGAGTATGTCCCAGTATCGCCGCGCCGCCGTTTTGCCAAAGATCAATCAATCGCCGGCCGCCTTTGGTGTACAGGCGAAAATCGCGGGCGCGCAATACATCAGGCACCAAACGCAGCAGGGAACCTGCATTATCACTTACTCTATCATTAATCATAATCACCTATCTTTTCAAAGGCGGAGCCTTGATGTTCACTGAGGAACCGCAATTCGTTGCCGGTTTCAAATTGCACCCGCACCACCGGCCCGTCATCGCTGTCCCGCACTTCCTTCACCGTACCGTAACCGTAATCGTCATGAAAAAGCCGCTGCCCCCGGCGCCAGCCGGACACTTGTTCCACTTCTGTTTCGGTTTGCCTATCCCACGGATGAGGCCGCTGCATCGCGCCAAAACTGCGGGGCGCTGATCCAATAATGCGCAGGCAGCTTTTATCAATTTCCCGCAAAAACAGCGAAGGTTCAACCGGCATGGTTCTGCCAAACATTCGCCGCACACTGCATGCGCATATGTATAATTCATCCATGGCGCGAGTTGCACCCACATAAAACAGCCGCCGCTCTTCTTCAAGTTCCTCGTCTTTTTTATCTTCCCGGGGAAACACGCCCTGTTCAAGCCCGGTCATAATCACTTTACGGAATTCAAGCCCCTTGGTATTGTGAAAAGTGATAAGCGTTACTTTTTCATCGTCATTTTGTGACTTGTCTTCCAGCGAACGATCCAGTTCAATATGTTCAAGAAATTCCAGCAGCCCCTCGGTTGTTCCGGCATACAGGCTTGCCGCATTGACCAGCTCCTGCAGATTGGCCATACGCTGGTTGCCCATTATTGTATCCTCATCCGACAAATGATATTCGGCAATGCCGGAATCCTGAAGCATCTGGGCAACGCATACCGAAAGCCCCTCACCTGCGACCAATTCGCCCGTTATGCCGTCCGCATCTTCTTTCGCCCTGCGCCGGCTTTTCTTTTTAGCTGTGCCAGCCGCCGGCACAGCCGCTGTTTCAGCTAACGATAACATCGTTTTACCGTCTTCTATTACTTTGAGAAATACCTCCAGCCCTTTTCTGGCTTTAGGCGTTAATGCCGTTGCCTTGTTTTTTGCCGTCTCCAGAAGATTGATTCCTTCCTGCATACTTGCTTCAACCAGACGATCCACCGTTTTGTCCCCTACCCCGCGCGCAGGTTTATTGACCACACGGCGAAAGGCAATCTCGTCGCGGGGATTTACCAAAAACGCAAGCAGGGCAAGCGCATCCTTAATTTCCATGCGCTCGTAAAATTTAAGAGAACCAACGACACGATACGGAATGCCCCGGCGGAGAAACTCCGTTTCAAAACCCAATGACTGCGCGTTGGTGCGGTACAGTATTGCCCAGTCCGACCATATCCCGGAATTGCTGATAAGCGCCGCGCAAAAATTGGCCTCTTCATCCTGGTCGGGTAAAAAGGCAAGCACCGGCATTTTTCCGTCTCCCCGTTCGGCGCGCAGTGTTTTCCCCAAACGGCCGTGATTGTGATCCACCACCGATGAAGCAACTTTAAGGATGGGCGCCGTTGATCGATAATTGCTTTCCAGCCGGATAACGTCTGTACCGGAGAATTTATCGGGGAACTCAAGAATATTTTTTACCTCGGCGCCGCGGAAACGGTAAATGGATTGATCATCATCGCCTACCACACAGACATAGGTTGCCGGGCCGCACAGTTCCTTTAGCAATGCAAACTGGGCAACATTGGCATCCTGATATTCGTCTACCATTATCACCGAAAAACGTTCCCGAAAACGCTGCGCCACCTGCGGTTCATTGCGCAGAATCTCCACCGGTTTTTTAATCAGATCGCCAAAATCCACATTGCCGGTATGGGCAAGCCGTTCTTCGTAACGGGTATATATATCACGGAATTTTTTGTGTCCGTCAATGAATGCAAGCGCCGGATCATCGGGGGAAAGAAAATAATCTTTGGCGCGGGAAATGGCATGGGCGGTACGTTTCACTTCAACTTTGGGCGCGCCCTGCATAATGGTTGCAAGCAGGGAAATCATATCATCATCATTGTAAATGACAAAATTGGATTCAAGGCCGGCAAGCGCGCCGTTGCGCCGTAAAAACCAGGCTCCAAACGAGTGAAACGTCCGCAGCATGGCGGAAGCAGCCCGTTCGTCAATAAGCCGGGCGCGTTCGGCCATTTCCCGCGCAGCCTTGTTGGTAAAGGTAACTGCCAAAATCGACTGCGGTGCGATGCCCTGTTCCCGAATAAGCCATGCGATCTTGGTGGTTATCACTCTGGTTTTTCCCGATCCCGCGCCGGCCAAAATCAGCAATGGTTTGCCCGTGTGCAGTACTGCCCGCTGCTGTTCAGGATTGAGAATCGCAAGATACGGGGGCAGATTTTCGCCAGCCATACTGTAGTATAACCAATGGCAGCAATTCCGTCAAAGGTTCTTGTCATCTCTCTCTGCTAAATTTTTTACCCAGCGTTCTTTGCGCAAAAAATGACGGGCAATGGCGATTTTAACAAAGTCGGTCAGTTTGAGCAGGGCAAACATTGGTACCGGAGGCAGCGTCGTAAAGAAAGAGAGAATGACTGCGCCGGGAGCAAACAACAGGGCATTAACGGAGAGATCGGTGTACATTCCGGTGGCGGTATCACCTCCGGCGCGGGTAACGGCAAACTGAACATTGAGGTAACTCCAAATGGGAAGGTAGGCAAGGATAACCGCAACAAGGCCGATACAGTTTGCCCTTGCCGCCGCGCTGAGGTTGGAAAAAACCAGCGGGACAAGCAGATTGGCAAAAAACACTCCGGGCAAAGCGATGATAATACCCAGCACAACCGCACCCGATTTGAGCCACTTGGCCCGGATCCGGGCCTCATCAAGTTTACCCGCACCCAGCGAGCCGCCCACCAGAACACCGCAGGCAGTCCATATTCCGCCGAATATCAAAAAGAAAATATTGGCGATTGTCCAGCCCGCCGCCATACCAGCGACAATTTCTGCGCCTCCGCGGCGGTTATACATGGCAATCATAATCGTCTCGGATGCGATCCAGGACATTTCGGCAACAAAAATCATTCCCGACTTCCATAGAATATCCCGAAAGAATTTCCAGTGCACAGACAAAATCCGTTTAATGCCCACAAAGAAAGGGGCTTTCACTTTTGCGGCATAAATCAAAAAGACCGTCATCTCAACGGCGCGGGCTGCAAGCGTCGAGTACGCTGCACCGGCAACTTCCAGACGAGGAGCGCCAAGATTGCCGTAAATGAGCAGCCAATTTCCCACCGTACTGACCAGAGTTGCCGTAGCGGAAATAACCAAGGTTACTTTTGGCCGCGCAATTTCCCTAAAACTGGTTCCCACGGCAAAAGAAATCGCCATAAAGAAAAAACTCCAGGACACAATTTTAAGATAGACGGTTCCTGTTTGCATAATGTCTTCCTGCGCGGCATTGCCGGTAGTCATCATGGCAATCATCCAGTGGGGCATGGTCTGGCATACAATGAAACACAAAACAGCAACGGTAAAGGCAAAAAGCACTTTGAAACGATAGGCCTGCTGCATCCCTTCGTGGTTACCCGCACCCCTGAACTGGGCAATGTAAATGCCGCCGGCCTGGCAAATGGTATGAATGATAACGATATAAATGAAAACGATATGCCCCGCAACATTCACCGACGCCATACTGACATCCCCCAGCCCGGCAACCATAAAGTTGTCCACCAGCGAGGCCATACTCATAATAAACTGCTGGAGCATTACCGGCAGGGCGATAGCAAGGGCCTCCCGGTAAAAAGACAGAGGGCCAAAGCGAGATGTTACAATACGCATTTGGGTTATAGAGAACAATATACATAAATTGATAAAAGAGTGCAAGGATGATTTTTACCCTCATGAATGGCTCAAAGAAAAAAGAACTGGTTATCGACAAAAACATCGCCCGTATATTCAGAACCGACAATCTGCTGGAGTACAAAAGCCCGGAAGATACGGTCTCGATCAGGACTTTCCTGAAAAGTTATGCCTGTGCCAACCTGTATGCAGCTATTACCCCCAAGGTAGAACTTTCAGATGTAACCCTCACCCTGGTCGAAAGCAAACACCCTCGC
>WQXQ01000076.1 GCA_009784775.1 Treponema sp.
CCGCCGCTGATGCCGGGCGCTTGCATAAAAATAAAATTTGCCGATGATGGCAATACAGTACAGCCTATACCGCGCAGTGTTTCCGTTACCCGATCCCGTGTGGCAATGATACGGCGGTTAATGGTGTCGTAATAATCGGCATCGGCAATTGCCGCACTTGCACCTGCCAGGGCAAGCCGGTCAAGGGTGTATGAATTAAAGGAATCGCGTATGCGGCACAGGCCTTCGATTAGTTTTTCATTGCCAATGGCAAAACCAGCGCGCAAGCCAGCAAGCGAAGCCGATTTTGAAAGAGTATGTACGGCAAGCATATTGGGATGGTCATTGATATGGGGAATAACGGAATCGGCACCGAACGCAACATACGCTTCATCAACGATAAACACTTTTTCCTGTTTTTCCAAACACTTTGCCACAGACAAAATCGCATCTAACGAAAGCGCCACCCCCGTTGGGGCATTAGGATTGGGAATAACCACCCCGCCCGATGGAACAGTATAATCAGCCGTATTAATCAAAAAATCTTCATCTAACGGTATGGTACGATACGGAACATCCCACAAATCCGCATAAACCGGATAAAAACTATACGTAATATCAGGAAACAAAATCGCATCACCGCCAAAGAACGCGCCAAAGGCGAAGCCAAGCACTTCATCGGAACCATTGCCCGCAAAAACCTGTTCGAGCTTAACATTGTAGCGGGCGGCAATCGCCTCCCGGAAACCAGTACATTCCGGATCAGGATACAATCGCAGGCTGTCATTGACCGCATTTTGAATCGCTGCAATAACGTTTGGCGAAGGCGGATAGGGATTCTCATTAGTGTTAAGTTTAATAAACTGCCGATCCTTCGGCTGCTCACCAGGCACATACGGAGAAAGATTCTTTGTACGCCTATTCCAAAATTCACTCATTCCTCATTCCTCATTTTACTTCCTGTGTCTCCGATCAAGTTCGTCAAGAATTTCCTGTACGCTAACGCCGGCACGGGTCATCAATACGGTGGCAAAATAGAGCAAGTCCGCCGCCTCCCAGATAATCTCGTCCTTGGTTTTTGCCTCGCACAGTTCTTTTGCTTCTTCCAGCACTTTTTCCCGAACCAGATCATCGTCAAGGGTTGCGGTGTACGAACCCGGCGCCGGATTGCGAAAACGTTCGGTTATGATATTTTGCAAATATGCCCAGCTATAGTTTTTGTTAGTCGCAAAGCAAGACCACGCGCCGGTATGACAAATGGGGCCTGCCGGCTCGGCAATGGCAAGCAATGCATCGCGGTCGCAATCGGTGCGCATTTTCACAAGTTTCAGCACATTGCCGGAACTTTCACCTTTCATCCATAGTTTGTTCCGCGTACGGCTGTGGAAACAGACATTCCCGCGCTTGAATGTTTCGGTTAACGCTTCGGCATCGGTAAAACCGGTCATAAGGATTTGGCCGTCGGGGGATTGAACAAGGATGGGGAGTAGGGAGTGGGGAGTGGGGAGTGGGGGGGCGGATTGCGGGTTCAGCGATTCTCCTTTCTTCCAGTTTAGCGAGGCTATGAAGGTGTCGGGGAGGTTTATTTTGCCGGTGTAGATGGCCATGCCTAACTGCACGTCGCAGTTGAGGGCGGCAATGCTTGCGATTTCGTCTAAGGTTGAAACGCCGCCGGCTACAGTGATTTGGCAAGTAACGGCTTCGCGCAGTTTGCGTACCGGCTCAAGATCGATGCCGGTCATGGTGCCTTCGCGTTCGACGCAGGTAAATAATAGTTCGCCGGCAAAGGGATCGACTTGTTTTGCCGCTGTAATTAAATCAAGGCCGGTGGGGGTTTTCCAGCCGTCCACGACAATTTCGCCATTGCGGGCATCAACGGCGACAATCAGCCGCTCACGGCCGATCTTTTTTGCCATCGCTTCAAGAAAGGAAACATTTACCCCAAATGTACCGGCATTGCGAAAGGCGCTTGACCCCACAATAATTTTTCGCGCGCCAAGGCTGACCAGTTCTTTTGCCTGTTCCGGCGTTCTGATGCCGCCGCCCACCCGGCACTCGGCTTTTCGCAGCAGCGGCTTTATCAGCTCGATATTGCTGCCCTTCCCCATCGCGGCATCAAGGTCGATAACCGCCACTTCGCCGTAACGGTCGAATTCTGCCGCCAGTTCCAGCGGATTGTCCCGCTGCAATACCAGTTCCTCGCCCTGCTTAAGCTGGACGACCTTGCCGTTTTGTATGTCTATCGAAGCTATGACCATAGGTCATTATAACAAAAGAAAAGAGAAAAGAGAACAGGTAATTGCCTCTGTATTTTTTGCGTATTTGACATTATATTCCTTTAATAGTATAATGGAAACAAAAGGGGAAATTGAGTGATGGACGAAAAAATCATTGCTTCTGGCGCAGCAGCGGAACTGCGGACACAAGAGTTTATTTCAAAGTTCTCTGTGCCGTTTACACAACCTTATGATTTTGACGAGTTGATTGATAACGCATTGAACGAATTGCGCGATTTTACCAAAACGGACAGAGCCATTATTCTGGAATTTCAGCCGGACAGCTCGCTGCTCTGCACATATGAGAGCGTTATTAACGAAGAAACGCCAAAAGTACTGGAATGTTCACTGACTTATGAAATGATGAAGCCGATCCTCGACGAGGCGGATAACACCGGCTGCTTCTACGAAAAGCAAGCATCCCGTTATTTTCAAAGATATCCCACTACCGATTTAAAAGAAAAGAGCTTCTGCTATATACCCTTGAAAATTGGCGGCAACAGGGCTGGATACCTCGTGTTTTTCACGATGTTCAAGCAGGCAAACTGGGCGGCAGGCGAATTCCGGCTTGCAACAATGGCGGGGTCGATCATAGCGGGAGCCTACTCCAGAAAGAAAAGCGAAGAAATTCTTCTTGCGGCAAATGAAGCGGAATTACGCACGCAGGAGTTCATGTCAGAGTTTTCCGTTCCATTTACACGCCCTTATGATTTTGACGATTTGATCGGCAATGCGCTGTACGAACTGCGCGATTTTACCAAAACGGACAGGGCTATCATTCTGGAATTTCAGCCGGATGGTTCGCTGCTCTGCACCCATGAGGACGTTATAAACGATGAAACCCCGAAAGTAATGGGGCGCTCACTGGCTTTCAAAAAGATGAAACCAATCCTTGACAAGGCAGACAGAACCGGCTGCTTCTACGAAAAAGCGGCTTCCCGTTATTTCCAGAGATACCCTTCCGCCGACCTGGGAGAAAAAAGTTTTTGCTACATACCGCTCACTATTGGCGGCAGCAGGGCAGGATACCTTGTTTTCTTCACCATGTTTGAAGAAGCAAACTGGGCAGAGGGCGAATTCCAGCTGGCCACCATGGCAGGTTCGATCATCGCAAGCGCTTATTCCTGGAAAAAGAGCGAAGACTTTCTTATCGCGGCAAATGAGGCGGAATTACGCACACAGAAATTCATATCGGAATTTTCTGTGCCGTTTACCCAGTCATACGATTTTAATGAATTGATCAACGATGCGCTGTACGAGCTGCGCGACTTTACCAACACAGACAGAGCTATCATTCTGGAATTCCAGCCGGACGATTCGCTGCTTTGTACCTATGAGGACGTTATCAACAAGAAAACGCCGAAAGTACTGGGGCGTTCGCTTGCCTATAGAACCATGAAACCAATTTTCGATAAAGCAGACAGAACCGGCTGCTTTTATGAGAAAGCAGCGCCGCGTTTTTTTCACCGGTACCCCGATGCCGATTTGGGTGAAAAGAGCTTTTGTTATATACCGCTGACCATCGGCGGTAACAGAGCGGGTTATCTCGTCTTCTTTACGATGTTTGAGCAGGCAAACTGGGCAGAAGGTGAATTCCGTCTGGCGACCATGGCGGGTTCCATTATCGCGGGCGCATATTCCAGAAAAAAGACAGAAGATGTTTTATCCGCGGCAAGGGAATCGGAATTGCGTACACAGGAATTTATATCAAAATTCTCCGTACCCTTCACACAATCCTATCATTTCGATGAATTGATTGCAAATGCGTTATACGAATTGCGTGACTTCACGAAAACAGACAGGGCTATCATTCTGGAATTTCAGCCGGACAGATCACTGCTCTGTACCCATGAAGATGTCATAAACGATGAAACGCCAAAGGTATTGGGACGCTCACTGGCTTATGAAATAATGAAACCGATTCTTGTCGAAGCGGATATGACCGGCTGTTACTATGAAAAAGCGGCGGCTCAGGTGTTCCAAAAACATCACGGTACATCACTTGATGAAAAAAGTTTCTGCTACATACCGCTGACCATCGGCGGCAGCAGGGCGGGTTATCTCGTCTTCTTCACAATGTTTGAGCAGGCAAACTGGGCGGAGGGTGAATTCCGTTTGGCAACAATGGCGGGTTCTATCCTTGCGGGCGCATACTCCAGAAAAAAGAGTGATGAAGCCCTTCTCGCGGCAAATGAAGCTGAACTCCGAACGCAGGAGTTTATATCGAAGTTCTCCGTACCCTTCACACAACCGTATGACTTTAACGTATTAATTGATAACGCGCTGTTCGAACTGCGCGATTTCACCAACACAGACAGAGCTATCATTCTGGAATTCCTGCCGGACGGTTTATTGCACTGTACCCATGAAGATGTCATAAACGATGAAACACCGCGTGTACTGGGACGCTCACTGACTTATGAAATAATGAAACCAATTCTCGATGAAGCTGATGGAACCGGCTGCTACTACGAAAAAGCGGCAGTACAAGTGTTCAAAACATATCCCGGCACATCGCTCGAAGAAAAAAGTTTTTGCTATATACCTCTCATGGTGGAAGGCGTGTGTGCCGGATACCTTGTTTTTGCCACGACATTTGAGGAAGCAGACTGGGCACAGGGCGAGTTCAGGCTTGCTACAATGGCAGGTTCCATACTTGCAGGAGCGTTCTCGATGCGTAAAGTTGAAACTGCGCTGCGGGAAGCAACGCAGAAAGCGCAGCAAGCAAACGAAGCAAAGAGTCTGTTCCTCTCCAATATGAGCCACGAAATACGCACGCCCATGAACGCCATTATTGGTATGACATATATTGGGAAATCCGCCCATGATATACAGCGGAAAGATTACTGCTTGTCAAAAATCGAAAACGCTTCACAGCATCTGCTGGGCGTCATTAACGATATCCTGGATATGTCAAAAATCGAGGCGAATAAACTGGAATTGTCGTATGAAGAGTTTGATTTTGAAAAAATGCTTCAGCGCGTTGTCAATATTGCCTCGTTCCGCGCTGACGAAAAGAACCAAAAAATTACGGTGCATATAGACAAGTCCATACCACAGTCACTGTTCGGTGACGACCAACGGCTTGCGCAAGTGATAACCAACCTGCTTGGCAATGCGGTCAAGTTCACGCCGGAAGAAGGATCTATCATTCTTGATACTCGTTTTATCGACAAGGAAGACTCCTCTGAAGGATCAGAATATACGATACAGGTCTCTGTTACGGACAATGGTATAGGCATAAGTCCTGAACAGCAAAAGAAACTGTTCAAATCGTTCCATCAGGCTGACCTGGAAACAACCCGCAAATTTGGCGGCACGGGACTGGGACTTGCTATCTCCAAGAACATCATAGAAATGATGGGCGGGAAAGTATGGATTGAATCCGAACTGGGAAAAGGAGCAAAATTCTCATTCACGTTTAAGGCAAAACGAGGGACGAAAAATACATCTAGCCTATCCGAAGTCGGCGTGAATTGGGGAAATGTTTCCATAATGGTGGTAGATGACGACCAACATATCCTTGATTATTTCACCGACATTATGCACAGTTTTGGCAAAGACTGCGATACCGCTTTAAGCGGTCAGGAAGCGCTGGCGCTTGTGGGAACCAACGGTATGTACGACATATACTTTGTCGATTGGAAGATGCCGGATATGGACGGCATTAAGCTGGCAAGTGAAATAAAAGCAAAAGCAAAATCGCCTGAACATACCATTGTCATTATGATTTCAGCCGTTGAATGGAGCAGCGTAGCGGCTGAAGCAAAAAAAGCGGGCGTTGATAAATTCCTGTCCAAGCCTTTGTTCCCATCAGCAATCGCAGATGCGATAAATGAATCGATTGGAATAAATCGTTTACAGGAAGAAGAAGAGACCGATTTCCGGCATATCTTTAATGGATATAAAATCCTTTTGGCGGAAGATGTTGAAATCAACCGGGAGATCATAGAAGTATTGATCGAGCCTACAATGCTGGAAATGGACTGCGCCAAAAACGGATTAGAAGCAGTCGCTATGTTTGAGCAAGCGCCCGATGCGTACGATTTGATTCTTATGGACATACAAATGCCGGAAATGGACGGATATGAGGCAACCCGCAGAATTAGAGCGATGAAGCACGCAAAAGCGAAAAATATACCCATTATCGCCATGACCGCTAATGTTTTCCGTGAGGATGTAGAAAATTGCCTTGAAGCCGGCATGAGCGGCCACATAGGTAAACCAATAGACATTGACGAATTTATCGGCACCTTGCAAAAGTATCTGATAAAGAGTGTATAATAAAAGAAAATGGTTATTGGTATTATAATAATCTTTTCTCTTATTGGATGTCAGGCTCAGATCGACCCGCGGGAAAAACGGCCGGGCGGATCGGGGCCGGATCCGGATTCACCGCTGATTGGCACCAGCTGGTTTTGGGATGGCGGCTGGGGAGCGGTAACGCTCTATTTCGAATCTGCTGAAACAGTCCTTTTCAACGAAGAAGCCCGTCACGCCTATTCCTACGACAAGTCAACGCGCATTGGGCAGGCTGATTCTTTAGGCAGGTTTACCGTCACCAATAACTATGAGCGGATGGTTTTTTCTCCTACATGGAGAAATTATCCCCACGGAGCGGATTTTACGAGAATGAGGAGTGAGGAATGAGGAAGAAGAAAATTTTTTGCGGTGTTGGGCTGCCATTAACATTAATTTTGATTACTCTTTTTACTGGTTGTCCTGAGCCGGGGACAAGTATTACTGGATATGCGGATAATTCTGGTGGGTTGGTTTATTCGGTGTGGGTTGGCGAAACGCCCAGAGCGGGGGATTGGCTTACTATCACATTTATGCCCGGAAAAAAGGTTATTTGCTCGTTCAGTATCGACAATAGTACTAATGAGTGGGAATATACGTTTAACACTGCACATACGGGAACAATTACCAATCCTGCAGGCGGCTGGAGTCCGGCCCCTAACGGATTTACCATTAGTGGCAACACACTGACTATTACCAATTACGGGAGTCACGGGGGAGCATTGCGGGAATTCAGGCGGGTGCGTCAGGCGAATTTAACGGTGGAGCCGGTTCCCTTTACACTGGGGGCGCTTGCCGGCGATCTGGTTTATTCGGTGTGGGCCGGGGAAACGCCCAGAAACGGAGACTGGCTCACCATCACCTTTATGCCCGGAAACAAGGTCATTTGGTCGTTTAGCATCGACAATACCACCAATGAGTGGGGATATGCGTTTGACAGCGCCGCACATACGGGAACTATCACCACCGGTTTACCCTGGAACCCGGCGCCCGGTGGTTTTGCCGTTAGTGGTAATACGCTTACCATTACCAACTATGGCGGCCATACAGGCCCCCGGGAATTTAACCGCTATCGGTAAACAGAAAATGGTTTTAACGCGTCATTTTTTGTTCAGGCTTTTTTTCCTCTCGCTATTGTTCGCGTGCCTCTTCTTTTTGAATGCAGAGGATGTGACATCCGAACATACCGATGATTTTGACGATTGGATTATTATGGAAGGGCAAGGTCTGACTATCGAGGAAGATGCCCCCCGGCAGGAAACAAGTCCGGCATTGCCGGAACAGTCCGCTTTTGGGATGAGAAAAAACATTGTTTCAGAGGAACAGATACAGCAGCAGGGCTCGATTGATTTTTCAGATACGCTTAAAAATGTACCGGGAGTTATCGTTGGGCAAAAAAACATGGCGGGAACCACCACCGGCTCCAGCATTTTCGTGCGGGGGCGGGGTTATGCGCATCCCGCAACGGAAGTTGCCGTACACTTTGACGGCGTTCCCCGCTACGGTTTTTTGTACGGGCAGTCAATGGCTGATAGTATTCCCGTTATCACGATAGATCATGTCGAAGTATTCAAATCGCCCCAGCCTTCAGAATTTGGCGCGGGTTATGCGCTGGTGAATGTGCAACCCCGTTCCATGAACGAAGAAGGCTGGATTGCGGAAGGCGGTTTTTCCGGGGGAAGCTATTACACCTTTGTACAAAATGCCGCCTTTGGTGTACAGCTTGGACGCTTTGACATCTTCGCCGCCCAAAGCTGGACATCGACTAACGGTCATATCGTTCACTCCGGCGCTCAGCAGCAAAGCTATTACCTTAATACAGGAATGTCGATTAACGAGCATTGGGACTTGCGGCTATTGGGAAACTATGCAGGAGCGCACACCGAACAGGCGCCCTACGCCGGCCAAAGCATTGATGACATTTTGAGCAGCTATCAAACAAACAGTATTTTTTCGACGATAACGCTGAACAATGAATATGATAAGGCCGAAGGCTTCCTGAAACTGTATTACACCAATACTCAATTCAAGTGGCTGGATGAAAATCCCCATATACCGGGCGAATGGTCATTGCAGTCGCTGCAAGCCTTTGGCGCACGGGCCAGGGAAACATTGACGGTTTTGGAAAAAGGCAATGCGGTTCTGGGAATGGACCTGGACTGGATGCTGATGGTGAACGAAGATCACAACATCACCCGCCCGTCGATTATAACGACATTCCCGGCGATGATTCTGTACTCCCCCTACGCCGGGGCATCGTGGCTGTTTGGCGACCGGGAGCAATGGCACATAACACCGTCGGCGGGGCTTCGCGGCTTTTTCCACAGCGTGTGGGCAAATCAGTTGAGCTATCAGGGCGGGCTTGTCTTGGGCTGGAAGCGCCTTGATTGCAATTTCAATTATTCCAGAGGGCTGGTCTACCCCGCTCCGGCAATTTTGCAACCATTGCTGGGCAATGCCGCCGCGTATGAATCGGCGGATTTGAAACGCATTGAGCCGGAAACAATCGATCATTTTGAAGCGGGTTTACGTTTTGCACCCAGGCCTAGAACTTTTTTTTCGTATGCGCTTGACGGCTCGTATTTTTACAATGTCGGCAAAAACAGAATCATCGTTACATCTCAAGTTCCCGGCAACGCTTCTTCGCTTGCATCATTCACATTGCAGGGCCTTGAGTTGGCCGCGTCGGTTGATTTTTTCCCCGAAAAATTATTCGCGAACACCATTGGCATTTTTGCCGGCGGCACCTGGTACACGGATGTAAGCGCAACAGACGAAAAGGGCAACACCGTGAAAAAAATGCCCTTCACTCCAACATTCAGCCTGTCCGCCGGATTCCGTTGGGTATTTTTGGACAATTTTTACCTGTCCGGCGATCTCCAATACCTGCACGACCTTTACACCGGCTGGCTAAGTCCCTCCTCGGCGCCCGCCGCCGCACACACACTCAACGATATTTTTCTGCTGAACCTGCGCCTTGGATTCAATTTCACCAAAACACAATGGCGCCTTGCCGATTCCGAATTATTTATTTCCGTGAACAATGTGTGCAACACCCAGTATGAGTATTATACGGGATATGTTATGCCGGGCATTACGTATATGCTTGGCTGTAGTTTTAGGTTTAAATGAGAAGTGAGGAATGAGAAATGAGAAAAAGCGTTGTTTGTACTCTGTGCGTGATAGTACTATGTCATCTTCCCGTAGCTGGTCTTTTGTTCTATATATTCTTTTAATACATCGATTTTTTCTAAATCTTCATTAAGCGACATATAGTATCTCCCGGGTTGATAATATTTTGTTTTTTCGTATGGGGTTTTTCAATGATTCTTTTTCTACAATGTCAACTTCCCGGTGCAATAATCTGGAAAATTCATTCTCCAATTCGATTATGTCAAATAATGATATGGTTGCATTTTGGTCGAATGAGACCAATATATCCACATCACTGTTTTGAGTAAAATCATCCCGAATTGATGAACCAAATAGAGATAATTCAACAATGGAATACTTTTTACACAAGTGTACTACATCATTATATTTGAGAAAAACACCGTTTTTTTCTAACTTTTCCATCGTTTCCATAAAACATCCTGTTCTATACAGGATATGGTATATTTCATTATATTGCAACCCATTTTTGGAGAATGAGCAATTTTGAATTAATTCCGATAATGAACCACAAACCACACAAACTTATAGTCCGCTATCGTTTCTTTTGTTCGTGTGGTTCGTAGTTAAAACATTCTTCCTCTATAAACAGCTGCACGAAGCAGTGTTTGCCGCATTTGGTAAGGCACAACTGGCGTTGTGAATCCGATTACGGTACCCATTTATATTCCATTCAGTGGTTGTCCGGTAGATTGCCACCCTGCCCGCCGGAACAACAATGCGCATGGCTGCGGGGGTGCTGTTGAACCCCCATAAACCCAGTGTGGGCGGTGTTTCTCTGAGGAGGGTTACGCTTGCCATGCTGCTGCAACCGAAGAACGCCGATCCGCCTATACTGGTCACGTTATTGCCTATGGTTACGCTCGTCAAGCTGGTGCAACCGGAGAACGCCGAATCGCCGATACTGGTCACGCTGTCGGGTATGGTGAAGCTGCCGCTTATAGCTCCGGGTGCCTGTATAAGCCGCGTTATTGTTTTGTCATACAATATCCCATTCTGGCTTGCGTAGTTTAGATTATTAGTATCTACGGTGATGCTTGTCAAATTGGTGCAATGGGAGAACGCCTGATTGTCGATAGTGGTCACGCTGTCGGGTATGGTTACGCTCGTCAAGCTGGTGCAATAGTAGAACGCATAATTGCCGATAGTGGTCACGCTATTACCTATGGTAATGCTCTCCAAGCTGCTGCAATTGGAGAACGCATAATTGCCGATAGTAGTCACGCTGTCGGGTATGGTAATACTCTCCAAGCTGCTGCAATCGGAGAACGCCCCTTCGCCGATAGTAGTCACGCTGTCGGGTATGGTAATACTCTCCAAGCTGCTGCAATCGGAGAACGCCCCTTCGCCGATAGTAGTCACGCTGTCGGGTATGGTGATGCTCTCCAAGCTGCTGCAACTCATAAACGCCGATGCGCCTATACTGGTCACGCTATTGCCTATGGTTACGCTCGTCAAGCTGGTGCAATTCCGGAACGCCTGATTGCCGATAGAGGTCACGTTGTCGGGTATGGTTACGCTCGTCAAACCAGCACAATCCCTGAACGCCCCATCGCCAATACTAGTCACATTGTCGGGTATGGTAATGCTCGTCAAACTGGCACAACCCCTGAACGCCTGATTGCCGATATTGGTCACGCTGTCGGGTATGGTGACGCTCGTCAAGTTGCTACAATTCCGGAACGCGTTATTATCGATAGATGTAATCCCTGTCGGCAGTATGACAGATACGATCTTGTCCAGACCGGAGGGAAAATCACCCCAATCGTTACCGGTGTTGAATGCAGTTCCGCTCATCGTAGAGGCGGAGAGGTCAAGGGCTACGAATTGGTCTGCGCCGGCGATGGCATCCAACAATTGCCTCCAGCCGCTGCCGGTATTTTGCATTGTTCCAAGGTCTATCTCCAGAGGGAGTAATATCGGGTCATCAATGGTTCCGGTTTTGGTTGCAAGGTAAGGGGCAATGTCGGCTATATAGAAAGGCACATCAGCCCATTGCGCGTACAAAGTAATATTTGCGGTAACGGTGTGGGTATTAAAATCCCATCGGTTGGTAAACGCAGTATTATCGGTAAACCACCCGCCAAAAAACACATCGGTTCTGGTGGGATTGGCGGGTTGGGCAACTGTTTGGCCGTGCAACACGCTGACAAAGTCAAAGCGAGGCCTGCCGCCGTTGGCGTTGAAGACAACAATGTACGAGTTCAGTCCGGGCTGTCCCTGCGGGCCTTGTTCTCCTGTATTGCCTTTGGCTCCTGCGGCGGGTATGCCGAGGCAGTCGGTGTTGCAGTCAAAGTTGGCATTGGGCGCTTCGCCGCCGATGTGCCAGAAGCCGTCGGCGCAAATCCACGGGGTGTCGCCGTCTTCACCGTTGGTACCGTTTGTCCCATTGGTGCCGTTGGCGCCTGCTGCTTTGATGCCGAGGCAGTCGGCGTTGCAGGCAAAATCTGCGCCGGGATCACCGCCGATGTGCCAGAAGCCATCGACACAAATCCACGGCGATACGCCGTCAGTACCGTTGGTACCATTCGTACCATTGGTGCCGTTTGTGCCCGGTGTGCCGTCATTGCCGTTGGCACCTGCTGCGCCATCGATCCCGTTGATGCCCGCTGGCCCCATTGGCCCTTCGCAGGCGATCATCGCGAATGCCATTACCGCAATGAAGGCGATAATGTTCCATTTTTTGTGTTTCATACTGAACACTCCTTTTTATTTTGTAACAACCTACGGTTGTTGTTGAGACTTTGTTCGTGTTTTTTCACGCAGAGGCGCAAAG
>WQXQ01000077.1 GCA_009784775.1 Treponema sp.
AATGATAATGTGTGGCTGCCTTTGTCGATGTCTGTTTTGCATGAAGGGTTTACTTCCGCATGGGCGCGCGGGGCGGCAGCTTTGAACGAATCTTTTGCAACCGGAGAACTTGCGGAATTTGTGGCAGTGGAAGACGCATGGGCAGTGTATCCGCCCGCTCCGTTGTATGAATTGGGCAGAACTGGTATCAGGACAGATAATGCCGCTGTGTTACGCGAAGTTAATAATGTTATGCAAAGGTATATAACGCAGGAAATAAACCCGATTATTCAAAGAACAAGCAATATGCAGAATACGGCAGCGCAGCAAAACCGATTGGGGATTTTATATGTGCGAGCCGGGCGTGTTGCTGAAGGCAAGGCAGCGTATGAACGCGCCGTGAATATGGGGTCAGTTCCGGCCATGACGAACCGGGGCAATCTTGCCCTGATAGAAAGGGATTTTGCTGCGGCGGAACGATGGTTCAGGCAGGCATTGCAGAGAGAGCCGCAAAACCAAACAGCGTTACGCGGTTTGGAAAGAATTGCGGAAAGCAGATAATATTTTTTTGGAGGCAAAAGATGAAGAAAGGAATTTTGGCGTTGGTGATTGCCGTAATGGCAATGGGAATCGTTTTCGCACAGGACTATACGGTGGAAAGCGTAAAGGGTTCGGTTCAGCGGGAAGGCGGTAACGGCAGAGTTGCGGTAAAAGCCGGAGACACGCTTAATGCCGATACGGTTATTCACACGGCGGCTGGTTCATCGCTGGTGCTTAAGTCAGGCGAAAGGACCATTACCATTCCCGCAGCGCGAAATGGCAAGGTGTCGGATCTGGCTGCTATCGGATCTGGCTTGCGTATTGGCGGGAATGTTGCCCGGGTGGAAACAGCAGCAGCGACACGCACAGGGGGGCAAGCGTCAACGGCTTCTGCCCGCGCCAGCGATGCCGCGTCTGATGAAGATATTGCGGCAGAATAACTAATTTGAAACGTCAAAGGCCATTTATCAGAGTTACTCTTACAGCTTGTCTGGTGTCGTGTTTATTGTTTTTCACGGCACTTGACCATAAGCTGTTTGATGTTTTTCTGCGCGTTCTGCCGCCGTTAGCGGAAAGCGAAAAAGTGGTCGTACTTGCGCTTGACGATGCGTCAATGGAATTTGCCGGCGGGTTTCCGTTCAGGCGCGAGGTAATGGCTGATGTTGTTGTTTTACTGAAGGAACTGGGCGCTGACGCGATAGTATTCGACTTAAGCTATCTTGACGAAAGCGCAAGGCGTTTTGATCCGGTGTATGCCGTCGATTCATTTGTCCGGCATTTTAATACTGATTCCATCAGTTTGAACGATGCGGTCTCTGTAATCCCGTTGATTGGCAGGGATGTAGACGAATATTTCGCAAAAGCACTGGCTTTCAGCGATTGTTCATGGCTTACGCTTACCATGTTTTCTGCGGAAATTTTTGACAATGCGGAAGATATTACCACAGATGAAACAATAGACTGTTTTCTGGCGCAATATATAGCTGCGGGTAATGTAACCGGCACAGGCGATCGTAAAACGCCGGAAGCGGCCAGCGTAACGCCTGCAATTCAAAAACTGTTAAGCCAGGCAAAGGGCGCGGGAATTGTAAACGCCGCTCCCGATACTGACGGCCTTCGCAGACGCGTTCATCTATTGTGGAAATATCAGGATAACTACTATAAACAACTTACACTGGCGGCTATACAGGAAAAATTGGGTTACGATACGATTGCAGTGACAAACAAGGCCATTACCCTGCATATGCATGACGGCGGCGCTTTGCGAATCCCAAGAGCGCAGGATGGCAGTATGTTAATCAGGTGGCCGGGAAAATCGTTTTACGATTACAATATGCTGTCGCTTGTGCCGCTTATTCAACACACGGTAATAGAACCGATATTTGCAGAAAATATTGCAATGATGTATGACTCCGGTTTTTTCTATTGCTGGGAAAGCGATTTTACGCCCTGGGATTGGTATATTACAGCTGATGCATTAAAAAAAGAAACATTTGAAGGCAGCGGAGCGGCTGCAGAGGAATGGCTTTTTGCGAAACAGGAATTTTTTAATACCAGCAGAGCGTTTTTGCATGGCGATTATGAAGATATCATTCTTGCCGATGTAGGCGATGACTATTACATGGCTGAATTTGTGCGAGAACTGTTTGATGTTTGCCGATCGCAATTTGACAGGCTGGCGGCAATACGTGAAGAAGCGGCTGTATTGGACGGAAGTTTTAGCATTATAGGCTCTGACGCTACTTCAATGACCGATCACAGCATTATTACATTTGAAGAAAATTATCCCAATGTAGGGAGCTATGCGGTTATCGCCAATATGCTTCTTGCAGGAGACTTTATTACTGATGCTCCGTGGTTTATATCCTTGATTATCGCAGTTGTTTTTTCATTGGCAATGAGTTTTCTGGTAAGCCGTTTTGACACCCATTTATCAATAATAACAGGCATATCCGGCATAGTATTTTTATGCGGTTCGTTTGTAATTTTATTTCTGGCAAGCAGGGTTTATCTTGGACTTGCGGTTCCGCTTGCCGCTACTACCTTTACGTTTGTGTCTCTTATGGTTTCAAAATTTTTGACGGCCAGCCGCGAAAAAACCTTTTTGCACAGCGCTTTTTCCCGTTATTTGGCTCCCGAAGTAATCTCTGAAATTATCAATGACCCTTCAAAGTTAAATCTTGGCGGCGAAAAGCGGGAAATGACCGCGATATTTACCGATATTCAGGGTTTTTCGACGATTTCCGAACAGCTGGATCCCGTTCATCTGGTTAAATTGCTTAATCGTTATCTGACATTAATGAGTAATATCGTTATGGAAAATGTCGGGACTATAGACAAATACGAAGGAGACGCGATTATAGCGTTTTTCGGCGCGCCTGTTTTCCGCGCCGATCATGCGGTTCTTGCCTGCCGAAGCGCTGTTGCAATGAAGGCAGCGGAGCGGGAGCTGAACAAAACCATTGTCGAAGAAGGATTAAGCCCTGTTCCGCTGTTTACACGCATAGGTATTAACACCGGCGATATGGTAGTGGGAAACATGGGCGCTCAAAATAAAATGGATTATACGATAATGGGAAACGCGGTTAATCTGGCGGCGCGTCTTGAAGGGGTGAACAAGCAATACAGGACAGGCGGTATTTTAATCAGCGAATATACCCGCGAAAAAATAGGCGATGAATTTTTATTAAGAAGGCTTGATCGTGTGCGGGTTGTCGGCATAAATACGCCGCTGCGGTTGTATGAAATAATGAATAATGAACAAAAGGCCGTAGAAGTTTGGGAAAAAGCGATTGATTGTTTTGAAGCAAAGGATTTTAAGCAAGCGTTGGAATTGTTCAATGCCGTTAAGGCAATACTTCCCCAAGACAGGGTTGCAGAGCTGTACATTGAACGATGCGAAGCATATATGAAAGAACCGCCTCCTGCAAATTGGGATGCGGTCAGAAACCTTACAGAAAAGTGAGAATAAAATGACGACATTAAGATTTTTTTCCATTATTTTATTATTTATTTCTTTATCTTTTCCTTTATTTGCGGAAAATGAAATCTCTTTTCGTGTTGCTCCTGTTATTGAAATACCGGTTGATCAGTCGCTTTTCAATACCGGAATGGGAGCGGCGGCTTCACTTGATTGGGCATTCTCCAATAAAACCAAATGGCAATTTGCAAAAAAATTTAATATAGGTTTAAGCGCCGGCGGAACTATATCTTCCCTGCCGCTTCAGATTGGCGACCCTCTTAACTTAATGGAAGGTAAAGCGGGATTATTTTTGCGGTATCGCCCTTTTGACAGATGGGCTTTTAGAGTCGCCGGTAACGGAGGCCTGTACCAGTATTCCAGAACAGGAGAAAGCGAAACCAACGTACTGGGGGGATTTACGCTTGGGGCTGATTTTTATATATCGCCGTATTTTTCATTGTTTGCTGACGGCGGCTATACGTACCGGGTTTTTAGCGCCGATCCCCTGCCCTCTTTCGGCGCGGCTATAGGACTAAGGCTTAATTTATCGGAAATAATAGGCGGCAGAACGCGAGTGCATGTTGAAAAAACAGAACAATACCGGGTATTTCCGGTTTCGTGGGCCTGGTATGAAAAAAATCCTGTTGCGATGGTACGGGTTACCAATGATGAACCTAATGCCATTACTGATATGCATCTTTCTTTTTTCATGGAAAGTTATATGAGTCAACCATGGACATTCGCAACAGTGCCGATGCTTGGATCAGGTGAAAGTATCGATGTTCCTGTTACTGCTTTGTTCAACGAAGCGATGATGAATTTGACTGAAACGGTAAACGCCAATGGTTTGCTGCATATTCAATATCGCAGTTTGAGCGCAAAGAAAGAAACGGAATCTGCCATACAGATGCCCATTTTTCACCGTAACACACTTTCCTGGGACGATGACAGAAGGGCCGCGGCGTTTGTTTCTCCGTATGATTTTGCGGCAAGATTTTTCGCAAAATATGTAGAGAGCGCGGTGAATTCGGAATCTTCAGTTCGGCCGGCAAACAACAATACTCCGTCCAATGTAATTTACGCAACGGCTTTGTTTGAGGCCTTGCGGTTGTACGGCATTAGTTATGTCGTTGTTCCGGCTACGTCTTTTGTGAATGTTTCAGCGGATGAGTCGGTTTTGGATAACGTGAGTTACCCCTATCAGGCTTTGTATTACAGAGGCGGTGATTGCTCTTACCTTTCGATTTTATTCTGTTCAATGCTGGAAGCGCTTGGCATTGAAAGCGCGTTTATTACCATACCGGGGCATATTTATGTTGCGTTTGAAGTGGGAAACGCAAACTGGAATGCAGGAAGCGCCGATATCATTGAAATAGACGGCAAACGCTGGCTGCCTGTGGAAATGACCATTCCAAGAGAAGGCTTTACCCGCGCCTGGCGCGTAGGAGCCAGACAGTGGAGAGACGCAGGAGAAAAAGCGGATTTGTACAGCATTCGGAATTGCTGGAATGTATATCCTTCTGTGACAGTTCCGGCTTCAGGAGACCATTTGCCTGATATGCCGCAGTGGGAAGATATTGTAAGAGCGGTGGGAAGAGAATTACCTAGATAATTTTATGATCCACCGCAACACGAATGGCTTCGGGCAGGCTAAATACGCCTAATTTATAGTAAATGTGGTTAATAACCATTTTAACCGTATTGATCGACAAATTACGGGAAGATGCTATCTCAACACGCGAAAGCCCCTGGGAAAGGTCTTTCAGGACAGCACTTTCCCGCGGTGACAGCGTAATTTTTTTTCCCAGATTATTGGCTGCCCTGTATTCTGATATCACTTTGGCCTTTCGTTTTGCGTAGGATGATGATTTACGGTTGATGTCCTCAAGCCACTCTTTTGGAATCTTGCATGATTTGTCCTTAAGAGCGGCGGAGGAAAGCGTACGCATATCTTTCGCATGCTGGATAAATGTGACAATGATTTTATTTGATTCAGCAAGATGATACGCTTCCGTAAGCGCAGCAATTGCCTCAGGACGCCGCTTAAGATGATAGAAAGACAGCGCCTGTAACACTTTCAGTTCTATTTTGCCGAATAAAATCATCGGCTGCGCCCTGGAAACTTCACCCTGTGGACTTATTGAATGTCCCATCGCATTTTCAATAAACGCCAACAACGCGCTGTATTGAGATGTTTGGTAATGATACCGCGCCTTTACCCTGTTGCCATAGTTTTCTATATATGACGGATGGGTAAAAGACGAAAAATCACCTTTTAACCATTCCGGCACCTGTTCCGGCTGGTAGAGCGCCAGTTGGTAAAAACCAAAGACAATATCGTACATTGTATAACGAATGCCATTATCCTTTTCACAAAGCAGCGCATTCATTTCCTGCAATCCGGCATTTGCAGCAGTAAAATCGCCGTGAAAAAAAGCAAGCTGCATCAGATAAGCCAAAGCCTGGCTGTGCGTGGTGAATTGATTGCAGGCCTGCGCTTTATCAACCGATTGTTTCAGGTATTGTTCCGCATCAGTAAATTCACCGCGGTAAAAGCACAGTTCGCCCCGTACCAGATCGTCAAATCCGATCAAACATCCGTTGAGCACACGCGATACATACGGGATCGTCCGTAACAATGACTGCAAGTATTCTTCCTGCGCCCCCAGACGGTTTGTGCCGACAAGCGAAGCCCAGGCATTTGCCGATGACGATGTATATGCGCCTAATATCTGGAATGGGCTTTTATTAAAATAGTCACTCATCTTTTTAAAATAGATATCAAAATCATACACATCGGTGTATGTACACGAGTCCATCCGCGAAAGCCCCCAGATGGCGTAAATGGCCGTGAGCGCGCGGTTTTTTTCAGGGGATTCAGGCCGTGTCTCATAATCTTCGGCATACGTACGCGCCATGGCCAGCACTTCAGCAAATTGGCCCAGACTTATCTTCAGCTTTAAATACATAGCGGGAAATATTGGATTTTGGGATTTCACGGTTTCCGGCGCATGGTCAAATATGTCCAACACATACTGCGCCACATCCAATGGTACTTGCACATTAAATAAAGCAACCTTCTGCATAATGGTGTTATAATCTCCGGATTTTTCGTAATAAGAAAACGAATCCATCTGATAACCGTTTGCTTCACACCACACGCCCGCAGTCTGGTATGTCGCTCTTTTTTCTTCATCTGATAGCTGTCCGTGCTTTTGCCGTAAATAATCCAAAAACAAATGGTGGATCATGTACGCGTCCATATCAAAGTCATAACGTATATAGGCGTTTATGCGCTCCATTTCTGCAATTAACGCATCGGCGCCTGCTTCGCTCACGATATCTCTGGCCAGCACTTTGATAAGGTTTGCAGCAAGATGGTCAATCAGCGAAATGCGCAGAAGGAATCGCCACAACTCTTGGGAAACCGTTTCAGCAATTTCCGCTTCGATAAGCCTGAAAATATTCTTTTTCATTGCTTCAATGGCGTAGCGCTCATACTTTTGCTTTTTGGCAAGCGAGCGGGCGATCAGGTTAATGGCAAAGGCCCATCCCTGTGTGTCATCGTAGATATTCCGCACATCCCCGCTCGTAACCTGAAGCCTCAGTTGGTTAAAATACTCGGCAATCTCGTTTTCTGAAAAACATAATGTATCTTCCTGAATCAAGAACACACGATCATGTAACATCAGGTTTATAAGATTAAGCTCCGGTGTGGTGCGTGAAATGACTATCACCGTTGTGTTTGGCGGAGTTATGCTTAACGATCGTTGGCAAAAACGGACTAAGACGGGGTTGTGGCTCAGATGGATATCGTCAAATACCTGTACCTGCTTTCCCGGCAGAGCGGCTAACTCGCGTACCATTATGCTGAATTTCGCAAATGCTTCATCTGTTTCGGGAAACCCGATATCCATCATACGCGCCTTGAATTCAGGCCTGGACTTCGACATCATGTTGGCGTAACTTTCCCAGAAACGCGCTGTTACATTATCACGCTCGGAAAACTGATACCAGGTTATATTCGCATCATATTTTGACAGAAAAGAATCTACCGCTCTGGTCTTGCCATATCCCGAACCTGCAATTAAAACAACCAACCGATAATGCATGGCATACTCCAGCAGCTTTTGCAAGCGCGGACGCTCCATGTAATTGCTGATCTGATCCACATCTGCGGTGACACCATTGGTGCGCAAACTTTTTGTATTACCGTTTGTAATTTGTTCCATACATAATTTGATCCACACCCAGCATGATATCCTACCAACCAATAGCTTGGTTAACATTATTTTACCAATCAATTGATAGTTTGTCAATGGAAAGTATTGTTTTGTTCCTAAAAAGTATGCTATACTACCTTTATAAGGAGTTATCCATGAAACAACGGCATTGGGGGATGGCAATAGCTACTGTCCTCCTCACGAGTATTTTGGCTTTTTTCGCCGCCTGCCCTGCTGATGAGGCGGAAAAGAACATAAGTCAACAACCCACGGTGCGTACCATTACGGTTATCCAGCCGGGTGATGACAATTCGTACACGGTTTCAGTGGACGGGGGAGCGGCTACCAGTTCCGATACCCAGGCGGTACAGGCTCAAACTATTACCCTGATCGCAAGCCCCACAGCCGGTTTCAATTTTGACGGCTTTACGGTTACCAAAACCGAAGACGTTACCGTCAATGTAAATGTAGAAGAAGACAATACCTTTACCATGCCTGATGCAGATGTCATCATTACAGCGGCCTTTACCCCAAATCCAACCCCGCACCTCATTACCGTTACCCAGCCGGGTAATGGCAACTCGTACACGGTTTCAGTGGATGGGGGAACGGCTGCCAACAGCAATACTCAGGCAATGCAGAATCAAACCATTACTCTGGTCGCAAGCCCTGCCGCCAATTTCCGTTTTGACGGCTTTACGGTTACCAAAACCGAAGACGTTACCGTCAATGTAAATGTAACAGAAGACAATACCTTTACCATGCCCAATACCGACGTTACCATTACGGCGACCTTTACACCATTGTACACACTTACGGTTAATCAGCCTGCAAGCGGCGGAACATTTACGGTTTCAGTCGCGGGCGGAACGCCTGTCAACGGCAATGTGCAGGCAGCATCAGGTGATATCATTACCTTGGTCGCCGGCCCCGCAGGCGGCTTTACCTTTACCAGCTTTACCATTACCCGAACCACCGGCGGCGGCAGTGTACCAGCGTTGAGCGGTTCCGGCAACTCCAGAACCTTCGCCATGGATCCGCGCAACCTTACCGTTACGGCAAGTTTTACGGCGATTTCCACGCCGCGCGCCATTGCTGTGAATCAGGCCGCAAACGGAACTTTTACCGTTTCGGTTGCGGGAGGAGCGGCAGTAAATACCAATACAACGGCAACAAGCGGGCAAGTTATCACCTTAGCTGCAACGCCATCCGCCAATTTCACCTTTGGCAGCTTTACCGTTACCAGAACATCTAACGGCGCTGCGGTAACTCTGAATACCGGCTCCGGTGCGACACGTACATTCAATATGCCGGATTACGATGTCACCGTAACGGCAAGTTATACCGCCACGCCGCGCGCCATTGCCGTGAACCAGGCCGCAAACGGAACCTTTACCGTTTCGGTTGCGGGAGGAGCGGCAGTAAATACCAATACAACGGCAACGGGCGGGCAAGTTATCACCTTGGTTGCAACGCCATCCGCCAATTTCACCTTTGGCAGCTTTACGGTTACCCGAACATCTAACGGCGCTGCGGTAGCTCTGAATACCGGCTCCGGCAATACGCGCACATTCAATATGCCGGATTACGATGTCACCGTAACGGCAAGTTATACTGCCACCGTACGCACTATCACCGTGAACCAAGCCACCGGCGGAACCTTTACCGTTTCGGTTGCAGGCGGAGCTGCTGGCAATACCAGTACAACGGCAACGGGCGGACAGGCGATCACCTTGGTTGCAACGCCATCCGCCAATTATACCTTTGGCGGCTTCACCGTTACCCCTGCGCAAACATTAGGCGGGTCCGGCACGACACGCACATTCAATATGCCGAACCAAAACGTTACCGTTACGGCAACATGGACGTTTAATGATCCGGGAATACCGTCATCCCGGATAATCGAAAATTTATCAGAAGCTATTGGCAGCTATACTCAAACAGGCTCTGGGTGGTTCTGGGGTTTTGACGCGACAACCGGAGGCCGCAGGGCTCTGCAATACTCGGGAGCAGGTCCCGCCAGAACATTTGGACGAACAGGCTTAAACAATAATATTGCGCCGTTTTTTGGGCCAAATGCCAGCGTTTCTGTGGGAATGCACCTGGAGCTTGATGGAGGAGCGCCGTATACCTTTACCGTTGAACTGACTGCTAACGGTACCGCATATAATGCGCAGGTTACCGGAACACAGGCTAATGTATTTGTCGATTACGAGATTCCTCTGGCAAACTTTATGAACGGCGCTACATCCATAACCAGCCTTACCGCTCCGGTGGTAGTAAGCGCCTGGAGAATTCATTCAAATCAAGCCGGTACGGTGCATTTACGCTTATCCGGCATTGAAATTGTTGACAGCACTCCATCGGTACCGCGCACCATTACCGTTACCCAGCCTGGAAGCGGCGGCACATACACCGTTTCAGTAGCAGGGGGAGCGGCGGTCACCGGCAATACCACTGCGGAACGGAATCAAGTCATTACCTTGACCGCCACCCCTGCTGCCAATTTCCGCTTTACCAGCTTTACCGTGACCAGAGCCGGCGGCGGCGGCAATCCAGCCTTATCCGGAACCGGCAATGTCCGCACCTTTACCATGCCCGACGCCAATGTCACCATTACGGCAACCTTCACACAGACTTACAATGTAACCCTTTCCCAGCCAGGTTCAGGCCATTCCTTTACGGCTTCAGTCGCAGGCGGCCCGGCGGTGAGCGGCAACACCACGACACAGGCAGCGCAAAATGACATTGTAACCTTAACCGCGCAGCCTGCCGCCGGTTTCCGTCTGGTGAACTTTACCGTTACCAGAACCGGCGGAGGCGGTAATCCGACGACAAGCGGAACCGGCAATTCCCGCACCTTTACCATGCCCAACGCCGCCGTTACCATTACCGCGGCTTTTGAGCTCATACCCGGCGGCGCTGAAGACATAGACGGCGTATTGATTGGACAAACGGTAACCGGCAAAGGCACCCTGGTATGGGGCGACGCATTTAACGGAACCACGCTTGATTTAAACAAGTGGAATATTGAAACCGGCGGCGGAAGTCAGTATGGCATTTCCGGATGGGGCAATCAGGAAGCGCAAAGTTATAATGCGAACAATGTCATTGTAAGGAACGGTAACTTGATTCTGGAAGGCAGAGTGCAAAACGGAAACTATACTTCCGGCAGAATAACGACCGGGCAAACCAGAGCAACTCAAAACGGTGCATGGACACGCGAAACGTACTCGGTAAGAACCGGTCTGGTCGAAGCGCGGATACGGTCTTCGCACGGCGTTGGCTTCTGGCCGGCATTCTGGCTATTGGGTTCGAATTCATACGGCAATATACCTGCCAGAACAACCGGTCCTTTCCCCAGACCTACCCAAATTGCCCAGCAGGGATGGCCGCTGTGCGGCGAGATTGACATTTTGGAATTCTTTGGCGGACTGGAAGGCCAATTGCTGCAAACGCTGCACTATGGCGCCACTTTTAATGGCGAAAACCCTTGGCGGTATACAAGCTGGTATACGACACCGAACCGGGCCGGTGCTACCAATTCGCAAGGCAATTTCCCCGGTCCCGGTTATGCTGGTGACTGGCAGGTGTACGGCGTCCGCTGGGATAATACCAGAATTGAATTTATGCTGAACGATCAAGTAACCATTTCCAGAACATGGGCGCAAGTTGATGGCAGAGCCGGCTCTAACGAATGGATGCAAAATTTCTGGAACGAGGCAGGATTCGCCATTATCCTGAATTTGGCTATTGGCGGCAATATGGCAAGCGGTCTGCCTCCCGCATCTGCCTTCCCGGGTACCTTCCCCAGCCCCACAGGCGGCGGAGCGCACCAGTTTGAGGTGGATTGGGTACGGGTGTACCAGCCATAGCATATTACACAAAAAAGGGAACCATTAAAAGTGGTTCCCTTTTTTGTTAAGGCGGTGTATACTATATCATGGTCTTTCGAATTTTTCTGAGCATTGTTTTATTACTCAGCGTCGTTTATTTTGCGCTTTCGCAAAAGTCAAGCCAGGGGATAAAACGCACAGCCCTTGGCGCTCTGGCGTTAATGACTATAGCAGTGATAGTGTGCCTGATTGTCTATCTCTCCAGCCCGGCTCCCCAGATGTTGATCCTGCCGGACACACCGCTTGAAGATATCCCGCCTGAAGCAGGCAAAGGCAATGTGGTAATGGCAATATTGTCTATTATTCTGCTGCTTGCCATGTTTGCCGCAGTGGTGCTGGTATCACGGCGCGAGAAAAAACGCTAAGTCCTAACCGCTGTATCCCGGTCTGTTCAGTAAATTCAGCGCCAGCTCAACTTCGACAATGCTTATATGCAGGCGGGATGCTATCTCCTGAGGGGGCAGGCCCCGCGCAGACAGTTCCGCGATTTGAATCTTGAGCTTTGGTTTGTTGGTTTTGCGTTTTTTGGGTGCAGTCGTTTTTTTAGGCGCCGGCTTCGCAGGAGATACCGGCTTCGCAGAAGACGCCGGCCTCTGTGGAGACGCCGGCTCTTGCGCACCCATTGCCTCCAAAAGAGGAAGTCTCTCCTGTGGAGCCGCCGTTTCCTGCGGAATTGCTACCTCTTGAGAAGCTGGCGTTTCCTGCGGGTTTGAATCCAGCGC
>WQXQ01000078.1 GCA_009784775.1 Treponema sp.
GGGGGGGGGGGGGGGGCTAATGCAAAAGAAAAGGTAAAAATGAAAAAAAGCAGGAAATGATCGCACAGCGTGGTGGGTGCGAAACACTGCGAATTAAAACCACGTATTTCTTTCTCCGTGTCTTTGTGTCCCCGTGCCTTTGTGTGAGAAAATGGGGATAAAAGCCCTGCAATGGCGGTTCTTTGGCTCATTGGGAGTATAATACCATTTCTGGAAGAATTTGTCAATGGGGGGGTATTAAAATTATACCAATGCTGCAAGCGCATCTGGTCCATCGTCGCCGGCAGCGGGGCATAGGGATACGGGGATACAGCGGATGACAGAGCCTGGCGGCAGATCGTCGGGGCACTGGATCAGGAGTTTCAGGTAGTTTTCGGAAACGGCTCGGCGGCGGCCGGTATGGGGACTGCCTTTTTCCACAATGGCGCTGAGTTCCCGGCCAAGCCAGGCTTGCGTGTAGGCTTGCCTGCCCCGCAGGGCCAGATCGGTTAAGGTTTTTACCCGCTGGGTTACATCCCGTTCACAGACCGAATTGCCCAGGGAAAAGGCTGCGGTTCCCGGACGCTTTGAATAGGGGAACGCGTGTATCCATGCAAAGCCGGTTTGTTCGCACAGCGCCGCTGTCCGGGCAAAATCGGCATCGGTTTCGCCGGGAAAACCGGCAATAATATCGCAGGCCAGAAAGGGATTGTCTTTGACCGAACGCAGCAGCGCCGCCCCCTGCTCTACCGTTTGCGCGGTATAGACCCTGCCCATTGCGCGTAACACTGTGTCGCTGCCTGACTGTACGGAAAGATGAAAATGGGGGCGTATCCGAGGGTTGGCCAACACCGAAGCAAGTTTGTCGTCGATGCCTTCAGGCTCCAGCGATGCAAGCCGCAGGGCAATGCCCGTACTCTGTTCCAGCAAATAGTCCAACAGTTCTGCCAGACCAAAACCGGAGTCCCGGTACTGGGTAATGTTCACGCCGGTAATCATCAGTTCGGCGCAGCCCCGCTCTGCAAAAGCGCGCAGTTGGGCAAGGGCGGATTCTTTGGGCAGGCTGATGCTCTGACCGCGGGCAAGGCGCACCCGGCAATAGGCACAGCTATTATCGCAGCCGTCCTGAATTTTCAAATAACCCCGTGAATGAAAGGTTAATGTTTCCGGCTTAAAACCAAACGGGGAATCCCCTTTTGCGCAAGCCATCCACGATTCTACAATGTGCGGCAAACTGCCGTGCATATGCATTGCGTCCAAGATATATCCCGGTAAATCAAGCAGGGCGCTTTTGGCTGCTGCCGAGGAATCTCCTCCCCCCACGATAAAAAGCCGCCGGCCCCCGGTACCGCCAGCCTCCTGTTCAAGCAATGTTATATCCGCAGGATCAAGCGCGGCATAACAGCCGGTGACCATTACGCAAGCCTCCGGATTTTCCCGCAATGCTTTGCGTATGAGCCGCCGGGCTTTTTGATCGGCCTTTGACGTTACCGTACAGGTATTGATAATGATGAGCCCCGGCCTTGCCGTCGGCACAGCCGATCCTGAAACCAAGGTAAAACCCGCTTTCCCAAAAGCATCAGCAATAGCCTCACTCTCAAGCTGATTCAGTTTACAACCCAGAGTGTAGAGAGAGTAAGAAAGGGACTGGGGACTGGGGACTGGGGACTGGGGACTGTTGTTAGAAATCATAACGAATTACCAACACGCAATGCTAAAAATACAACTGGTTGTCAACCCGCTTAGATAACAAACAAAAATCCCTAGTCCCCAGTCCCCAGTCCCCATCTTCCCCTACCTACTAGCTAGTGTTTGTCTTGCGCGTTCTAGTCCGCGGCGGGCGTCCGGAAGCTGGGCATTGAGCGCAAGGGCGCGTTCGTAGGCGGCGATTGCTTCTGTCAGTTCTCCGGCGTTTTCACGGGCAAAGGCAAGCCGTGTCCACCATGCGGCATTACCCGGCGCCCAGTGGACTGCGGTAGAAAGCGCAATATCCGCATGGCGGAATTTTCCCATCCGTATATAAATTTCCCCCATGTAATAATAGACAAGCTCTATCCGCTGGCCGCTGGGGGCAAGATTCGCGTATTCCTGAAAATATTGCAGAGCTTCATTGTTATTGCCCTGATAGTAGAATACCTCGCCCAGAATTTCGGCTACCCTTGCGTCAAAACGGTTAAGGCTTCGGGCTGCGCGGGCATAGCGCAGGGTTTCATCGTAGCGGCGCAGACGCAGCAGGCTCCAGCAGATAACCACATGCGATTCCAGATTACCCGGATCCTCGGCAATTTCATCCCGGCAAATTTGAACCGCCCGTTCATAATTGCCTTGCCGGTATTCGGCCAGCGCATCCGGCCTTGTCTGCGAAAATACAAAGGACCCGGTCAGTATAAAAAGCAGCCCAACAGCAAGGGCACAGCGTGTATCGTTCATGCGGTTTTTTTCCCGGCCATTATACAGCGGCCATTAAACACACAACCGCTTTCCATGAAAATTTCCGGAGCGGTGACATTCCCCTCAAGCCTGCCGGTAACGGTAACCTCGACCTTTTCGGCCGCGGTAACATCACCTTTTACATACCCCCGGATTATCACCCGTGAAGCGTCTATATTGGCATTTACTATCGCATCTCCATCAACAACCAAAAGCCCCCTGGCGCTGATTTCCCCGGAAACCCTGCCCCGAATAAGAAAAGGCTCCTCAAAATGCAAAATTCCCGAAAAATCAATATCGGGCGACAGTATCGTGTCAAAGTCCTCTTCTTCAAGAACATCAATATGCGCGTCGGTCATTGCTATCCCTCCGTAAAAACTGTTATAATAGTATACCCTACTACTTGCATTTTTTTCAATAGCAATGTATCATAAAAGCAAAGGAGCATACAATGGACTTCGTAAGCACGATGAAGGCAAAAGCCGCCTCAATGCGCAAAAAACTGGTTCTGCCGGAAGGAACTGACATAAGGACCATAAAAGCAGCCAAAATTATCGTAGAAGAGCAGCTTGCCGCAAACGTGATTCTACTGGGAAAAGTCGCCGATATACAAAAAGTGGCGGAAACGGAAGGCCTCTGCCTTACCGGTATAGACATTGTAAGCCCTCATGCCGATGCCAATTTGGACCTATTTGCCCGCGAATACTATGAATTACGCAAACACAAGGGTCTAAGCGAGGAACAGGCAAAAACCGATATTACCGATTCCCTGCGCTGGGGGGCAATGATGGTCCGTCTGGGTCATGCCGATGCAATGGTTGCCGGCGCTGCGAATACAACCGGTGACGTATTGCGGGCAGGCCTTTCCATTGTGGGCACTGTTCCCGGCCTTAAAACGGCCTCATCCTGCTTTGTCATGGTAGGGTTCGATTCGCAATGGGGCGAAGACGGGGCGCTGATTTTTTCCGATTGCGCGGTAATACCGGACCCAAGCTCTGAACAATTGGCCGATATAGCCCAAAGTGCCGCCCAATCCTGCCGGGAATTGCTTGACACGGAACCGGTTGTCGCGCTTATGTCGTTTTCAACCAAAGGTTCCGCCGTCCATGACCATACCATCAAGGTGCAGTCCGCGGTTACCATCCTGAAAGAGCGGAACCCGGGGTTTGTATTTGACGGCGAGCTGCAGGCAGATGCGGCGCTGGTTCCCTCAATTACCGATAAAAAGGCGCCGGGCAGTCCGGTCAGGGGCAAGGTTAATACGCTGATTTTCCCCGACCTTAACGCAGGCAATATCGGCTACAAGCTGGTGCAGCGTCTGGGCAATGCCGAAGCCTTTGGTCCCTTCCTGCAGGGTTTTGCCAAACCGATAAGCGACCTTTCCCGCGGCGCCTCAATCGACGATATCGTCACCACCTGCGCCGTAACACTCGCACGCGCGAAGCAGGAAAATTGAAAACCACTATTCGTGTTGGTTCGTGTTGGTTCGCGGTAAAAATTTTAAAAGCACTTCGGCAATAGCGTTTAAGGTTATTTTTCGCCGCTTAATTGAGGTTATATCTATCTCAATGAGCAAGCCGGGCTGCAGATGATGCGGGTTGATAAGCCTGTCCACACAGCTATATTCCTTTTCCAGTAAGGCAAGCCGTTCTTCTACAATACGCCGCTCAACGGGATACAGGAATTCGTACATATTCCGTATCCGCTCATGCATTTTTACCAGTTGTGTGCGTATATCTGTTTTGCCGGCGCCGGTTTTTGCCGTGCCTGTTTCATACAGGTCTTTTTGGGTTTTATCCTTCACCAGCGCTTTAATGCGGCTTTTGCATTTTTTGGCAAGATCCTCAAAGTCATTTACCTTAAAAACCGACTTGGAATCCTGATAGAGCACTTCCACCATATACCAAAGGTGCTGCACCGCATTCTCAAAGATTTTGATCCGGGTGTCATAATCCGCGCGCGCTTCCGCAAGCTGCTCCCTGTCAAAATATTTAAGCTGTATTTGAAAGCGCTCATCGGGCAGGTAGTCCGCATCGGACGGTAAATCTGCGGATGATACGTCTACGGACTGCAAATCCGCAAACTGCAAGTCCGAATCTTCATATTCGCGCACTATGAGTTCACGCCCATTTCTGCTATTTTCAAAAAACTGATAACTCATGTGCATCTGGTCAAGTATCGAAACAAGCGTATTAATCGCTATATTGAACTTTTGTGTGCGGACTCTTTCCAGCTCTGTACTTTTTCTGATAATTTCGCGGATGCTTGAAGGATTAACTGTAACCGTTCCCCCCTCGGTTAAAATATCCATGAGCTGGGGATTATCGATTTCTCTGTCTATGGTTTTTATGAGATGTCCGGAAATTTCCTTGAGCAGGTATTTGCTTACCGCATAATGGTACAACGCGGTACCGATAATCTCCGAGTCAGGGATGATGATGGCAAGTTTTACATCGGTCACTGTACTGGGTTTATACGCATTATTTCTAAAAACACATTTAACCACCGAATACGCGTTATCCATATACAGCGATGAAGCGGTTTCCTGCCTGAGCATATTGTTGGTGATATATTCCAGATCGTTCACATGGTCCGCGGATCTTTCGAGCTCGCCGGTGTTGAATTGATTGGCGCCGCCGATGGAGTGGAGCAAGTTTGCTATTTCCCCGGATTTTTTGCGCGGCAAAACCAGTTCTTCGCTGCTGGTTTCAAACGCCACATAGCGGGCAAACATATCCCGGTGCTGCCGGTCAATGGAATGGTATAATTTTTCTTTCAAACTGCCCTTGCCAAGTCGTTTTTGAGCTTCGGCGGACAATTTTCCCGCAGATTGTTTATCCGCAAGGTAACGCAGCACCGCGCCGGTCTCTTCTTCCACGCTTTGCGCTAAAACCTGCGTTTCAAACTCCCCCTGTACCGGCGCCCCACCCTGCATGGCGCCCTGTTTTGGCAAATTAACTGTTCCCATTTGGTGACTCCTGCCTTATCCTACCCCTATTTGGGAGAATTGTAAAGCCCTAGCCTTTCCCCCTCAAACATGGTATAATTACCTTCTCTACCTATGATTGAAAAACTATTGGCGTTTTTGGACCGGCACGATTTTTTCATTCTCACCACCCATGATCCGGCGGATGCCGATGGTCTGGGCGCGGAAATGGTATTGGCCTGTATTCTGCGGGGGAAGGGAAAACCGTTTCGTATCATTAACGCGAGCGCCATACCAACGCGTTACCGTTTTATGGACCCGCATAACATAATCGAGCAATGGGACTATGAACGGCATGAAAGCCTGCCGGAACAGGCCGGTTTTTTTCTGCTGGATACCGCAGATGAGCTCAATACCGGAAAAATGAAAGATGCGATCTGCCGGGCAAAAGAAGTGTTCATCATTGACCACCACGAGCCAAAACCTCACCCCATGTATTCGGGCATTACGGATCCTTCCGCAGCGTCGGCCTGTGAAATGGTGGTAAAAATAGCAAAAACCACCGAAACCATCATTGATCCGGAAACTGCTTTTGCCGCCTATACCGGCATAGCTGCCGATACCGGTTTTTTTGCCTATCCCAAGACGGGGTCAAAAACACTCCGTTCAGCCCTGACTCTGCTTGATCTGGGCGTAAACCCCAACGATGCCTACCGGCGGCTCTATGAAAATGTTCCGACAGAAACGCTGCTGTTGCAGCAAAAAGCCCTTGCCGGCATGAAGCTGCACTGCAATAACAGAGTTGCGGTGCAAATACTGCGCATCGAAGATTTCGTCAAAACAGGCGCGACCCTGGACGAAACCAGCGGGTTTATTAATTTTCCGCTCAAGGCCAGAAGTATCGCTGTTTCCCTGCTGCTGAAAGAAGCGGATGATGGAGTAATACACTGTTCCCTGCGTTCAAAGGGAACGATAAATGTCGCAAAAATAGCCCAGGAATTTGGCGGCGGCGGTCACGTTAATGCATCGGGTTATACAAGTACGTTGAACCTTGAGCAGACTCACGCAAAAGCTCTGGCAAGAATCGCTGAAAGTCTGGAACAGGAACCATGAACCGAAAACTTATTTCTGCAGTCAGCTTTATTATTTTTTCGCTCTGCGCTATTGGAATCGTTGTACTTGCGCTGTGGCCATCCAGAGCCAGTTGGCTTTTTGGCGCAAAAGAACCGCAGGAACGGCACCGCACCCGTATTATTGTCCCCTCCGTATCGGACGGTTCCAATCCGAATGCCCTGTTAGCGGAACGTTTGATTTTCGAGGAAAGAGCCAACATCAAGAGCCCTCTTAACGAGGGAGAGATTCCAATTTCGGTGCTGAATTTTGATTTTGACAACAATGCCATAGAAGAGCAGGTTATCGCTTACCGGAATCTGCTTGACGCGGGAAGCCCTGTTTCCATTGCCTTTTTCAGTTACGATGAACTCAGCGGGACATACCGGCGGCAGTGGAATGCCGCCACTGCCGCGACAATACCGGGAACGGTTTCCCTGTATACTCAGGATTTGCTGGGCGACCGCAGTGTCTGCATTATTGTTACCGGCATGAACACGCAGGGCGAACATACCATGACGGTATTCCGCGAAAATTCTGACGATAAAAACCGGCCATTCAATACAATCGCCAAAATACAAATGGACGGTTCCATCATCATACAGGAATCGGATCATTCGCGGGCATACCAACAGGGCATAGCCAGAAGGCAGCCATTTACCATTACTGCCGGCGGACGTGACAGCGAATCGGATAATATGCTGGACAGAATTGAAATTACCTATACGTTTAACCCGTCAAATGGAATTTATGAGCAAAACAGAATTAACCGCGTACCGGGTTCGCAGGTCGAACAACGCCGTGTGCGGGAAATTCTTTCGGGTAATCCGAAAATTTTTGAAAATTTTATTAACGATTTATGGTATCATGTAAGTCCGCAGGGAACCATTGATAGAAGCCAGTATCTTTATTTTGATCCGGAAAAACGCGAGATAATTTTCTTTGGCGATGATAGCCAGCAGGTATTTATCTGGCATAATTCCACATCGACACGTTACGGTCTGTATATTTCCAGTCAGAATATTTCAGTATCAACCATGCGCCGTTTTCTGGATATAGAAATGACATCCCTGGACAGCATACGCATAAGGGTTTTTGATGATGTCAGAATGAAAATTACGTTAAGCGCGTCATGGGACGGCTCGTACCGCAGAGCGGGAAATATCGCCGGTTCCGCGGAGGAAAAAAATACCATCAATCCATACACTGACGCAGTGTACGACAGTTCCATGGGAAGGCTGTCTTTGTTCACGAACGGAGAATACACATTAAGTTCATCGGGTGTGTTGACAAAGGGAGTATACGCCTTTTTTCAAATTAGCGGTCAGGAACTGCTGGAACTTCGTCCCGAACGAAACGGCGTGCATGGCAGCGCCCATGGCGGCACCCATGGTGAGCGTTTCATCTATGCCATTACCGGCGCAGCCACTATCCACACCAGCGAAAACATCAGTCTTTCAAGAGTACGTCTGGGCTCATCAGGCATCCAGGAACTCCACGAAGGCCACATTGTGTTAACAAGAGTGGGGAATATGGGGAGTAGGGAGTAGGGAGTGGGGAGTAGGGAGAGTGGTTCGAGGATAAAGCGGATTACCAACACGATCAGATTACAAACAATAATGGTTACAAAACACCGCAAGTTGTCAACACGCAAAGATAACGAACAACGATCCCCACTCCCCAGTCCCCAGTCCCCAGTCCCTTTTTTCTTTGTTCTTTGTTCTTTGTTCTTTTCTCTTTCTCCTCTTTTCGCGCGTGATGTGACCATAACGGTTGAGGATACTGAACTGGGGTTGGCGCTTGAAGGAGCCGTTATTCGATCATGGGATGGAAGGCAGTATGTCTGCGACGCGGATGGCAGCGCGCTGGTTTCCGTACCGGATGATCGGCAGGTGATGATTCAGGGATCGTATCCGGGTTATGAAAGCGGCAGATTGGTCATAGTAACGGATACAGATCACTATACCTTGGGTCTGCGGCTTTCCGGCATCATGGAAAACAGGGAACTGGTGATTGAAGCGGCGCGGCCGGGAACCAGCGAAACCGTAACCGGCCGCAGCGTTGCCATTTCCGGGCGGGAAATTGCCCAAAGCGCTGAAATCGGGATCATCGAAGATGTGATGAACGCCGTTAAGCTATTGCCGGGCGTTGGTTATGCAGGCACTTTTAACGCGCAGCCAAGTATACGCGGCGGTCATCCGGGAGACATGAGCGCAGTGCTGGATGGCTTTTATATTTTTAATCCCTACCACTGGGGCGGCGGGGTTTCGATTTTTGATCCCCGCATGGTGCAAAGCGCCCAGCTTTCTCACGGCGTATTTTCTACCCGTTACGGACACACCATTTCCGGAATGTTGGATATAACAACCAAATCCCCCTCCCCCACCGAAACCGAATTTGAGATTGGTGTCAGTACCAGCGCCGCCAGCGTTAACCTTTCCTTTCCCCTTGCGGGCAGAGGGGGCGTTCTATTCATGGGGCGCATTACCTACTATGACCCGATTATCGCCATGGCAAAAGCGCTTTCAAACGTTATTGAAAATGATCAGTTTGAGGCGGTTCATTCGATACGGGTAGCGCCCTACATCAGAAGCGGAACGGTAACCGGAAACTACCGCTTTGCCGATAATCTTGAGCTGCATACTACCGGCTTTTGGGGCATGGACGGCGTTGGCGTCACTTTTATCAACGAACCGTCCAGAGCAGGAGAGCTTACCAGTAGTTCCAGAATGGTGTTTGACTTTACCAATTACCAGGGCTTTTTGACTACCGCGCTTAACTGGAATCCCCGCAATGATATGCTATTAAAATTTTCCACGGGCATTGGTTATGAAGACGCGGTCATAGACGGAGACATGGAAAGCAGCATCAGAAAAAAAACATTTTCAAAAGAATTTCTTGAGAAGTATGAACTTGATGATATACACCTGTATCTGCCCGACTTTGGACCTTCGCCGTATCATGTGCAGGAACATATTGAACAATCTGAAATGCTGTTCAATGTTCAGGGACGCATTGACTATGACTGGGAACTGGGGAATGGTTTTCTTGCTGCCGTGGGTATTCAGGAAATGTTTACCAGATTCAGGGTGAGGGGTGATCAGCAAGGATTCTTTACATCAAGGCTGAGCGATTTACCGGAAGATAAACAGAACGAATTGTTAGGTGAATTTGGCCCATTCATCCATCTATTACCCCCTCTTTTCCTGGAAGACCTTAGAGTTGCTTTTTCCGTTCCTGAATCCCCTGACGCAGGAAACAATTTGTTTACGACATCAGGATACGGCCTGGTTGAATACCATACGCCAAACAGACGACTTGGCATGGAGCTTGGTCTGCGTGTTGATCATTATTATTTGTTAGGCAAAGATTTTTCCCTCCCAACCAAACCTGCGTTGGGTCCCCGTCTCAATGCCGATTTTAATATTTTCAAAAACCGGTGGATACTTGATTCATGGGACATTAGCGCAGGAACCGGACTTTTCAGCACGATGGACAAGATAGTATTTTTGGCGGAAAAGAGACATAACATAAAAGAGATAAAACCAAACCGGTCATGGACTTCGGTATTGGGAACCAGACTGACATTTCCCGAAGGGTTAAGTTTTAATATCGAAGGCTATTACAAATATATTTATGACCGTATGTATGTTCCGGTCAATTTGAACATTGACGCGCCCCCTGAAATACGACCCCGGTACGATGGCGAAGGCAAGGTCTGGGGCATTGACCTGATGCTGCAAAAATTACAGTCCCGCTTTTGGGACGGCTGGCTTTCCTACTCCTTTAGCCACGCCCGTTACCGTAACCCGTCAGTGGGGAACGCAAACATGGTTATAGGCGGCAGTCAGGACGATAAATGGCACTTTCCCCATTTTCACCGTTTCCATAACGTAAACCTTGTTTTTAATGTCAGGCCTGCCCCGCCATTTAATATCTATACCCGTTTTGGCCTTGCCAGCGGAACCCAGCTTGCGCGGCGCATTGGTGATCGTCCCGAAAGCTATCCGGTAGTAATGTATGATCCCAATAATCATCCGGCTACGATTGACGATATCAAATTGGTCGAGCGATACCACTGGCCATCCGTGCGGGATGAAAATAACCGTGTGAGCCCAACACTTCCCATGGATGTCAAATTTTCCATTTTTGGCAAAAATCACACCGGAAAAGTCCGCTACGAAGTGTATGTAGCGGCAGAAAATGTGCTTGCCCTGGTGTATCGGCCTCAGGGAAACACCAGATTTAACTCATACACCGGCGAGGTAGACACCGGCAGCAATGCCGCCAGCTACGGCATGCCCATTCCCATACCATCTTTTGGGGTAAAGTTCACCTACTAATAGCCTTGATTGATTCGTCATCCCCTGTTAAAATAAATATATAGGGAATATTACGAATATGAAGACAAAAAAACAGAAACGAAAGTCCGGTTTAATGACCGTCCGGTTTTCCATTGGCGCCAAGTTAATCCTCTTAATTTCCTTCATTGTGATTGTCTCTCTTGGATCCATTACAGGCCTTGTATCCTGGCTTGTGCACGAGGATCTGCGGGTTTTGGCGGAAGAAAACAACTTTGAAACAAACCGCCGATCGGCAATGGAAGCGGAAATAACCATCGCAAATGTGCGTTCCAATGCGCGGATACTGATACAGACCGTCACCGATATGCTCAACGAACCCGCAAGACGAAGTTTCCAGCGAACAACCGATTTCTTTTTTACGGAAAACCCGCAGATTGCGTCCGTTTTTTTTATTACGCAGGGAAAACCGGTACAATCATTGCTGAACAAGCAATTCTTTATTGCGCAGGAAATCGCGATTGAACTGGCGGATTCCTGGTTTGAGGAACAGAGAAGCGCTCTTGGGCGAGCCGTCCGGGGAGAAACCCTGTTGTTGAATGCCGCGCCTTATTTCGCGCGGCCGGTTCTGGCCCTGTTTTTCCCCTGGCAGGACGGAGGCGCAGGCGCTGTTTTGTTTTCCTCTGAAAACCTGAACCAGAATTTTGGCTTTGGAATCAATCAATCGTATATGATAAACAGCGACGGTGACCTTCTTTCTCACGCCGATTTTTCCCTGGTGCGATCCGCGACAAATATTTCGAATGAACATTTCATCCGGGCCATTCTTGACAGTCCGCAAAAAAACAGGCAGCAACTGCAAATGGCAAACCGCATAACCAGCACAGGCGAGGACGCCATTATCCGTCAATTTGTAGCGTTTACCAGACTGGATACGGCGGGAGCCATCGTTATTACCAGTATTGAATATGACAAGGTTTTCGAGGGCATTGCCGCTACTACACGGCGCAATATTTATCTTACCATTGCGGTGTTAAGCATTTCGATTATTTTTATCTGGCTCTTTTCCAAAACAATTTCCGTCCCCTTAAAAAGGCTGGCTGTGGTTGCGCGTAACATTGAAAGCGGAACATTCAAAATGAAACTGAAACCAAAAAGCCGCGATGAAATCGGCGTTTTAACCAACAGTTTCCAGAGAATGTGCGCCGCCCTGCATATTTTCGGCAGATTTACCAACAGGGAAATTGCAGTTAAGGCAATGCGCGGTGAAATAAAACCGGGAGGTCTTCCCAAACACGCGACAATTTTCTTTTCTGACATCCGGGAGTTTACCGCAAAATCGGAACATTTTACCAAGGTGTACGGCAAAGACGCTTCCGACCGTATTGTAC
>WQXQ01000079.1 GCA_009784775.1 Treponema sp.
ACAGATGCGTCGTTTTTAAACGATATTACTCATCTGTTGCCGCAAACAGCGGCCCAGCCCCACAAACCTAAGCCACATCCTGTGGCAAGGTTCATCGCCTGCTCAGTTTTCTTACTACATTTTATGCATTTTTTTATTATTTTGTCAAGCGAAAAATGCTTACTTGTAGTTAACTTGTGATATTTTCACCCCTCTGGTAAAATAGGAGGATGAAATAATTGGGATTATTTTACCATTTTTTGAGGAAGTTTCAAGGAATTTTTTGGGTATTATTTTTATCATTATTTATTCCCAAAACCATAATATTCTGCTACTATAAGCAACCTATGACATCAGAAAGTTCAGCACCTTTGTGTGAAAAAGCCGAAAAATCTCTTGCTCTGGCAAAAATCCTGTTTTCCGATGAGGAATGGATTGCCATAGAACCCAATGTTTGGGTTGCAAAAAGCCGTCTTTCTGTAAAGAAAAGAGAGCCAAAAAAATGGAATAAAGAAATGTCTCAAATACGTATTTTGACGAAAAGAGGATATATGGCTGTTTTTCTTCCTGAAAGACTGGAACAGGGCGAAACAGACAACAATTGCGCTGATTTAGTACTGGACGGTGAAATAATGGAGATGAAGACCATATCTGGAACAAGAACGACATTAGGGGGAAAATTCCGTTTAGGTTACAAACAGGGTGCTTCATTGTTAAGAAATTGTACAGCAACAAAGAAACATTCTGTATTTATCCGTTTATTGTCAGATTTACATATTGGTAGCGTAAGAGCCAAAATTGCAGGCGAATTAAAAGAACGCTTTGATGACGGAACTTTTATTTGCTATTTTGAAACAACAGGGGAATTGCATTCTTGGACATATGATGAATTGAGGGCAATAATAGGCACACAAAAAAATCACCCGATCCTGCATAAACAAGATCGGGTTCGGCAAATGAGGCTACAACGCCGCCTCATTAAGTGGCGGTCTCCTAGGACTAAAGTCTATCGAAGACATTAATAATATAACCCATTATTGCTATACTGTCAAGCAAAATTCGTTTATTTTTCACTCTTTTTTACCCCTAAATTATGCTCTTTTTATTCATATTCTTTTCCTCTTTTTGCCTTATTTGGAATAAATCCCCGTGCCAGGACGGCACGGAGAGACCATCGGCAGTAGGGCAAAAAGAATAAACCTTCGCTTTATATCCTTATTTTGGGATATATATGAAACTTACACTGAAAAACTTTCGTTTATATTACTAAGATTGACATATATATGAATGCGCGCAACTTTCACCTAATACCTCCATGTATACGAATGCCGTATAATCCTCTATTTTTGGACAAAAATCGACGTTCATATTAACACTAACTGGTGAATATAATGCGACGCTTATGTCGTATTTCAGGGGGAAAAAACCATGATTGACACCTTGTAGGACTTTCTTCTTAATCTTGGCGTCCTTTGTGATCTTTGCGCCTTTGCGTGAAATTTTCGTGGTAAATTCACACAAAAAACCGCAAAAAAACCCCTCTTTATATAGCGTACCGGGCTTGACAAAAGCGCTATATATGGGGTACTATATATAGCGTAGTCTGATAGAGGTAACACAATATGCGATGCCCCCATTGCGGCAGTATTGACGATAAGGTCGTAGAATCCCGAACCCTTGCCAATGGGGAGGCAATACGCCGCCGCAGGGAGTGTGAGCGGTGCGGCATCCGTTTTACCAGCTATGAGCGAACTGAAGACAAACAGTTCATGGTGGTAAAAAAGGACGGCAGGCGGGAGCCTTTTGACCGGTACAAGGTCGAAAAAGGCATCACGCGGGCACTGGAAAAACGGCCGGTTTCGCAGATGCAGATTGAAAATCTGGTCAACGAGATCGAGGATGCGACGGCGATCGAGGGCAAAGACAGCCGGGAAATCGACGCAAAAGTCATTGGGGACATGATTTTGGAGCGTCTGGGCGCCCTTGATAAGGTAGCCTATGTTCGTTTTGCCTCGGTGTACCGGCATTTTGAAAATTTGGATGAATTTATGCAGGAAATAACTAAACTGGGAGGGGAAACAGAGGCTTGATGCCTCGGCGCCCTTTAGGTGTTGCGCTGCGAACACGTTTTGCAGGGCGATAGTGCCGGGCTTGGGTGAGGGGATTTTGCGCGTACTACACGCAAAAAAAGTCCGGCATGGTCCTTAAGCCGTACAGGAGTGCAGGGAATGGATGTCCTTGTCTCCTGTGCGGCTTTTTTTGTACACTACCGCTTGTACCATCGCAAAAAGGTAGTTATATTGATATAACACCATGACTGCCGAAGAAAAAACAGGTCTTGCCCATTTTCTCGACCTTGCCGCCGCAGTAACCGGAAGCGGCTACCGCACCAGCTCCCCCGAATACCACTTTTCCGATGACCCTGCGCCAGTGCCCATTGCCCCCACTCCCCAATGCGATGTTGCAGTACCCCCGACTCCCTCATCCCTCATTTCTCATTCCTCATTCCCCGCACCCCCAGTCCCCAGTCCCCAGTCCCCAGTCCCCAGTCAATCCGACAGCCTTGCACAAATTGCCGCTGAGGTACGGGCCTGTACGGCGTGTAAACTGGCCGGGAACCGAAAAAATGCTGTTCCCGGAGAAGGGGCGGCAAAACCGCTGGTGATGGTAATTGGCGAAGGGCCGGGCAGTGACGAAGATGCCTCGGGGAGGCCGTTTGTGGGCAGGGCCGGGCAGCTCCTTGATAAAATGCTTGCCGCGATAGGCTTGTTCAGGGAAAGCAATTGTTTCATTGCCAATGTTATCAAGTGCCGCCCCCCGGAAAACCGTGACCCGCAGCCGATGGAGACTGCCGCTTGCGCTTCTTTTATTGGGCGGCAGATAGATCTGCTTAACCCCCATTTTATTCTGTGCGTGGGCAGAGTTGCCGGACAAACCTTGCTTAATACCACGGATCCAATCGGCAGGCTCAGGGGAAGGTTTATTGACTTTGAGACTGGCAGCAGGACCATCCCGTTCCTTGCCACCTATCATCCCAGCGCCCTCTTGCGGAACGAAGACCTAAAGCGCCCTGCCTGGGAAGATCTTAAACTGCTCCGCACCGCGCTGGAGCAGGCGAATTTATTGCCGTCCAGGACCACCTAAAATGGCTTCGACCTGGTTCGACCTGGTTTTTGATATTCCCGCCGACCAGGCATTTACCTACCGCATTGACGCAAAAGGCGAATCCGCTGTCGGCAAACGGGCAATGGTGCCTTTTGGCAAGGGAAGCCGGGATACCCTGGGCTTTATTATCGCGGAACGCGATGCCCCCCCCGCCGGTTTAAGCGAATCGGCGATAAAACCCATCCGCCGCGTGGTGGACGCGGAACCCTTATTCGATGCACAGGACATTGCCCTTGCCCGCTGGCTTGCCGCCTACTACCTCTGCGGTATCGGCCAGGCCATTACCGCCATGATCCCCTCAGGCCGCCGCATGACCGAGTACCCATCCTTTGGCAACAATGACGATGAAGAATTCGCCGCCGCCGCACTGGAACTTTCAGCAGAACAACAAGCAGCGTTGACAATGATAGTGGGGACTGGGGACTGGGGACTAGGGACTAGGGATAGTTGTTCGCAGTCTCAGCGTGTTGACAACCCGTTGCGCTTACAAACCAATATCCCCAGTCCCCAGTCCCCAGTCCCCAGTCCCTCACTCTTCTATCTCTACGGCATAACCGGGTCGGGTAAGACCGAGGTGTTTTTGCGTGCGGCTGAATGGATGTTGCAAGAAGGCAAGTCCGTTATCTATCTGGTGCCGGAAATTGCGTTGACGCATCAGACGGCGGAAGTTATTGGCAAACGCTTTGGTTCGGCGGCGGCGATGCTCCATTCGGGGATGACTCCCAGCGAACGGCTTGCCGAATGGCTGCGGATACGGCGCGGTGAGGCACGCATTGTGGTGGGGCCGCGCAGCGCGGTGTTTGCCCCGGTGCGGAACCTGGGTTTGATCGTCATTGATGAAGAGCATGACGGCTCGTATAAATCGGGTAATACCCCCCGCTACCATGCCCGGCAAACGGCGATACGGCGCTGCTCGGTTGAAGGGGCAAAACTGGTGATGGGTTCGGCAACGCCGTCCGCCGAGGCCTGGAAACTCATGGCGGAAGGTACAATCAAAAGACTCGATCTTTCCCTGCGCCTTGCCGGAGGGAGCCTGCCGGACATTAAGCCGGTCAGTCTGGAAAGAGCCGAAGGCTGCCTTACCGATGAACTGAAAGAAGAAATTCGCCTAACGGCGCAGATGAAACGGCAGACGATACTGTTTTTGAACCGCCGGGGCTTTGCCCATTTATATCATTGCCCGTCCTGCAGTTATGAACAAACGTGCCGCCGTTGTTCTGTTTCCCTTACCTGGCACAAGAGCAAGCGAAAAGCGCTGTGTCACTACTGCGGCTATTCCGAACCGCCGCCTTCCGCCTGTCCCCGCTGCGGTTCGCTTGAAGCCGGCTATCGGGGTTTCGGCACGGAAATGATCGAAGAAGAGGTGCGGCGGACTTTCCCCGATTTACGCATACGCCGCGCCGATGCCGATGCCGCAGGCAAAAAAGGCCAGCTTGAGGAAACGATTGCGATGTTCAAGGCGGGGTTGGTTGATATACTATTGGGAACACAAATGGTTGCCAAGGGGCTGAATTTCCCCGGTGTTCGGCTGGTGGGAGTAATACTTGCCGACACCGGTCTGCACCTGCCGGATTTCCGCGCTGCCGAACGAACCTTTTCGCTGATTGTGCAGGTGGCGGGCAGGGCAGGGCGCTATTTCCCCGACGGCAAGGTCATTGTGCAGACTCTCCGCATGGGGGACCCGGTCATTACCCGTTCCTGTACGATTGATGTAGCGGGCTTTTTTGATGCGGAACTGGTTCAGCGAAAAGCGCTGAATTTCCCCCCCTATACCCGCCTTATTCGTTTTAACGCCCGCAGCAAGGATCCCGCCCGCGCCGATGCTGCAATGCGGCGGCTTGCCTCCCTTGCCGTTCCCCTTATTCCCCCGGATGCCGATATGTTGGGGCCGGCAGAATGTCCCATCGGCATCATCAACGGCAACCACCGCCGCCAACTCATTTTACGGGGTAAATCAATGGGAACACTGCATGCGGCGGCCCGTATCCTGCTGGAACGCTACGAGCAAAGCCGCGACAGCCGCGTCTACTTAGAAGTCGATGTCGACCCAGTAAGCCTGCTCTAACAACAACTTTGTTACTACATTTCTGCCATTTTAGTTTCTGCTATCTTGGCCAGATCGTTCATGTCGTCCAGTAATTTGCCTGTTTTGGAAAGCATATCCGCGTAACCGCCTTTTACTTCAACGCTGCCTTCCCTGATGTGTTTGAGCGAAGAGGTTATGCCGGAGCTTTTCTGGGACATTTCGCCCAGTACCATAATCATTTCTGTCATGGTTTTGGCAAAATCGTTGATTTCTGCGGACATGGCATTGATCAAGGCGTTGGTATCGCCCGAACGCTTGGCGGTCGTATTGATACCCGCAATAATATTGGACAAGGTTTGGGAAATATTCCGGGAGTTTTCTCTGGTGCTCTCCGAAAGACGGCGGATTTCATCAGCTACTACGGCAAAACCCCGGCCTGCCTCTCCCGCATGGGCGGCTTCAATGGCAGCGTTCATTGCCAGCAGATTCGTGTTTGCCGCGATGCTGCTGATGATCTTAATCGCCTGAGCTATGCCGTCAACAGACTGCGATATACTCTGTACCGATTGAATCGTTTCCTGCATGGATTGCTGACCCTTGGCAGTATCTTCAATAAGCGACTGTATCGCTTCCTGTTTTTGCCGGGAACGATCCGAGGTGCTCTTTAGAGAGTCGGCCATTTTTTCGGTATTATTCGAAGACTCTCTTATGTTCTCCAGATACATATCCATGCGGGTATCCATCGATCGAACGACCTCATTAATACCGCCGATAATATCAAGCGCTACATCGATATGTTCGTGGAGCTGCACGTTCAGCTCTTCCATGACATGCTTCTCTTTTGCAAGCAGATTGAAATTATAATGGAGGCAGTTTTCCGGCTTGTTAAGATGGTTGAAAATCGCCTCTGCCATTGACTTGCAGCTTCCGTAACCGCAGGCAGTGCAGTTGTATATATCGTTGGCATTGAATTTTTTCATTTTGTGGAAGACATCAGTTAACTGCGATTCACTGGGATGCCGAATGGTATTGTTGCCTGACAGATTGCGGTAGCCCCGGTCGTACAGCCCTTTCTTCCAGAATTTATTCAGTATTTTATGATATTTTTTGTATACCCATTCTCCCTTTTCGGGTTTGTGGTATGCTTCCAGCTTTTGGCTGCGTTCCTTAATGGGATTTTCTAGCACAGCCTCCGGCAGTTTGCAATTCCCCGTGCCGGGGCCGCCGTTGCAGCCTTTTTCACAATTCAGACAGTCTACCAACAATGGTAATTTGATGTCGGTATGCAGCAATTCCGAAACATCCGCAAGATAAGGGTATATCGCATGAAGGCCTTCGGATTTATGGGTGCGCCGCCGGAAACCTGGCACAAAACGCTCAACGGTATCCAATAAGCCTCCGGGAGAAGAAAAGCGCACCGCCCGTTCCGCATGAGCGCCTATATATTCTACTTTGGGGAAAGAGGACAGAGAGATATTTTGCGCTTCGAAATGTTGTTTTAAGGCAAGCATGGTCACGTTATAATCACCCAGACCAGTTTCGTCAAATTCCCGCCGCTTGGCAATACAAGGGGAAATGACCGCTACTTTGTGATCTTTGTATTGGGGATAATATTCACGAATCATTTTGATGGTATGCAGCATGGGGCTATGTGCCGGAGCAAGATAGGGAATCAGGTTTGGACGGTAAATTTCAATATAGCTGACAATTGCCGGGCAGGGCTGGGCAATGACCATACGGGGATTTTTTTCCTTGATATAGTTAAGGTACGAAATAACGGTCAGTTCTGCGCCAAAACTGACGTCAAAAATTGCGTCAATGCCCAGCGATTTAAGGTAGCCGTTAAAATTGAGGTATTGGTCAGGGAAAATCGAGGCTATTGCCGGAGCGACAATGGCGACCATTCGTTCTCTCCGTTTTAAGTCTCCCAAAAAATGGGCCGTATCATCAATAATATACCGGGCATCATGGGTACAAGAGGCAATACAGTTTCCGCAACCAATACACAAATCAGGGTTAATGTTCAGTTTCTCCCCTGAACCATCCATACAGTATTTTACCGGACAGGCGGTAATGCATGCATAGCAATTGATGCATTTTTCCAAATCAATCCGTATTACCGGGGTAAGCGCCACAGTTCCCATTTGCAACTCCACATTCAAATTTAGGTGTGAAAACCAGATATTTATAATTATATTATGGCTATTTTTTAATTTCAAGTGAAACACGAGGTTTTGGTCCAATAAAACGTTCAAAAATGTTCAAATATTGGGGTATTTTGAGTGGATAAACTGTTAAAAAAAGGGTATATTGTTCATGAAATGAAAATACGTGTACTTACCTTGGTGCTATTGATGGTTACTGCCGGGCTGTGGGCGCAGCATACACCGGTCGTAAAAAACAGTTTGCCGGAATGGTTGATACCGCTTCGTGAAGCGGTATACGAGCAAAAATTGAACGCGGATATGGTAACGCCAATATACCGCAGTGCAAGAGCCGCTTCTCAGGAGCATGTCTCCGGTGCCGCGCTGGAGCTGGCATTTGCCCGCTGCGAATACCTGATGGGCAGGGCATTGCTGTTCGAGAAACGGGAGAAAGAGGCCCGCGTCCACTTTGTAGAAGGGATGCGGCTTGCCGAAAAGGTTATCGAAACCGCGCTGGGTGCTGATAGCACCCACGGTGCCGACAGCACCCACGGTGCTGAGGCGTGGTTGCTGCTGGCGGAGAACCTTTCCCAGAATTGCTCAATAGGGCCGTGGACCTATACTGCGGCAAACGGCCTTAATGTAGATAAATTTGCCAAAAATGCCCTGGCTTACAATAGCCGGAATGCCGCCGCCCAGTACCTTGTTGCAGCCCGATGGGTTTTTGCCCCGGCTCCCTTTCACAATCACCGAAGGGGAATCGAAATGATGCTGGCGATACTCGAAAACGGCGATGTGGAAAAAGACGATCTGTTCAATGTATATTCCGCCATTGGCTACGCATACATACAGCAGAAAAAAAGCGCAGAGGCCAGATCCTGGCTGTTACAATCGCTGGAAATATATCCAAGCAATCAATTTGCCGCTGACCTGCTGGGCAAAAAGTAAACAAAGGGACCCATATATGTTTAACACATTGGCTGAAATTTTAAGTCCGTTTTATTATCCGGTGCTGTTGATAGTAGCAACGTATTTTTTTGTTTTTTCGCTGGCAAACCACTATGAAATATGGCGCTTTACTCTTGCATCGGAAATTTTTGACGGGCCAAAGGTTTCAGTATTGATTCCCGCGCGAAATGAAGAGCGATACATAGAACGTTGTCTGACTTCGCTGCAGAATCAGGTGTATAAAAACTATGAAATTTTAGTATTAAATGACAATTCAACGGATCATACATTGGATATACTGAACCGTATTGCCGCGGCCGACAGCCGTGTACGGGTCTTAAACGGCAAGCCGCTGCCGGAAGACTGGTACGGCAAGCCATTCGCCCTGCATCAACTGACGCAGGAGGCAAGCGGAGACATACTTATCTTCACTGACGCAGATACGATTCACACTCCTACCAGCATTGCCTGGGCGGTTACCAATATGAAGGGCCTTAAGGCCGATCTCATTTCAGGGTATATAGGACAAATATTTCTGACTTTCGGCGAGGTTGTTACTGTTCCGTTGATGTTCTTCCTGACCGGCTTTGCCATTCCCCTGTTTTTGAATCGCTTTGTCAAAGTGCCGTGGTTTTCCGCCGCAATCGGCCAGTTCATTGCCGTTAAGCATGAAGTGTTCAAAGCAATCGGCGGCTGCGAGTCCTTCAAGAAAAAAACCAGCGAAGACATTTACATGAGCCGTTATATAAAAAGCAAGGGATACAATGTCCGTTTTCTCAATATCACCGAACATGTTAAATGCCGTATGTATAAAGGCTATCATGCCGCGGTGGAAGGTATCGGAAAAAATATTTTTGATTTTCTGGGAAAAAGTTCCGTACTGCTGTTCCTTTTGATAATAGTGGTATTTTTCTTCCTGTTTTTCCCTTTCCCCCTATTGCTTTTCTGTATTGCCAAATCCAGTCCCTGGACCTTGCACATTCTTGTGGTGGTGGCGCTGTACACGCTTACCTGGCTGTTTATGTTTCTGGGGCAACGGCTTAATTGGTGGTATGGCTTCCTGTGGCCGCTTCTGTTCCTTAACCTTATCTACATGGCGGCATGGTCCTGGTTCAGAACGGTGAGCGGCAGAGGATTTCTCTGGAAGGACAGGGTCGTAGGCTGATGCCGTATAAACACGGACGCCCGGTCATCGATCTTTCTCTCTGGTTCAGGACAGCGACTGCTTGGACCTTTTATCTGGTTATCCCCATTGCCATGCTGTTTAATGGTATACAGCATGGTACAAGGTATAAACACCGTTGGCGGCTCTCCCCTATACGCCGGGCTATTACCGTTTCAAACCATACCACCTTTCTTGATCCGGTAAAAATCGCCGGCCTTCCGCTGCCCCGGCTGATCTTTCAGACCTTGCTGGAAGCTACCGTTGAATTTCCTGTTCTGGGAACATTTACCCGGCTTTTGGGTGGCGTTCCCATTCCCCGAGGCAGAACCGGATACCAGAAACTGCTTGCTATTTGTGAACGGGCTTTTCGATACCGCCGTTACCTGCACTTTTATCCCGAAGGTGAATGTTATTTGTACAGTCAGCATATAAGGGAATTTCATTCCGGCGCGTTTAGAATTGCCGCCGAACTGGATATTCCGGTATTGCCGCTGGTGACGGTTTTTTCCAACGGGCCGTTCAAGCCCTGGTCGTTTTGGGGCCGCTCGCTGCCGCTTGAAACATTGGTGGTACTGGAGCCTGAATACCCGGCCAACTATGTCCGGCGGGATGACAAAGGTGAAATTACTTCAGAATCGATCAAGGAATTTGCCGAAGCGGTGCGGCTAAAAATGCAGCGCGAAATTGATCGCCGCAAAGGCTCAAATGCCTTTTACCGCGGACACATGGAACGCATCAAAGGCCTCAACGACTGATTACTCTCCTTGCGGGCCGGCGAAGATGCCGATTTTGGGGAGGCCGGCGAGCAGCGGCGCTCCTATGAGCGCGGTTGCCAAAGAAAAAATGATTCGTTCCAGAGGGGCCGCTACAGTCAGATACAGCCATGTTTCCCTTGGCAGTTGGTACAGTATCAGCGAAAAAAAGTTTCCGATAGTTGCGCCGCCTATCATGCCGCCAAAAGCGCAGAGCCAAAGAACAAGCAGCTTAAGGACTTTGTTGGTTCCGGTCAGAATTCTGCCGGCAACAATACTGCCTGCAATTAAGGCGGCAAAACCCGCGCCGTAGTACACCAGAGGAAAAAGGAGAAGGCTACGTCCGGTCTCCTGGCTGAACCACAGTACCGTACCAATCAAATACACGATTATGCCGCCATTGACAATCAAACTGCCTCTTGCGTTCAGAGTAATGAGCGGCCAGCCGCCCCAGGCAATGCAGCCGGCGGTAAAGGCCGTTGTCGTTCCAATGATAAAGGTTCCCAGGCCCATCCACGCAGTGTGCGGGGCAACCAGACTGCCGATAAAACCACCGGCGGCGGAACAGAGCGCTCCGGCAATGGGGCCAAACAGTATTCCCGAAAGAGGTGACAGCGCGGTAGCAAGCGAGAAAGTGCTTCCTGTGCCAAGCATGGGTATTGCCGGAATGATATGCGCCGCTGCGACTACTGCCGCCCACACCGCAATCACCGCTGGGTGTATTTTTACCGGCATGGATAGGCGTTTCATGTTTGAACCGCGGAAGGATCGAACTTCCGACCCGCAGATTAAGAGTCTGCTGCTCTACCAGCTGAGCTAGCGGTCCGTGTTATTGTATACTAGCGAATAGGGCGATTGAGTGTCAAGGGATAATTCCTCACTTCCCTTCACGCAAAAGCGTTACCGCCATTTCCGGGGAAGGCGCGTTGATCACCGCCTCCCGGGCAACTTCGTCATGTAATGCCGAGCTAATGGCAGCAAGAAACTCAAGATACGGCACTTCGGCTTTTTTGGGAGAAATCATCAGAATGAAAATACGGGATTTTTCTCCGTCCATTGCCCCAAAGTCCACGCCGGCTTTTTTAATGCCCACCGCCACTACCAGATCGTCAACGCCGTCGGTTTTGGCATGAGGCAGGGCAATCCCATGTTCCATACCGGTATTCATGGTCTTTTCCCGCTCCCATACATCCCGCAGTACGGCATCCCGATCACACAGTTTGCCGCGGGCAGCCAATATATCCACCAACTCGACAATAATGGCTTCTTTCGTTTCACCCTGCAGGTCAAGAACCGTACATTCGGGGTTAATATACGAAAGCAATGACCGGTGACTTTCATCTTCCATTTCCAAAAGTTCTTTTTTCATGGCATGGGGATCCGCCGATTGCTTGAGTTGATGAATCGCCTCATACAATTCTACAATCACTTCATAAACGGCAGTTTTGACAAAAGGCATATCGGACTCAAAGGCGTCAATAGTAACCACCTTTCCGTTCTCTTTGATAAAAAGGGAAATATCGCCTTTTCGGGCCTGCGACAGCCCTTCGTCAATGCTCATCGCCTGAATATAAAAACCTTCGTTATGCAGATCCTTCAGCAGGGTGTCAATCACCATACCGGCAATTTCTTCGGAAGAAAATTCCCAGGTTGCCGAGGTGATGTTATCACCCCTGGCCGCTTTACGGGTGCCGGTACCGGCAATTTTGAATGTTGCGCTCATAAGGGGCGGGGCTGCCAGAGTCGTAACCAGTGTCATCAGGATGATAACGGCAAAGAGTTGCTCGTTGAGAATCCCCGATGCAAGGCCAATACTGGCCAGAATAAGGACCATTTCGCCGCGGGATATCATCCCCATGCCGATACGCAATGCCCCCTTTCCGTTGA
>WQXQ01000080.1 GCA_009784775.1 Treponema sp.
ATTTCCCTCAGGGCGAACATTCCAATATGGTCCTGCAACCCCTGGTGGTAACAGCCAATGAAGGTAAGTTTGATGTTTTGATCAATGTCTATGGCGGAGGGAGCAACGGTCAGGCCGGCGCTTGCCGTCATGGTCTTGCCCGTGCTCTGTGTCAAGTGGATCAGGGCAATTATGTCAGTCTGCGGAGCAACGGTTATCTTACCCGCGACTCCCGTATGGTTGAACGGAAAAAATACGGCCGTTGCGGAGCCCGCCGCCGCTTCCAGTTCTCCAAAAGATAAAAAAATTATTCGGGTTTTATCACGCAGAGGCGCTAAGATCGCTGAGGACGCAAAGGAAAAGAATAGTGGGAAGCTGTGTTATTGCTTAATACGCTGTTACCCACCTTTCTTAATCTTTGCGAGCTTCGTGTCTTTGCGCCTTTGCGTGAAAAAATGGGAATATATAGTAAAAAATGACTATTGTTTCGATAAAGGCGGGGGCCACTGAGGATGTGCGGCGTATAGCCCTGTCTGATGGCTCCTGTTTTTCGTTTAATATTTCCTACCTGCCTCCAATTATTGATGAAAATCGTTACAGTCCCGGTATTGAAGGCCTTGCGATAACGCAGGCCGAGGAAGAAGCGTTTCGCTTTGCCTCGGCCTGTTTGCGGGCGGAAAAGGCGGCATTGCAGCTCATAACCCGCGCCGAACAAACGGTGTTTGGCCTTTCCCGCAAGCTGGAAAAACGCGGGCACGATACGGCCTGCGCCCGCGCCGTCATAACGCGCCTGTGCGAAACAGGCCTTTTGGACGACCACCGCTATGCCCGGCTCTGGCTGGAGTCACGCCTTAGCTGCCTTCAAGGGAAGGCGCAGCAAACTGCAAGCCCCCGGCGCCTGCTTGCCGCGCTCCGCGCCCGTGTTGAACGCCATGCCGCAGAAACCGCCCTGAAAGAAGCCCTTGACGATGAAACGGAACAGCAGCTTCTGGAAGGTTTCATGCAAAAACAATCCCGGACAAAAAGCCTGGACCGTTCCGCCCTGCGATACCAGCTTAAAGGAGAAGGCTTTTCATCGTTTGCCATCCAGCGGTATTTTGACAATTCTTAACCAAATAACTTATCTGGAATATAGATTCGAGATAGCATACAACGGATAAATATCAAAATTTTCTTTTTGCGCAAAGTTTTCCAGCGATGTTCTAATCCCCCGTTTAATGTTTTTTTCTGCCATGAAAATATTGAGGCTTTTCATGCCGCCCTGTGTGCCGGATTTAACTTCAATTGGAATAATGTCGGAGCCGCGCTGGATCAGATAGTCAATTTGCGCGCTGCTTTGGGCTTTTTCCCTGATCCAGCAATACAATTGCCTGCGTGCATGCGTATTGCCGGTTTTAAGCAATTCAAGACCGGCAAATATTTCGGCCAACGATCCCTGATTAACGGTCTTAAAATCATCTGACAACAATATGTGCGACTTGTCAATGCCAAGTATATGCAGAAAAATACCGGTATCGCATGGAATGATCCGTCTGTATTTGTGGTTAATCTCGGCTCCCAGGGGAATACCGTTAGCGGCAGTATGAGTTACCGGAATAGCCACTCCTGCCATAATGAGTAACTCAAGCGCTTGTTTAACCCTGGCATTTCCAGTCTCTACCGCTGCCCGCTCATACATAAATTTTCCATGTACCTGATGCATCACTGATTCAAATACTTCGTTTAATACAAGGGTACTCATGTTTTTTCTATATTTGGAAAAATCATCCCTGAAAGTGGAAATAATATCTTCCAGTATTTTTTGACTGCCAATCAACTCTCTTGTCTGTGCATAATGTGCGACAGATTCCGGCATACCGCCGATGAGCATGAATATTTTTAGACGGTCCAGCAGTTGTTTATGAACAGGATCGGGCAATGGTTTATCAGGTTGAGCATTCCGGCAGGCATGGGATAAAACATCTTCACCCAGGGCATCTAAAAATTCATAAAATGAAAACGGGTACATATATTCCGAATGAATCCTGCCAACGCCAAATGACGGAATTTCGCAAAGCGCAAACTCTAAAAGCGAACCTGCGGCAATGATATGCTGTTTGGGGTATTTTTCATAAAAATAACGGAGCGATTTTATGGCTTCGGTACAGCTTTGAATTTCGTCAAAAAAAAGAAGTGTTTCCCCGGGTACAATCGGAGTACGAACATACAGAGAAAGACGATTACACAATTCAGCCGGTTCAAGGTTCATTTTAAAAAAGCTGCCTGCTTCGGTATCGTCATCAAAGTTTATTTCTACATAGTGCTTAAACTGCTTTCCCAGCGCCCTGATCGCAGATGTTTTACCAATCTGCCGCATTCCACGAAGCAGAAGGGGTTTTCTGCTATTTCCCTGAGCCCAGGCAGCCAGAACAGCGTCAATATTTCTTTTAAAATAGCCCATTTTCATAACCTCTGAACGACAAATTATAAGGGTAATAATACTCTGTTTTTATCAAAATATCAAGGTAAAAACAGACAAAAATATCAAAATATAAAGGTAATAATACTCTGTTTTCATCAAAATATCAAGGTAAAAACAAGCAAAAATAGCAAAATATAAGGGTAATAATATCCTATTTTCATCAAAATATAAAGGTAATAATACTCTGTTTTTACTAAGATATAAGGGTAATAATACCCTGTGTATAGCAAATTACAAGGGTAAAAACAGGCGCTGGTCACGAGTGGAGTGCGGCCTGTTTGGTTTGTTCCCTGTTCCAGCGTTTTCTGAGGTTGTATAGAGCCGAGTCGACAGTGCCTTTTGAAATGCCAAGGACATTGGCAATCTGGGCATTTGAAGGATCAAGGCGTTTCACCGCAAGCCGTTTTCTGGTTTTATTCAGTCTGCTTCGCCTTCGTTCAAGTTGTTCCTGCAGTTGTTGGGTGGTACGGCTGCCTTCTATCATGGACTGTATATCCTGTTCACAAAGAATGCAGTGGTATAACTGACGGTTCGCTTTTTCGCGCAGCAAGGTAACTTCATTTTCCCGCTTTTGTCTTCGTTCTATTAAATAATTGACCATGTTTTGCAGTGTTTCCGGAGCAATTCCCAGATGGGGTGAAACCATTTCCAAAAAATCTGCCGAAACATGATTGCAGCATTTTAGAATCAATATTAACATCTGGCGGGGGTTTTTCAGTTTTACCGGTTCTTTTTCTTCCTCCGTAATGTGTTCAAGGTATTCCGGTTCTTTTTCGTGGACATACATTTCGGGAATCTGGGTAACCCATGCCGCGGATTCTTCGGCATAGCTGCGAACCTGACGCAAACGGTATTCCTTTGCCGCCAGCCGGATCATGGATCCGATATAGGTTTCAAAAGTTGATCCGTTTTCCTGATAGTTTTCAATCGCCCGGCCGATGCGCAGATAAAGCCATGAAATATAATCATCGCAGTCTTCTTTGCTCCAGTTATAATGACGGACACAATGAATGTTTTCCTGAATCATTTTGAAAATGGCAGCTTCGATTTTTTCTTTTTTTAGCCAACCAGCCGTGTAACCTGCGTACAGTTCATTAAGTGAAGTTTGATATTGCATACTTTCTCCTGAATTTTGTATCGGTCTACAGGAAAAAGTTTTATGAATTTGTCCGATTGGTAATGATATCTGTAATATGTAAAAAATATTTTTTACATATTTTGTTTTGTTCTTTGTCGGGTGAAAGAATAAAATATATGAAGAGAAAAAAAAACGGAGCCGCGCATGGCAGCTCCGTGTAAAAAATTAAAAAATGGTGCTAATTAAAAAACGAGTTTAAGATCATCGGTGTCGTCAAAATGGCCGTCAACCTTGGCATTTTGCGGAACAGTTCCCCAGGTTTGATGGGAAGCCCAGCGATGCACATACAGCCGCGCATGGCTGAATTTACCGTCTCTGTAGTATACGGTCATTGAAGGCCATGTATTGCCCTTTGGAAGGGGAACAATTTCCGCTTTGCTTGCTGTGCCTGAAAACCACTCTATGGGTAGATAGGCTGTGGCTAACTGCCTGACGCCCGTGCTATACTGGACTGCATAACCGGCCCGATGAGGGTAAATTTTTTCCAGGCTTATATTCACATAGTAAAAATCGGACGCATGTCCGGTTTCCTGAGCAAAAACCGGTACCCCGGTAACGAGAATCGCTGCAAAAACAGCGACTATAATGAGCTTTTTCATATCATCCTCCAAAGTCTTGTCTATTCATTACAAAGTATACATGAAAATCGGGAAATGCGCAAGAGCCGAATCGGGGGAATAGGGCTGTTTTTGCGTATAATCTTCTAAATTCGCAGCCGTTCTGCCTGGTTGTATGCGGCGCTCCGTAGTTGTTTTACCGCGCTATCCCTAAGGTAATCGTCAAAAACCATCCTGCGGTCGATGTATGAATCGGGGCTATTGGCCGTGGTTTTGCCCTGGGGCAGAATTTCAATGATGCGGTTGGCGATAGAATTGATGAATTCGTGGTCATGTGAGTTAAACATGATAACGCCGGGGAAGGCAATGAGTCCGTCATTGAGGGCGGTAATTGCCTCAAGGTCAAGGTGGTTGGTCGGCTCGTCAAGAATCAGGATATTTGCCCCCGAAAGCATCATTTTGGAGAGCATACAGCGGACCTTTTCGCCGCCGCTCAGGACATTGACCGGCTTTAATGCCTCGTCGCCGGAAAAGAGCATACGGCCCAGAAAGCTGCGGACATAGGTGTCATCCTCATCCGATGAATATTGCTTGAGCCAGTCGGTAATGGAAAGGGTCGAATTGAAAAAGGCGGAATTTTCCCTGGGAAAGTAGGAAAAGGTGGTGGTTTGGCCCCAGGAACATTCGCCATGTATGGCTTTTTTTTCGCCGGCGATAATGTCAAATAGCGCTGATTTTGAGGCGTGTTCACTTCCGACAAAGGCGATTTTGTCACCTTTATGTACGGTGAGCGAAAAATTATTCAGCAGCAATGTTCCCTCAAACGTATAATTGAGGTTTGCTACCTGCAGCACATTGTTGCCGATTTCCCGTTCGGGCTTAAAGCCAACGTAGGGGAATTTACGGCTGGTGACCGGCACATTTTCAAGGTCGAGTTTTTCCAGTACTTTTTTGCGGCTGGTTGCCTGACGGGCCTTGCTGGCATTGGATGAAAAGCGCTGGATAAATTCTTTCAGTTCCCGCGCTTTGTCTTCCCGTTTTTTCAATTGATCCCGCGCCTGACGCTGGAGGATCTGACTCATCTGATACCAAAAATCGTAGTTTCCCGAATAGGGGGTAATTCTGCCGTAATCGATATCGCAGACATGGGTACAGACTGCATTCAGGAAGTGACGGTCGTGGGAAACCACGATCACTGTATTGGGAAATTCAATAAGGAATTCTTCAAGCCAGGATATCGATTCAAGATCCAGGCCGTTGGTGGGCTCGTCCAGCAGCAGAATATCGGGATTGCCGAACAGCGCCTGCGCCAGCAGTACCCGCACTTTTTTTGACTCGTCCAGCTCTGCCATCAGCCTGCCGTGGTCTTCCTCGTCTAGGCCAAGGCCGGAAAGAAGCTGGCCTGCCTGAGCTTCCGCTTCCCATCCGCCCAGTTCGGCAAAATCCGCCTCCAGTTCGCTGGCTCTTATGCCGTCTTCTTCTGAAAAATCTTCTTTTGCGTACATTATTTCACGTTCTTTTTGGATTCTGTACAGTTTTGAAAAACCCATGATGACTGTTTCCAGCGCCGGGTATTTTTCAAAGGCAAAGTGATCCTGTGTAAGAACGGCCATGCGCAGGTCTTTGCCAAAAGAAATGCTGCCTTTGTCGTGTTCGGTTTCGCCGGCAAGTATTTTGAGGAAGGTTGATTTTCCTGCCCCGTTTGCGCCGATTATCCCGTAACAATTGCCGGGCGTGAATTTGAGGTTTACATCTTTGAAGAGCGTACGCTCCCCATAACTAAGGCTTAGATCGGTAACGGTTATCACTGGTACTCCTGTGCAAAAAGTATAAAACAAAAACGGCAAAAAAGACAAGACGGAATTTTTCGCCATTTTTTCACACGGAGGCACGGGGGACACAAGGACACGGAGAGTACTGCGTAATTTCAACTCCTCTGTGTCTCCGTGAAACTTTGTGCCTTTGCGTGAGAAAATTCGAATAAAATCCCTAGTTTTTTTTGGGAGGGGGTGTTAGTATAAAGGTATGAGCGATAAAAATAAGGGGGGAGGGCCGCAGTTTCCCTTTGGCGGTCCCCGATTGCCTGATTTTAAGCACTTTGGCGGCTGGAAATTTTTAATCATTTATATTGTGGTGCTTATTATTGGCATGAGCCTTTTTAATTATGTGTTTCTCAGTAAGGTCAATGCGCCGATCGATTTTTCCGAATTTAAAGCCAGAATTAGCTCAGGCGAGATTAAACGGGTTGAAATAACCGATTCCTATTTTACGGGGTATACCACGCTTGATTTACGAAGAGATACGGGACGAACATCATTCCGCAGCTCGTATATGCCGGTTCAGGACAGGGTATACCGTACCGTTCCCATTAATGATCCGGAACTTATCAAACTAATGGATGAAAAAGGTGTGGCCTATTTTGCGGTTTCCCGTGAGGGGAGCGCCATTCTTAATATTCTTTTTAGCTGGGTGCTGCCGATTGCATTCTTTTTGCTTATTTGGCGTTTTTTGATGAAGCGTTTGGGCAATATGGGCAGCAATGTCCTTTCGGTGGGGCAGAACCGCGCGGTTATTGTTGCCGAAGGAGACATTGCCACCCGGTTTAACGATGTTGCCGGGGTGGATGAAGCCAAGGAAGAATTGGTTGAAGTTGTCGATTTTTTGAAAAACCCCCGCAAGTATACCGACATTGGCGGCAAGATACCCAAGGGTGTGCTGCTGGTAGGGCCGCCGGGAACCGGTAAAACCCTGCTGGCCCGCGCCGTTGCCGGTGAGGCAGGCGTTTCTTTTTTCCGCATGAGCGGCGCGGATTTTGTGGAGATGTTTGTCGGTGTTGGCGCGGCGCGGGTGCGGGACCTGTTCAAGCAGGCGCGGGATAAGGCCCCCTGCATTATTTTTATTGATGAGTTAGATGCAATTGGCAAAAGCCGCATTAACAATATTGCCGGGGGCAATGACGAGCGCGAGCAGACGCTGAACCAACTGCTGGTAGAGATGGACGGTTTTGACGCGACCAGCGGCCTTATCATTCTGGCGGCAACCAACCGGCCCGATGTGCTTGACCCGGCTTTGCTCCGGCCCGGCCGCTTTGACCGGCAGGTGCTGGTTGACCGGCCCGATCTGAAAGGCCGTGAAGCGATTTTGCATATTCATGCCAAGCCGGTAAAACTGGATACTTCGGTGGATTTGGCGGCGGTTGCCCGCAGCACTTCCGGTTTTGCCGGCGCCGACCTTGCCAACATTGTCAACGAGGCGGCGCTGCTGGCAGTTCGGGCGGGCAGGACACTGGTTTCGCAGCAGGATTTTTCGGAGGCTATCGAAAAAACGGTTGCCGGCTTGCAGAAAAAAACGCGGGTTATTTCACCGGAGGAGCGGCGTATTGTCGCGTTCCACGAAACCGGTCACGCCATGATCGCCGCTTTTACTCCCGGCTCCGATCCCGTACAAAAAATCTCGATTGTGCCCAGGGGTTTTGGCGCGCTGGGCTACACTCTGCAAATGCCTGTGGAAGATCGCTACCTGATGACCGAAGAAGAACTGCTGGGCAAAATTGACGTACTGCTGGGAGGACGCGCCGCCGAAGAACTGGTCTTTGCAAAAATTTCCACGGGTGCCGCGAACGATCTTACCAAGGCCACGGATATTGCCCGCCGCATGATTACCGACTACGGCATGAGCGAACGTTTCAGGAATATTGCCCTTACTCAGCGCGGCGCAGGGATGCTGGGCGGTCAGCAATTCCACGAACCGGTATTGCACCGCGAATATTCAGAAGCGACCCAGCAATACATTGATGAGGAAATTGCCCGCATGGTAGATCTGCGTTATGCCGGCGTAAAGGCACAATTGCACGAGAACCGTCCTCTATTAAACAAAATCGCCGGCTTGCTGCTGGAAAAGGAAACCCTGGATGAAAAGGAATTTAAACTTCTGATGACGGAAGATACTGCTCCGTCAGTTCCTTGACAACTTTCTGGAGTGAATCATTAAAGTCGTGTACGTAAATCAGCATCTTGTTGCTTGACATATCTTCGGGAAGAAAAAATTGATGCGGTTCTACTTTGAGCGCAACAGAAAGTTTTGCAAGGGTTTTGGCGGAAATCCCTTTCTTGCAATTTTCAATATCATTGATAAAATTGTGGGTAAGCCCGGCGTTAAGCGCAAGACCTAACTGCGAAATGTTTTGGAGGGCCCTAAGTCGCTTCAAATTTTTGCTAACCAGGAGGCGAACATAATTTTCATTTATAACTTCTTTCATGGTACTACTATCATTCTCTGTGTTTTATGCAATTTGTACAAATAATCAATAGTGACAATCTTGTCGCTGGCGGTTTTTTTTGTGATTGTCTTCCGAAAAATGTTTGTTATTTAATAGCTTTTTCAGGAGATCCTGCCGCAAACCACACAAACTACACGAACTATGAGGAAGAACGTACTATTCTCTCGTTTGTGAAAACTCTTAATTTCCCCCACTTGTACAATACCTCTATTTTGATTACTATATAGACAGAGGTAGCCTGTGAAATTGAGGTTTTTTCTATTGATTTTTCCCGTTTTGGCGGTTTTTCCGGTAATCTCCCAGGAAATTATCACGGCAGAACGCTATCTGGAGATGGTTTCGGAGCGCTATGGCACCATAAGGGATTATGAAGCCAATGTTATTATACGTTCGGGCAACAATGAAATGACCGGTAATATAAGTTATCTTGCTCCGTCTTTTCTCAGAATAGATTTTTCCAGGCCTGCGGATCAGGTTATTGTGTTTAACGGAGAAATGTTAACGGTGTATTTGCCCGAATACCGCGCAACGCTTAATCAAAGCGTTACTCCAAGCCGCCGCCCGGCTTCCGGGGCTTCGCTGGCAAGCGCTCAGGGCCTCAATTTATTAAGGCGTAATTATGTGCCGTCCTTTGTTACCGGTCCTGAGCCGGTGGCCCTGGAAGACAACTCGCAGGAACGGGTGGTAAAACTCCGGCTTGCCCGGCGAAACATATCGGAAGGTTTTAGGGAGATTATTTTGAATATCAATCCCGATACCCGGTTAATCCGCCGTATTGAGGGGCGAACTATTGCCGATGGTCAGGTTCGGTTTGATTTTCTTAATATCAGGCCCAATGTGGGGATACCTGAAATGCGTTTTATTTATGATTCTCCGGCATCTGCCAACAATATAAATAATTTCCTGTTCAGGGAAGCGGATTAGACTGGTGAGGGAATGATGAAATCTTTAGGTGGAAAATTAAAGACAGCCCGCGAGGGCAAAGATGTGGATCTTGATCAGGCAAGCAAGGATACCAAAATTTCCATGCGGTATCTGCAAGCGCTTGAAAATGAAGATTTTTCCGGCTTTCCCGGTGAAACCTATATTACCGGGTTTTTAAGAAATTACGGCAGCTATCTTGCCCTTGATGTAAAGGAACTCCTTTCACTGTACCGCGCGCTTAAATTGCAGGAGCAGCCTATTCCGGTAGAACAGCTTTTAAGGCCGCCTTCGCTGCTGCCGAAAATCGCCGTTATCGCGGCAATTGTTTTGGCAACTACCGGAATTTGCATTGGCATTTTTTCTCTGGCAGCCCGCCCCAAAGTTCCAAAGGCCGATGCGCCGGCTCCCAAAGTTCCGGTTGCGTATACCATGAGCGGAGATAACTTTGAACATCGTTTTTACAAGGGCGATTCGATTCTGATTCCCGTTGTTTCGGAATCTTCCGCTGCGGATCATATTAAACTGGAATTATTGCATTTAGGAGAGGCGGTAACCATTCATACGCCGGGCGGATCGGTGATTCTTGATTTAAGTCAGGAAGCGAATGTAGACCTTGATAATAACGGTATGAACAGCCTTCGCATAAGCGCCATAGACTATGCGAAAAACAATGCGGATATGGGAGTATTGCTTCGTTTTGAGCTGCTGTCTTCGCTTGCCGCAGTTGTGGAAACGATACCTGCTGAAATGACCGCCATTACCGGACAGTCCGTTTCTACCGTGATCTTTACTTCGCCAAACCCGTATCATTTTACATTGCAGTCCAGTTTTCAGGGTTATTGTATGTTCCGGTGGGAAATTTTAATGGAGCGTGATCGGCGTGAGCGGAATGAGCGTTATTTCCAGCGAACGGATGAATTGAATATTCAGGCCCAGAACGGCATACGCATTTGGGTATCCAATGCGCAAGCGGCAAAATTTCAGGTGATTGGCGGCGGCAGAACCGTGCCTGTTGAAATTGGCAATGCGGGCGAAGTAGTGGTGGCGGATATACGGTGGGTACGGGATGAAGACAATCGTTTCCGCCTGATAGTTGCTCGTCTTGAGACCTAATTGCGTTATTATGTAGATCCTTTCGGCTGTGTAAAAAATCAGGTTGATGCCGAAAACATGATGCTGTATCTCAATGACGCAGGCTGGTCGTCTGTGCCGGATGCGGCGGATGCCGATCTTGTCATTGTGAATTCATGCGGATTTATCGAAAGCGCCAAACAGGAATCGATCAATGCGGTTTTGGGCTGGCGTAAGCTGTACCCCCATACAAAAATTTTGCTGGCAGGCTGCCTTGCCCAGCGTTACGCGAAAGAACTTGCCGAATCCCTGCCCGAAGCCGACGCCCTCTTCGGCGTAGAGGACATATCCCGGATAGTTGAAAAAGCATATTTTACCACGAACCAACACAAACCAACACGAACAATTGAAGAAAATCAAAGTGCAAGTTCGTGTAGTTCGTGTAGTTCGTGTAGTTCGTGGTTTATTCCACCGATTTTAACTGCCTCGCGGCCTTTGCTTTCGTTGCCGGGGTCGGCTTATGTGAAAATTAGTGAGGGCTGTGACAATTGCTGCTCGTACTGCGCCATTCCGCTGATACGCGGGCCGCTGCGCTGCCGTACGGTAGCGGATATTGTGGAGGAGTGTAAGGGGCTGTTGGCAAGGGGTATACGGGAATTGTGCATTATTGGACAGGATATTAGCGCATACCGTTCTGACCATAGCGGTTTGCCGGAATTGCTCAATGCCATTGCGGGGCTAACAGGCAATTTTTGGGTGCGGCTATTGTATATGCACCCTGACCATTTCCCCCTGGCCATTCTTGATTTAATGGAGCGTGACCGGCGTTTTCTTCCCTATTTTGATATTCCGTTTCAGCATGGCTCGCACACAATTCTTGCCGCAATGAACCGGCGCGGTACGGCAGAACAATATCTCACATTAGTTGCAACTATCCGCGGGCGTATTCCCGCAGCCGTTATTCGCACAACGTTTCTGCTGGGCTTTCCCGGTGAAACGGACGCCGATTTTGCCGCATTGCTGGATTTTCAGGAAAAGCTCCGCCCGGACTGGCTTGGCTGTTTTTGCTATTCCCGCGAGGAAGACACGCCCGCATATGCCATGAAAGGAAGGGTTTCCCCCAAAATTGCCGCACACCGGCGGCAGGAAATTGAAAAGCGGCAAATTCCCATAACGGAACAAAATATAGATCGCTTTACGGGTCAAACCCTTGATGTTCTGCTGGAGGAACAATTCACCAACAAGGGTGAAGATGAAAATCTCTGGCTTGGCCGCCTCTACTGCCACGCCCCCGAAGTCGACGGCGCCGCAGTGGTTATAAGCGAAGGCCAGGAGCTACAAGCCGGCGATATTGTTCCCTGCACCGTAACCGCCCGCAGGGGGTTCGACCTGGAAGTAAAAATTACGAATATTTAACCCCGCCCATTGAAACTTTCGTTTGAAACCTGTAAGATAGCCCCAATGAGCGAAAGATCCGCCACAAATAGACAGATTCCCCCCTTGGTATCGGGTATCGGGTATCGGGTATCGGGTATCGGGTATCGGGCTCAATTATATCATAGAGACCTATATCACCGTGTCTACTACACACCGGTAAAAAATCGTAATAAAACCCTAATTTCCCA
>WQXQ01000081.1 GCA_009784775.1 Treponema sp.
GAGGCACGCGGATTTACCGGCTTCCATTCTCTTTGACGATACGCCTGCATACAAGGAATTCAAGGGTGCAATGGCGGAAAATTTCGTTGCCAGTGAACTTAAAATGATGTACGGCAAAATAAGAGATAAAGATTTGTATTATTGGACGGCAGAAGGTTCCGCCAAAGCAGAAGTAGATTTTATTGTACAAGATGACGAAAAGTATATCATTCCCATTGAAGTTAAATCAGGATCGGCAAAGCATGCCCGCTCGATAACAGAATACTGCAGAAAATTCAATCCCGAAAAATCGGTGGTAACATCGCTTGACGAAATGACACCCAGAATAATACCGCTTTATGCTTTTTGGAAGTTTAAGGAATGGGTTGGGGATTAAAAATGAGAAAAGGGAAGAAAAGCAGGAGCTTGCTGTTCTTCCCTTTTTTTTGGTATACGGAAGCAATGAGGAAACAAACGTCTCCTCATTGCTCGCTGTTAGTTAAACACTAATCCCTGACACAGAGGTGATCCGACAACTGAGCGTACAAAGGCTCTCTAACCAGCGGTCTATTCGCGGTAAAGAAAGCTAAACGATTTGGATTGCCGCCGTTGTTTACTACTATTGAAGCAGTTGTATAACCTGGAGAGATAGATGGAATTGAATCCGGTATGAAGAGCGTATAGACTTTGCCGGCACTGGGGTTAAAAGCAGCAGCGTTAACTTGTAGGTTTTGGTTATTACGGACAAATATTTCACCATTAATGGTAGGATTACCGCTTAAGAAAATTCTCCCTACAAAACTATTACTTATATTAGACACCGCATAATGCGAGGAATCTGGATCTGTAATTGTAATTGTTCCGCCGCTGATGGTGATATTGGCGTCGACTAAAAGCGCAGTACTGTTTACTGAGGTAATAGTTCCGCCGCTAACGGTCACGGGAGAGTAGACATAAATTCCATGACCAGCTCCGGTGTTTTGTACTGTACCGCCGTTTATTTCTACATTAACTACACCGTTCCAATATACGCCGGTTCCTTGTCCAATTGTTCCTTGGTTAGCACCTTGACGAGGTACCGCCGAAGTAACCATTGCTGTTCCTGATATAACAAGTCTGCCACCGCCACCGCCTTCGGGGGGGTTATTTCCAAAAGTAAGAATCGCGCAGTTGGTTGTTGCTTCAACTCTACCGCCGCTGATGGTTAACGAATTAGAGGCGGATCGAATAGCTATGCCACCGCCGGTATTCGCTATGTCAGCTGTGCTTGTTACGGTTAAATGTTGACTATTAAGATTTAATGAGCTGCTATTTCCTGTAATTGCCGAAGTTAACCTGCCGCGAAGGGTGATTGCTCCCCAGGTACCGCCGGTGGTGTTAAAATCAGCTGTCCCTGTACCGATATTCAATACGTTAGTGCCGCCTGAGCCGAACTGTATCTCGCAGTTTGCGCCGTTGGCATTGGTTCTTATCGCGGTAATTACATTCGCTAATGTTGTGTTGGCTGTTCCTATGGTGAAGGTGCCTCTGGTTGCCGTAAATGTTGTAGGACCGCCTGTGATGACATAGTTAAACGGCAGAGGCGCGCTGACGGTTATGGTGAAGTCCTGGGTATAGTTCTCTGTAGTAGACCTGCCGTTGGTTATGGTTGCTCTTACTGTCGCTGTTCCTGCTGCTGTGGTATTCAGGATGTTGGTACCTGTAGCAATGCTTGCACCAGTGGTTCCTGCTGTTACCACGCTCCAGCTAATTGTGCTGTTAGTGGCGGTTGCCGGAACAACTGTACCGGTCAGGGTCAAAGGCATTGCTCCTGTTGCTGTTGTTGGTACGCCGGTTATATTTGTTACCGGTGTAAAGAGTGACTGTATCGTTAGATTAGCACCGCTTACCTGTAATCCCCAGAGTGCCGCTACATTATGCAACGCAAAGTTAGCCAGACGGCTTGGACTTCCGCCGCCAGTAACCGCTATCATGTTTGCCGTATAAGTCTCAAAATCAAGCGTGTAGGTTCTGCCTGCTTGTGGTGCAAAACCGGCATTTACGCTCAACATGCCCGGTGCGGTTCTTATTCTGCCTGTTATCGCAGGGTTACCGCTTAACACATGCTGAGCAGCTGCAGCGTAAGATTCCAGAGCAAAGCCATTTGACGATACTGTACCGCCGCTGATAGTAACTGTGCCGACTGCGCCGGAAGAATTATTCACTATCGCATGACCTGCGGCATGAGTATTGCTCACTGTTCCGCCGGATATGGTTAATGTATTAAAAGAAGCGCGAATTGTTGCCGCGCTGCTTGCTGATGTAATTGTTCCTCCGCTTATGGTTATCATGGCAGCAGAATTGTTAACACCATTTCCAAATGCGGCACCGGACATATTGGTGTTTGTAATATTTGCCTTGCTGTCTACATTTACATCATTTAAAATCGCTATAGTGGGATTCGCCATAGCTGAATTCGAGGTTATACTACCCAGCAGTGTAATTTTTCCCCATGTAGCGCCAGTTGTATTAAAAGATACGTTTACTGCGCCAATATTTAATACATCAGTACCATTACCAAACTGTATAGAACAATCATTACCAGCGGCATCGGCTCTAATGGCGGTTATTACGTTAGCGATTGTTACGCCATTCGCATTAGTCACCGTTGTGCCGCCTCTGGTTGCCGTAAATGCCGTGCCGCTGCCGGTGATGATGTATTCCATTGCTGGAGGTACCCATGTTGTTGTAAGGTTGACTGTTACGGCAATATTATGTATAACACCCTCGCGTGTTACTCCAAGATCGAAAGTTCCGGTAACAGGCGGCACCTCTGTTGCCGGGCGAACACCTGTAATGGTGATAGTCGTTCCGCTGACTATCGCCGTAACTTCATTTGGTAGATCAGACGTATCCAATGTGATATCGCCTGTTGCAGTTCCGCTAACCTCAACAGTTCGTATTAGATTGTCGTCATTGACTGTAACAACATCTGGTGTAAGTGTAAAGTCTATAGGGATGGGAGCTGTCCATACTGTGCTGGGGAGTATTCTTGTGTATAATCCAGGTGTTCCGTTAGCTGTATTCGTTGCATAAAATTTTTCACGCAAGTCACCGGGGAACGGGGAGGTGACATTAAAGTTAGCTGAAGGAATAGTACCATCAAAAGTTACGCTGCTAAGGTTTGTACAACCATCAAAAGCCGTGTCCCCAATGCTGTTAATGCTTGCCGGTAAAGTAATACTGGTAAGACCAGTGCAATTTCTAAAAACTCCAGTGCCAATAGTAGTAATATTTGCCGGTAAGGTGATGCTGGTAAGAAGGGGGCAATTTCTAAAAGCATCAGTACCAATAGTAGTAATAGTAGCCGGCATTGTTATACCGGTAAGATTGGTACCATTACTAAAAGCATAAGCATAAAATTCGGAAAATGTACTGCCGGACATATCAAAGCAGACAAATTTGTCCTTGTTTTCAAAGAGAGCTTGCCCAAACGTCCATGACTGCCAATGAAATTCGCCTATATTTACCACAAAAGTATACGGTGTTGCCGCAGTATTTTCGGGTAGACTTGCCAGATACGCTGCCATTGTTATATTTCTTTGGTCAGGCTCCGAACATAATGTGCAGGTTCTGGTTTCCTGAACAGTATCTATCGAGGTAATCGGGCTTGTTAATGTCCATGCACTCCAATTGTGTGAGCAGGTCGCGGCGGTCGGTGTCGCAGTGTCTGTAGCTTCTGCGCCGTTGCCGATGGCGTTCACTGCGCGGACTTTAAAGGTGAATTCGATGCCGTTGTTCAAACCGACAAACTGATGGCCGGTAGTGCTGGATGCGGTGATCCAATCGGCGCCGTTAGTGCTGGATACTTCATATCTGATAATCGTACTGCCGCCATCGCTGGCAGGAGGATCCCACGCAAGGGTGACGAGTGTGTCGCCTGCTGTGGCGGTGAAGTTCTGCGGCGCACCGGGGACGGTGGCACTGAGAGCCGCCGTTGGAGTGGCGGTGTCAGTCGCCTCTGCGCCGTTGCCGATGGCGTTCACCGCACGAACCCTGAAGGTATATGCGGTGTCATTGTCCAGGCCGGTAAAGGTGTGGCCGGTTGCGCTGGATGCGCTTACCCAACTACTACCGTTATTGCTGGATACCTGATAGCCGGTAATCGCACTGCCGCCGTTGCTGGCGGGGGCGGTCCATTCCAATACTACTTCCGTGTCACCTGCCGTGGCGGTGAAATTTTGCGGTGCAGTCGGAACGGTTGCGCCGGAGGCGGGAATTGCGGTGTCGGCGGCCTCTGCGCCGTTGCCGATGGCGTTCACCGCGCGAACCCTGAAGGTATATGCGGTGTCATTGTCCAGGCCGGTAAAGGTGTGGCCGATAGTGCTGGAGGCATCGACCCACGTTGCGCCGTTATCGCTGGATACTTCATATTTGGTAATCGCACTGCCGCCGTTGCTGGCGGGGGCTGTCCATTCCAATACTACTTCCGTGTCACCTGCCGTGGCGGTGAAATTTTGCGGTGCGGTGGGAACGGTTGCGTCTGCACTTGGCGTTGCGGTGTCGGTGGCCTCTGCGCTGTTGCCAATGGCGTTGACCGCACGGACTTTGAAGGTATATTCGGTACCGTTGTCCAAACCGGTAAAGGTGTGGCCGATAGTGCTGGAGGCATCGACCCATGTTGCGCCGTTATCGCTGGATACTTCATATCTGATAATCGTACTGCCGCCGTTGCTGGTGGGGGCTGTCCACGTTAGGATGACTTCTGTGTCACCTGCGGTGGCGGTGAAATGCTGCGGCACACCGGGGACGGTGGGTGCAGTATAGAAGATGTCCACTGTTTGGGGCGAACCGCTTATGGCAAAGCCTGATTTGGCAACCGCTACGGTCAATTCGCCGCCTGCGGTAAAGCCACTGATGGGCAGGGTATACACCGGCCCTATGCTGCCGAGGGTTCCTTTGGTTATGCCGTCAACACCGGTAATGGTGATGTCGTTGGCGTTCAGACCGGTTATCGCCTGGCTAAAGGTGAGGGTTAGCTCGGTGGTGGCTACGCTTGCACCGCCGTCGGCAGTGACGCTCTCGAAGGTAACCGGGGTTGGGCTGCTGCTTGAGACCGGGTCCTGACAGGCTGCCAGGCTCAAGCCGATTACCGCAATTAAAGCGGCGATTGCGAACAATTGAGAAATGTGCTTCATATCAAAAAACTCCTTTTTTTGTGTCACCCCTCCCTACCAGACGGATAATCACGGTGCAATCATAGATTGCGAACTGTCCCGCCCCTACGAGCAGGGTGTGTACAGTAAACGACCGTTTAATGTACACAGTTGTACTAACGAAATTCACAGTCGGAGGAATGTATGGTATACGGTTACATAAGGGTCAGTACGGACAGGCAAACGGTTGATAACCAGCGGTTTGAAATTGAGCGGTTTTGTGCAAAAAACGATATGGCGGTTAATCATTGGATTGAGGAAACTATCAGCGGCATCCGGCTACCGGAAAAACGCCTGTTGGGTTCACTGCTTGCCGGGGTAAAAACCGGCGATTTAATCATTTGTTCTGAGCTATCCCGGCTGGGCAGGAGTATGTTTATGATTATGTCAATATTGAACCTTTTGATGCAAATGGGGGTGCAAATCTGGACAATTAAGGACAATTACCGGCTGGGAGACAATATTGAGGCGAAAATTCTCGCGTTTGCCTTTGGATTATCCGCTGAAATAGAGCGTAACTTAATTTCCCAAAGGACAAAAGAGGCGCTTGCCCGCAGGCGGGCGGAAGGTGTGGTGCTGGGCAGACCTCGAGGAAGCAAGTCTACCCGGCTCAAACTGTCAGGAAAGGAGGCGGAAATACAGGCGCTGCTGGACGCACAAGTCTCCAAAAGCGCCATCGCCCGCCGGTACGGAGTGTGCCGAAAAACCGTTATTTCGTTTATAAAAACCCATCTCCAGCCGCCCGAATCCGGTGTATAGGGCTTGTTGTGTATATGGAAATATGGTACTTTCATATGTAAGCAAACTGTGTACATTAAACGGTCGATTAAATTTCCTATTTTGAGGAAAGGCGGGAGTTTCTTCTAAAATTCCGCTTGACTTTTTTATACAAAATGCTGTATATTATATGTATTACCCGCAAGCACTATTGATGCTTGCCCCCGCCAGGCAGTGTGTCTGGCATTTTTTTTGCCCAAAATAAACGGCCTTGCCTGTGATGCCTTTTATTGCTACACTGCTGTATGCGTTTGAATGATCAGGAACTCCAAAAAACTGAACAATGGGAAAAAGCTGGTGTACGGCTGCCCCGCTTTGACCGTAAGGCAATGATACAGGCAACAAACATAACGCCGCAATGGGTGCATTTTGGCGCAGGGAATATTTTTCGCGCTTTTCCCGCAGCGCTGGCCCAATCCCTGCTGGAACAGGGGCTTTTGCAAACCGGTATCATCGTTGCCGAAGGCTATGACGGAGAAATCATCGATAAGTGTTTTACCCCTTTTGACAACTTGAACCTTTTGGTAACACTCAAGTCCGATGGCACCACGGAAAAACAAGTTATCGCGTCAATTGCCTCTGCGTATCGAATGGATACAAAATTTGCCGAATTACAAAACATTTTTACAGCGCCATCTCTGCAAATAGCCAGTTTTACCATTACCGAAAAAGGCTATGACCTGACAAACCGGGACTCGGCGCTGTTGCCCGATATAGCGGCGGATTTGGAGGCTGGCCCTACGGTTCTTTGCAGCTACCTGGGCCGCATTGCCGCCTTATGCCATGAGCGGTATATCCATGGAGCGCAACCGCTGGCCCTGGTCAGCATGGACAATTGTTCGCATAACGGAGACCGGCTGTTTGCCGCTATCGAAGCCTTTGCGAAAGGCTGGGTGGAAAAAGGCCTTGCCGACAAAGGTTTTCTGGAGTATGTGCGAAATCCCCAAAAACTGTCATTCCCCTGGACCATGATCGATAAAATCACCCCCCGGCCCGATGACACCGTACGGGATAAACTGAGCGCTGCCGGTCTGGAAGATATGCAGGGACTGGTAACCGCAAAAAACACCTACGTTGCTCCCTTTGTCAATGCCGAAGAAACCCAGTATCTGGTGATCGAAGATGCCTTTCCCAACGGCAGGCCGGCGCTGGAAAAAACAGGCGTCCTGTTTACCGATAAAGAAACCGTGGACAAGGTTGAGCGAATGAAGGTCTGCACCTGTCTGAACCCTTTGCATACCGCGCTGGCAGTTTTTGGCTGCCTGCTGGGTTATACCCGAATCAGCGATCAAATGCAAAACCCTCATCTGGTCAAACTGATCGAAGGCATTGGATACCGGGAAGGACTGCCGGTGGTAACCGATCCGGGCATCATTGAACCAAAAGCATTTATCGATACAGTGATACAAGTACGTCTACCCAACCCCTTCATGCCCGATGCCCCCCAGCGAATCGCCACCGACACTTCGCAAAAAATTGCCGTGCGATTTGGCGTAACGATTAAGGAATATCTAACCGGCAAGGGCGATGAGGCATTAAACGTACAGAGCTTAACGTTAATACCCTTAGTGTTAGCGGCGTGGCTGCGTTACCTTTTGGGTATTGATGATACCGGCAAGCCATTTACCGTGAGTCCCGACCCGCTCTACTCCAGTCTGGCGCCGCTGCTGGCGAATATAAGCCTTGGTCAAAAGGGGCCGTTCCACGAAAGACTTGCGCCCATTCTTGCCAACAGTAAAATTTTTGGCATAAACCTGTACGATGCCGGCCTGGGCGAAAAAGTAGAAGCATATTTCGAAGAACTGCTTGCCGGCCCCGGCGCAGTAACCGAAACCCTCAAAAAATACACTGCATAGGAAGGAACACATGATAATCTGGTTTGCCAGCGGAAATGCGCATAAAAAAGAAGAGTTATCCGCCATTTTAGGATCGGAATGGGAAGTCAAAATTCCTGCGGATGTGGGTCTGGAGTTTGATCCCGATGAAACTGAATTGACGTTTCATGGCAATGCCCTGCTCAAAGCAAAAGCATTGTATACACTGCTGATGCAACATCACCCTCCCCTGTTCAAACCAGGCCAGCCCATTATTGCCGACGATTCAGGCATTTGCGTAGATGCCCTTGATGGCAGGCCGGGGATTTATTCAGCGAGATACGCAGGAAGAAAGAAAGATACATCTCCCGATTTTTCACACGAAGGGCACGAAGAACACGAAGGACACGGAGGAAAGAAATTAGAAGCGGGTGAGCGGAATGTGTTGTTGCTGGAGGAAATGGGGGACAATCCTTTGCGGGCGGCGCGGTTTGTGTGTGCGATGGCGGTATTGTACAGTCCTGATCGGTTTTTTGCGGCGCAGGAAACGTGCGAGGGAGAGATCGTCAAAAGTATTGAGTGTGCGCGGGGAGTAAAGGGGTTTGGCTACGATCCGATTTTTTATATTCCGGAACTGGGCAGAACTATGGCCGAACTTTCTGAAGCAGAAAAAAATGCCATCAGCCACCGGGGCAAAGCGGGGAAGATTATTATAAAGGGACTAGGGACTGGGGACTGGGGACTGGGGAGTACTGTTACATATAATAACTCATTGTCAACACGATCAGATAACAAACAGTAATGAGTGTAATAAATCAAAACGGATTACCAATATGCATAGACAACGGACAACAATCCCTAGTCCCTAGTCCCCGATCCCCAGTCCCTAATAAACTGAACATCAAAGCGGAACTGAACGAACCTCAATTGCGGGCGGTGACGACCATCAAAGGGCCGGTGTTGATAATTGCGGGGGCCGGTTCGGGCAAGACTCGCGTCATCACCTACCGTATTGCCTATATGCTGGAAAAAGGAATTCCTCAAAATGCCATTCTTGCGCTTACCTTTACCAACAAAGCGGCAAAGGAAATGGAAACCAGGGTTAAAGAGCTAACCGGAAAAAAACTGCAAAACCTTACGGTTAGCACCTTCCATGCATTTGGCCTTTCGATTATCCGGGACGAGGCGGAATTGCTGGGATACAGAAAAAACTTTTCGATTTACGATGAAACCGATCGCATGACTTTGATCAAGGAAAGCCTGCGGGAATGCCGCATGGCATCGAAAAAAGTCGACCTGTATGCTTTAGGCCAGCTTTTTTCAAATGTAAAAACCGGCCTTGCCGCATGGGGCGATGCTGAAGGGCCGGATATGCAGCCGGTGTTTGCAGAATACCAGAACGGCCTGAAAGTGTACAATGCCGTTGATTTTGACGATTTACTGCTTCTGCCCCTTGAACTGTTCGAGCAGCACCCCGCAGTTCTTGAAAAATACCGGCAGCGGTATCAATATATCATGGTCGATGAATTTCAGGACACCAGCTTGATACAGTACCGGCTGATGCGCCTGCTGGCTGACAGGGAAAATGGGCAGTACAATGTGTGCGTGGTCGGCGATGATGATCAGTCAATTTATTCCTGGCGGGGAGCAAATTATCAAAATATACTCCAGTTTGAAAAAGATTTTCCCAATGTAACCGAAATAAAGCTGGAGCAGAATTACCGTTCTACCACCACCATTCTGGAAGCGGCAAACGGTGTTATTGCACATAACACAAACCGCAAGGAAAAAACCCTCTGGTCGGGCACCGATGGCGGCAAGCCGATAATATTGACTCACCCGGAAAATGAAAGCGCCGAAGCGGACTTTATTGCCTCGCAGATTAAAACCATTTTAGTGACCGATACGCTCAGGTATCACGATTTTGGGGTGCTTACCAGAACCAATTCCCTTGCCAGAAATATCGAAGAAGCCTTTCTTGCCGAAAATATTCCCTATAAGGTTTCCGGCGGCACCAGTTTTTTTCAACGCAAAGAGATCAAAGACATTATTTCCTATTTGCGCGTTATCGCGAATCCGTATGACGATGTAAGCCTATTGCGCATAATCAATACGCCCAGCCGCGGCATCGGCAAGGCAACGGTGGCATTGTTAAGCGACATTGCCCGCAAAAACAAAACCTGCATCTGGGACGCCATTTCCCGCGTAAACCATGCCCGCCAGGAAGGGCAGCAGCATTTATTCCAGGACAAAAAAACACTAACCGAACTGGAAGAATTCGTGCAATTAATCGAAACCCATCGCGCTGCAATTCTGGAACGTAAGGGCGCCCCGGGACAGCCATGGTCATTATCTCAAAAAACCAGAGTACTGGTCGACAGCATTGACTACTGGAGCTACCTGATAACCGAGCATGGTAAAGAGGAAAAAAAAGCCCAATGGAAATTCGGCAATATCGAATACTTTATCAAAATGATTGAACACTGGGAACGTGATCCCGACACCATGGACGGCGGCCTGTATCCCTGGCTCAACCGGATAAGCCTTATCACCAAAGACGACGGCGAAACGGACACCTTGGGCAAGGTGAGTCTGATGACCATCCATTCCGCCAAAGGCCTGGAATTCCCAGTAGTCTTTATCGCCGGCGCCGAGGAAGGACTTATCCCCCACGAACGAAGCCTTGAGGAAGAGGACGAAAAAGCAGGCAACCTTGAAGAAGAACGGCGCCTGTTTTATGTCGCCATCACCCGCGCACGGCAAAAGCTCTACATCACCAGCTGCCTTAAGCGCCGCCGGCTCCAAAACACCGAAGAGTGCAAGCCCTCTCCCTTCCTCGCCGAAATCCCCGGCCATCTGATCCAGCAATACCAGCCCCTCACCCCCGCCGAGGACGAAGCCCTTGCGGATGAACTGCTGAAACAACTAAAAGCGAAGTTTAAGAAGAATGAATAGTGAACAAATATCAAGTTTCGCCTAACAACCATTCCAGAACATTTAATTGCCTGATGCCATTATATGATGTTTTAGGTTCATAATCGCGAGTTAACAAAAACTTTGGAAAATTATCATTAATTGCATTCAACGAATCAAGCTCACGAGCAAGCGTCTGTTTTCCCCTGACTGTTTCTGCAACCTGGTAATATTCAATGCCATTTGCTCCATCTGCAATAAAGTCTATTTCTTTCTCTGCGACTTTGCCTATGAAAACTTTGTTCCCGCGTCGTAACAGTTCCAGATATACGATATTTTCCAGAATATGTCCGCTGTCAGCGCCTTTGTTTCCCAATAAAAAATAGCGAAGCCCTGTATCAACGGCATAATACTTGGCATTTGTTCGAAGGTATTCCCGTCCTTTGATAAATTTGCGTTCAGCCTTGTAAAATACAAAGCTTTTTAGTAAACCTTCTATGTAATCTTCCAAAGTTGCAGCATACACTTTTTTTTCAGAAGAACGCAGTTTCAGGTCGTTATTCAACATATTAACCATGTTGTTTATGGATGTCTCGCTTCCGATGTTTGAAAACAGACATTTTACAACGCGTCCTAAAAGCGATACGTCTTTAATTCCCTGTTGTAACATAACATCTTTGATTAATATGCTATCATATATAGCGTCAAGATATGTACGTACGCCGGGTTCATCCCAGTAAACGCCGCTGCGAGATATGCTGCCGTTATGCTTTTTCGTCCCATCATATTTTGGTATATCATGGTATTTTATTATTTCCGGGAAAGAACCATGTTCAATATAGTTTCTAAACATAATATCGATGTTTAAATCAGGGAAAACTCCGGCATATTCTTTAAAAGACAGGGGAAGCATTTTGATTTCTACATAACGTCCCGCCCAGCGAGTTGCGAATTTTCCTGTTAATAGATTTGAATTAGAACCTGTAACATATAAATCGACATTTTTTAAAAGACGCAGGCTGTTTGCTGCTTCTTCATAATCACTTGCAATTTGAATTTCATCGATAAAAACATAATGAAGTTCGTTTGATTTCAGTTTGTTTTTTACAAACTTGTATAGAGCTTTTCCATCACGTAATTCCTCGTTCTCCATTCCTTCAAGGCTTATATCTATTATTCTGCTTGCCGGGATACGTTGTTTTAAAAGTTTTTCCCGGAATTGCAGTAAAAGCGTTGTTTTTCCGCAGCGCCTGACCCCAGTCACCACTTTGATAAGCTCGGATTTCCCTCTGTGCCTTTCCAGTTCAACAAGATACTCATATCTGGTTACCATATAATACC
>WQXQ01000082.1 GCA_009784775.1 Treponema sp.
ATAATAACCCTTGGCCTTTTTCAACTTCTTTATATCTTGCCATAATAGCGTATTCTACCATGCTTTTGCTTTCTTGTCGATCTTTTTCTGCTTCTGTTAGGTGCAACTTATACTTTTTATGCATCCTCGTTGGGTATTGTCGCAAACGGTTGCAGATAATGATTAGGGCCGGCGTATTTTATGCCGTCGATTCTTTCCAATTGATGTATAACATTTAAGACATTTTCTTTACTATTTCCGGGTAATTGTAAACACAGAATTTGCCGCCAAATATCCCAATTTATTCCCATTGCATGAATATCCCCAGCGAGTTCTGTTAAGTCTTTTATGGCTTCTATTTCAATACCACCAAAAAAACTTTTTTCATGCCGTTTGTTAGGCCCGCCTGTGTTTTTATCCATTATCACAATTACGCGGCTGCCATCAAAGTCATCATCAATCGTAGAGCTATTGTATATTTTTCTCTCAAACTGGATGCCTTCAGTACCCTGGTTTCCAGCCTGTTGCCCAATAAACCCATTTTGGCATGATGCCACTAACAGAATGGCTGCAGGCAATGCAAATAATACGATATAAGCCGGTATTTTGTTTTTCATTAGTTATTCCCTTTTGGATACCAATTGCTAATACTTTCTAGATCATCCCGGGTGAGCAAACCGAAATCATATGCTGACTGCAATGTATAAAACAGCCCTTCTTTCCATACACTAATACTATTGGTATCGCCATAAGTAAATGTTATACCGGCGACTGTAACTCGCGTTATTATCATTCCATACATGGCTTGCTTATGACCCATCATTACCGCAACGGCGCCGTTGTAAGTGCCATAATAGTACATAATATAAAAGTCATCTATAACGTAATAATCTGGGTTAAAATATGGGTTGGACGAGTTATTAGAAAGGTTGTGATTATTTAATAAGTCATAATATTCTTGTATAATTCGCCGTTCCGTTTCTGCATCCAAACCGGGGAAAGTGCCGGGTTCCGGAATAGGGTTATCAGTCATGGAAACGACCCCCGGTGCGTTCATGTCCGTGCCTTCAGAAAAATTATCCGCCCCCTCTTCTGTGCAGCTTAAAAATACTGTAAAACTCAGCAGAAAAGCCATAAACACGTATACCATTGTGTTTTTTGCCATAAAATTGGCCTCCTTAATGTTTTTTGGGAACTTTCTTATAGAAAATATCCCATATTTATACCATATATTGTATTACTTTTCCAAATATAGTTCAAGAGGGTATTCTTCCAGAGATATTTTTCCAACTGAAAAAAATCGTACACTTGAAAAATAGTCCCATTTCCTGTATACTACCCTTATGGCGGAAATTGGCAAACTGTGGGTAGTCCTTAACCCTATTGCGGGAAAAGGGAAGGCAGCAAAGCAACGTCCCAAAATCGAGCAATTTTTACAAGCGCAAAAGCATGATTTTACGATACTGGTGACCAAAGGGCCGGGTGATGCGTTGGAAATGGTGCGAAACTTGCCTTTGGGCCCGGATGATGCGGTTATTGCCGCCGGGGGGGACGGTACCTGTAACGAAGTTATCAACGGACTGCTGACACGGATAACGCCGTCATTGTCTGACAAACCGCCGATTTTTGGAGTGCTTCCTATCGGCAGGGGCAATGATTTTGCCTCGACGCCCGGTATCCCCGAAGACGTTGTACAGGCATTGGGGATTCTGCTTGCCGGAAATCTAAAGCCTTTGGATGTGGGCATGGTAAAAGGGGGCTTTTTCCCCGGAGGGCGCTATTTTGTCAACGGCGTGGGTATAGGGTTTGATACCAAGGTGGGTTTTGACGCCGCCAAAATGAAAATAAAAAGCGGCATCGCATATGCGTTTGGCGCAATTCTTAATATTATTCGCTATGATCCATCGCCGGTGATACGGATTCGCTGCGATGCGCATGAAGTGACCCTGCCTGCGATCATTGTCTCTATCGTAAACGGCAGACGCATGGGCGGCAGTTTTTACATGGGGCCCAATGCCCTGCTTGATGACGGTCTTTTGGATATTTGCTATGTGCAGCGTCCTTCTTCCCGCCTTAAACTAATGAAGGTTTTTCTGCATTATCCAAAAGGAACCCAGACTGCCTGTGAGGGCGTGTATTCCGGCAGGGGCGCTCAATTTCACCTAACGGCGCTTGAAGGAGGCATGGCGGTTCATTGCGATGGCGAGACGGTCTGCTATGACGGCACGGAACTGGAAATAAGCTGTATTCCCGGCGCATTGCGGCTCTTGGGAGTATAGTGTGAATTTCAGGCGGATTGCGGTTACCTATGTGTTAAAGGGGATTTTTAATACCATTTGCAAAATTGATTGCCGCGAATATGTGGAAGCATTGTCAAAAAACAGCCCTATGATTGTGGCAATAAACCACACCAACTTCCTTGAGGTGCCGATACTGATAACGCATAGCTATCCCTGTTTTGTTACCGGTCTGGCAAAATCGGGAACATGGAAGAATCCTCTTTTTGCATTCATCTTCAATACCTATCACGCAATTCCCCTTGACCGGGGTCACGCGTTTCATGAAGCATTTAAAAAAGTACGAAAAACAATTGATCGTGGTTTTTTTGTGATTATTGCCCCGGAAGGTACGCGGAGCAAAGACGGTATTTTGCGGCAGGGAAAGGCGGGGATTATTCATCTTGCGCTTGATACCGATGTGCCGGTGCTGCCGGTGGTTCATTACGGCGGGGAAAATATATGGAAAAATATGCGGCGTTTGCGGCGCACGCCTTTCTGTTTTAGAGCGGGACGTCCGTTCAGAATTAAATTTGACGGCAGGCCGGACAAAGAAGTGCGGGAGGAAATGCTGGATGAAGTAATGGGGCAAATGGCGCGGCTTTTGCCGCCTGAAAAACGGGGGACGTACGCGGAATACGCGGAACGGGCAGCATATGAATGTAAGTATTTGGAATTTTTATAATGGTACATATTTTTGATATTGATTATACCATCCTTAAAAAAGCAAGCGCATGGTACTTTTTGCGCGAGGCCCTTCACGAAAATGTTATACGCGTTTCGCAGCTTCGCCGCCTTCCCATTGAGTGGCTTCGGTATAAACTTGGCCGTCCAAATCAGGATTTTATCGAAGATGCGGTTAAGCACATTGCGGGTATTGATAAATACGTTCTTGAACAGATTGCGGAAATCTGCTTTGAGCGCCGTATAAAACCCAATATGTACACCGAAGCGGTACAGCTTATCAAGGATGCGCAGGAACGGGGTGAGCGGGTCATATTTGCCACCTCTTCATTATATTTGATGATACAGCCCCTGGAACGTTTTTTGGGGATAGAAGGTTCTGTTGCAACCTCGCTGGAATTTGACAATGGGAAAACAACCGGCAGGATTGCCGGAAACAGCGCATTTGGCGTCAGAAAAAAAACCGCAGTGGAAGCATGGTTTCATGAACAGAAACTGCACCCCAGTGAGGTTTGTTTTTACTCGGATTCCTATACCGATCTTCCCTTGCTGGAAATCTGCGGTAAACCGGTGGTAGTAAACCCCGACCGGATTCTGGTCCGGGAGGCGAAAAAACGCGGCTGGGAGGTACTGCGCTTTACCAAAACCCTTGGAAATTAAGAGAAACTGACTTCCCATTGTATGGTTTTTCTGCTAAAGTGACAAATTATGAAGGAGTGTCGATGAAAGGAAATCTCTCTGTGGTGCCGTTTATATTTGGCAAAGCGCCGAGTCTTTCCATGAAATTGTGCCGTAGTTTCTGGAAAATGGGCATTGCCCGCCATTTTCCCAAACGTGATTATAATTGTAACCATTTCAACAATCTCGCCCTGGCGTACTTTAAGCTGACCCCTGCCTGCAACCTCCGTTGCGTTATGTGCGGACAGTTTGGCGATAAAGGGAATATGAAACATTGCGTTGCCGAGGAAACCAAAAAAGTACTGCCTTTGGAAGTATGGAAACGCGTTGTCGATGAAATTGCTCCGAAAAAACCGACAACCTATGTCTGGGGCGGCGAGCCGTTTCTCTATCCGGATCTGTTTCCTCTGGTCCGGTATATGGTGCAAAAAGGCCTGTATGTAGCGGTTAATACCAATGGAACCTTAATGGAACGCCATGCAGAAGAAATTGTAAGGGATAAGTGGAGTACCATTTTTGTTTCGCTTGATGCGTTCCGCGATGTCAATGACTCAACGCGGGGCCAAGGCTCGTATGACAAGGTTATTGCCGGTTTTAAGGCGATCAACGAGGAAAAGCGAAAACAGAAATCCAAACTTCCTATTTTGGGTATTGTCACCGTAGTAACCAACCGTAATTACCTTGACCTTGCCAACCTTGCCGAAGCAAGCAAGGAATATGACATTGGTTTGCATATGATTAACATGGGTACCTATACCAACGATAATATTGTCGCTGAACAGCGCCGTTTTATGCGGGAAAAACTGGACACCGATATTGATTGTCTTGAAGGTTACAATACCGGCTATAATCTGGGTATTGACGGGCAAAAGCTCCACGATATTCTGCAGGATATCCATAACAAGGATTATGGTCATCCCATCATCACGGTGCCGGTGCTTAATCCCGAAAAAACGCATACCTATTACTCCGAGCTTGAAACACCGGTGCGAAACCATTGCATTGTTCCCTGGTGTCAGGCAAATGTCAACTACAACGGCGATGTGCATTTCTGCGCCGATTATCCGGATTATATACTGGGGAATGTCACTCAACAATCATTTAAGGAAATTGTAAATGGCGACCGGGCAAATAAATTCCGAAAGGCCATTCATGCCTGCAAGGGCGGAATGTTCCCCGGTTGTCTTCGTTGTTATCAGAATATGCTTTTTGGTAATAAAATAAAGGGGTATTAACCCGAAAACAAAGAGGAGAATATAACAATGGCCGGCGAAAAAAAGAAAAAGACCGAAAAGGTCGTAAGTAAACCAACAAAAGCACCCGCAAAGAAGGCGGCTGTAAAAGCACCCGCAAAAACACCCGCGAAGGCGTCCGTAAAAAAAGCACCTGCCAAGGCATCCGCCAAAGCGCCCGCCAAGGCGCCTGTCAAGACAGCTGCAAAAGCGCCTGCGAAAAAAGCACCTGCCAAGGCATCCGCCAAGGCGCCCGCCAAAGCGTCAACCAAAACGGTTGTAAAAGCGCCCGTAAAAAAAGAACCTCCCCGGCGTTCCATACCCAAAGTTGATTGGCCGGTTTTTATTGAGAGGATGGAGCAAGCCCTTTTGGCGCAAAAAGCGGAATTGGTCGAAACGCTCATTGCCAATAACAAGGATTTTAAGGAAATTGTCGAAGGGATGGATCCCAAAGATTTTGCGGATGTCGCCTCTGATGATATAGATCGAAAAATGATTGAAGCGCTTGGCGCTCAGGAACTCAAGTGCCTCAGGCTGATAGATTCTGCCCTTACCCGGATAAAACAGGGTAAGTACGGACACTGTATCAAGTGCGACAAACGCATCCCGCCAGACCGGCTGGAAGCTATTCCGTATGCGCTGATGTGTATTGAATGTAAGTCAGAAGAAGAAAGGCGCAACCGGTAATAGCTGCGCCTTTATGTGCCTGGGTTGTGGTCTTGTTTACTCGACTATGGCGATAATGTCGGCCATTTTAAGGATGAGGTGATCTTCCCCATCAATTTTAACCTGGGTTCCGGCATACTTGTCGTACATTACTTTCTGGCCGGCTTTTACTTTAATGACATCCTTGTCGTCACCAACCTCTACTACCACGCCCTGCTGCGTTTTTTCCTGAGCGGTATCGGGAATGATTATTCCTCCGGCGGTTTTTGCTTCATTTTTCTCAAGTTTAACCATGACACGGTCTGCCAAGGGTTTTACCTTCATTGTTATCCTCCAAAATTGTATATATATGCCTCAAATATACCAAAAAAGAGCCTTTTGGGTCAAGCGGCGTGCGCCGCAAGCGTTACTGCAAGCGGTAGAGTTCCAGGCGGGCGTTGAGGTTGTCGGGGTTAAGATCAAGGGCGTGTTCCAGAGCGCGGCGGCTTGCGTCTATTCTGCCCATGGTTTTTAGGCAATGGGCAATGCGTATGTAAATGCGGGAGGCCATCTCCAGTTGATCTAATGCAATAAGAGCCGCTGCGGCTATTTCATAGCTTTCCAGCGCCGGCGCTGGAGCATGGCGGGTCTCAAGAATGCGGCCCAGGTTGGCCGCCACTGTCCAGTCGGCGTTTTGCGGAGGAATCGCCCGCAAGAGCGCTTCTGCGGCATCGATATTATCCTCGCGGATATGGCGCAGCGCTTTATGTATATCTATCCACTGTCCGGTAAATGCCTGCCTTGCGGCATTCCGCAGCAGCATGGTGTTTTCGGTATGGATTCGCTGCAGGGCAAAATACCAGGCCCCCCACTGATACAGTTCTTCCGACTCGGGGTAACGATCCAATAGAAGCCATGTGTCGGCGACGATGCGGGCTACTTCCCCTATTTCCGTCTGCCGTTTGAGCATTTCAAGGTCGATGAGTAATGAGGGGTTTTGGTCAGCATCTAAAATGGCGATTGCCTGAGAGGCTGCAAAAAAACGGCTAAAACGGATAAATCCGTATTGGCGGCTGGGGATTTCGGTGTTAATTTGTTTTATCAGACGTTCAAGCAGAGCGGCTTCTTCCCTATCGGTATGCGCGGTCAGGGCAAGGTTGTAGAATGCATTGCTTTGCAGGGTAAGGTCTGCTGCCGTCGTCAGCATTGTCCAAATGGTGCGGGCGCTGTCAGTGTAATCGGCAAGCCAGAGCGCGTCCGCCTGCCGGCTGAGGGATTCCTCGTCCGGCAACAAAGAAAATAATTCCGCCGAACGAAGCAGGCTGCCAAAATCGTACAAATACTCGGCGGCAAGGCGGGTAATGGCAGGCGAGGGGAATGCAAAAAGAGCGGTTTGAATATCAGTGGCGGCGGCGAAAGGATTTTCGGTGAGTATGCGCAAAATTGCCAGATCGGCGGCAATGCTCTCTGCTTCCGGGGCCGCAAAACCGGAAATCACGTTGGTGTCTGCCGGCAAGCCGGTAATGGGAAGCATGCGTTCTATTGCCCGTTCGGGACTTCTGAAATCGCCCAGCAGTACATGCAGGCTCAGGCGCATGGGGAGCAGACGGGAACTTGCCAGCAGGGGAATGGCGCTTCTCAACTGCGCTTCCCCTTCTCTGGTTATGGCCGCCTCGTATACCAAAGCGGCGGCGGCAACGGCGGCAATGTGTTCGGAATAGGGAAAGGCACGCGCCGCTCTTTGAGACGATTGCCGGTATGCTTGCGCATAACGTGAATGGGTTTGCGCAAGCTGCCTGCGGCGTTTCAGCACCGAAAGCCAGGATTCTACGCCTTCGGCCTTTTTCTCCAATCGATCAAGCTCATTATCAAGGCGTTCAAATTCCTGCTGTTGTACAGCAATCGATTCTGTTTCCATAATGCGCCGGTATTTGAAATCATATTCTCTAAGCAAACGGTGGAATGGGCTTTCTTTTTCAGATTCAACTCTTTGCGGAATAGTACCGCCGGCGCCAATAATAATACCGGCAAACGACCCGCATAAAAGCAGCAAGAGCATTCCGCCCGAAAAACAGGTGACTCGCAGTAATGATACGGAGTGCAAGAGCGTTCTAAGCTGCTGCAGAATTGAGGTAATCACTGGGCACCGGCCTCTGTATCTGTGAGCAGGGTTCTGTGTATGCTGTCAAGAACCCCATTGATAAACCGAAAGGAATCATCAGTTCCGAATTCCATGGAAATACCAATCGCCTCATCAATGACGATTAACGGGGCAATTTCACGCTGGTACATCAATGAATAAACACTCATTCTGAGAATGGCCAAGTCTACCCGGTTAAGCCGCGCGATATCCCAATGCTCTAAATGCTGCTGGATCATTTTGTCGATGGCCGTGATATTCTCAATAGTGCCTGCAATCAACAGGCGCGAGAAAGCGGCGATCTGCGCATCAAGCGCTTCCCGTTTTCCGGCTTCCAGCCAGGAGAATACCATTAACTCTTCGGGTGGAATATGGCCATTGTTGGATTCCCAGCAGTACAGCGCCTGAAATGCCAGAATGCGACCCTTTCTGCGACTCGTAATACGGGATGCCACCGCCGCCCTACCAGTTCAGGTTTCTTTCAAATACCTGAAAGGTTTTTCCTGCGCGCAGTTCGGCTACCAGTTCCTCGGTAGCGTTCTGCAGCGCTTCCATCTGCCGTTCCTGCAGCATACCGTTGCCAATAAAATCCCGGACCGTTGCGCGGGATCCAAGCTGGAAAATATCGTCCAGCTCAAGGCTTTTCATAACGTACGTTTCGGTAATTTTGATGATTTGATACCCCAGCCGTCCTTCGATGACTTTTGAGACTTCTCCCTGTTTAAGGCTGAATGCTACGTTGAGGAATTCCTGTCCCACAACCTGCGCAGCTTCCGGGTTTCGGGGTAAATACCCTCCGTCTCCCGCCTGATAACCGGAATTGGCTGCCTGACCGCGGAGCACCACTTCATCAAACCGGGAAGGGCTGGTTCCAATTTCTCTGGCCAGCCGGTCTGCTGTTTCTCTGGCTCTGGCCTTGCTGGCAGCATCTGAGCCAAAAGGCACCTGAACCATGGAAAAACGGACGGTATCGGGTCTGACAAACCGGGTTTTGTGCAAATTATAGGTATTAAGAATATCGCTTTCAGTGGGTACTCTGATGTTTTTGAATGAGTCTTCTTTTTTTGACAAAAGGTATTTCTGCACAATAAGCTGCCGCCGCACCTGATCCCGGTATGCCGACATTTCAAGGCCGGTTTCATTTTTAACCGCAGTGGCAAATTCCGCATCGGTGGGCTGCCGGCCGATAACCTGAGCCATTTGCCCTTTGAGCTCATTGAGCTGGTTGTTTACTTCGTTGTCGGAAACGGCAATTTTGTCCCTTTCCGCCGCCTGCAACGCCAGCCGCTCATTTATCATCACATCCAGAACTTCGCGCCGCTGTTCTCCGTTCAGGGTTTGTCCGCTGGCCTTTTCCAGTTTTTCAACCTCGGCGCGGAGTTGTCCAACCGTTATCGACTCGGTTCTGACCAAGGTAACGGTAGCCGCCGGCTGCAGATTCGCCTGGGCAAAGCCCCAAGCGGCGATCAGGCAGGAGAAAAGGATTAAAAATACTATACGTTTCATAGTTGTCCTTCTTATTGAGATAATCATATCATAGTATAAAACAAATTGTAAGTAGGAAGGTTAAACCAAAACCGCCCTTATTCTTCGTACCCCCGCTGATGATGATTGCTCTTTCTGTATCGTGAATTTCCCCAAAATGCCGGTTCGCTCCACATGGGGGCCGCCGCAGACTTCTTTGGCGAAAAACCCCTCGGCTGGGCCGATCGTGTACACTTTTACCTGAGCTTCGTATTTTTCGCCGAAAAGGGCAATTGCGCCGGAGGCTTTTGCCGCCTCAAGTTCCATTACGGCAAAGGAAATGGGCAAATCCTTTTGAATTTGCTCGCTGACAATCGCTTCGACCTTTTGGATTTCCTCCGGGGTCATGGGTGCGGGGTGGGCAAAGTCGAAACGCATACGCTCGGCGGTAATATTGCTCCCTTTTTGGGCAATATGTTCGCCCAATACAAGCCGCAGGGCCTGGTGCAAGAGGTGGGTGGCGGTGTGGTATTTGGTGGTTGTTTCACCGTGGTCCTGCAGACCGCCCTTGAACACCTGCTCGCTGCCGGCGCGGGAAAGTTCCTGATGTTTTTTGAAGGCCTCGTCAAATTCCTCGCGGTGTACCTTCATGCCGTTTTCGGCGGCCAGTTCCTCGGTCAGCTCAATCGGAAAGCCGTAGGTGTCGTAGAGCTTAAATGCCAGCCGCCCCGGCATAATTTTACGGGGGTCTTTGAGCAAATTGGGAAGGAGTTTTTCGAATTCATGCTCGCCCTTTTGCAGGGTTTCCAGGAATTTTCGTTCTTCCCGATCCAGTTCTTCGATGATGCGGGCCTTGTTTTCCATGAGTTCGGGGTAGGGTCCCTGCATCTGTTCGATGAGAATTGCCGCAATGGGCGACAGAAACGGCTGGTCAGTGGCAATGCCCAAATTCTTGCCGTGGCGCACGGCCCGGCGGATAAGGCGGCGCAATACATAACCGGCCCCTACATTGGAAGGGCTTACCGCTTTGGGGTCGCCCAAAATAAAAGTCGATGCCCGCAGATGATCGCAGACAATGCGCACGGATTTATCTTTTTCTTCGTCTGTACCATACGTGTAACCCGCCGCTTGTTCCACCGCGCCGCGCACCGGGGCAAAAATCTCGGTGTCATACACCGACCGCTTGCCGTTGAGAATCGTGACGGTCCGTTCAATGCCCATACCGGTGTCAACGCACTTACGGGTCAGCGGCTCATACTCGCCGGCGGCGTTTTTGTTGTACTGCATGAACACATCGTTCCAGATTTCCAGCCACTTGTTGCAAGCGCAGCCCGGCTTGCAGTCCTTGTTGCAGGGGGCATCGCCTATGTAATAGAACATTTCCGAATCCGGCCCGCAAGGACCGGTACTGCCGGCAGGCCCCCACCAGTTGTCTTCGCGGGGAAGGTAGGCAATGCGGTTTTCGGGAATGCCCAGCCTTTTCCATACGGCGGCGGATTCTTCATCACGAGGGACGGAAGCATCACCTTCATAGACGGTTACCCCCAGCTTTTCAATGGGAATGTTAAGCCATTGGGGAGAGGTCAGAAACTCAAAGCTCATCTCGATGGCCCCTTCCTTGAAATAATCCCCCAGCGACCAGTTCCCCAGCATTTCAAAAAAAGTCAGGTGGCTAAAATCGCCCACGCAGTCGATGTCGCCGGTGCGTATACACTTTTGGTAATTCACCAGCCGTGTTCCGGCGGGATGTTCCTCGCCCAAAAGGTAGGGTACCAGCGGGTGCATCCCGGCGGTGGTAAACAATACCGTGGGATCATTGTCGGGCAACAGGGACTTGCCCTGAATCTGTACGTGTCCCTTGGACACAAAGAATGCTACATATTTTTCGCGAAGTTCGTTGGCTGTCATGGGGAAAGTGTAGCATATTTAGGGATCATGGACTAGGGGAGGGGGAATGAGACAATGAAGTAATGAGAAATTAGAAATGAGGAATGGGGGATCCCATAAGCCCGAGCGATTCCTGTTTGCTATTTTTGTTCTTTAATAATTTTCAAAAAATCTTCTGGTAAAATAACCGGAATAGGCGAATTTGGAAAGTCTGCAATATTACGAGTTACAATGTAATCCGCATTAATCATTTGAGCACATTCAAATTGAAGACTATCTTCCAGATCAATAAATTCCTTATTATTAAGCGCATCAATAATTTGCTTCTTTTGAATGCCAACAACATCAATAAAATCGCAAAGATCTAATAACATTTTTTTTCTATCAGATACTGAAAATTGGCTGCGAAGAATATAAAAAATATTTGTAATGCTATGTGCCGCAATATGACCTTTACAATCCTGCTGATAGCACAAACGCAGAATTTCGCCAGCATTTTGGGAATATGGTTGGCGTGACCATAGATTATCTAATATTATGTTTGTGTCAATTAATATGTCCATAGCGCTCTTTACGATATTCGTCTAATTCTTTTTTATAATCAAAATCATCTGGTAAAGTTCCGCTGTAACGCATAAAATTATAGAATGCTTCTTGTCTTTTTTTTTGGCTTATTTCTGTATTTTCAGTTTTCTGTAAAGGATTCAGGAAAGCTACTACTACTTCATATGGTTCGGTAAATTGCATAGCTAAAGAGTCTAGCTTAACCGTATCTCCGCCTTGATATATTCCCCTAACCGCAACCATAAAATCTCCTTAATTTAAGTATAGCATAAAATAAGTATTTGAAAA
>WQXQ01000083.1 GCA_009784775.1 Treponema sp.
TTCACCTATCCCCCCCCCCCCCTACGCCCTCCCCCCCCCCCTCCCCCCCCCCCTCTTTTTTTCTCCCCCCCCCCCCCCCCCCCCCCCCCCTATATCGTATAATTTCGCTTGTAATTTTCCATTTTTTCTCATCTATAAACCCAGTGCGTATTCACTGGGAATTTCACTTATTTTAGGAGTATCTTATGAAGAAAGCACTCAGGATGTTTGGGACGCAAAACCGATGGCTTTGCGTGATAACCATTGCCATGGTAACATGTTTACTTTTTTGTTCATGCCAGAGCAGTCCAGTTGTTTGGGACAATTCGTACCCGGAAGAAACATTGGCAATCGTTCGATTTTTCGATATGAATATTGTCAGTTACAATGGGATTAATGTCAGCAAATTCCGTTCGGTTAAGATACCCGCTGGCCAGACAGAATTGAGCGGAGATGTAAACATTTATCATGCGGGCGTCCGGTTCGCTGCAAAGGGCATGGAATTCAGCTATCAGTTTGAAGCGAACAGGGAATACAGAATAGAAGGGAGCAGCAATGAGATGCTCTGGGGTATTTCGGTATATGAAGGGAAAACATTATTGGCATTTGTGCCATTCAAAGAACAACCAAAATTCACTAATTAAGGTATATTAAGGAGAAATTCATGAAAACAAAAATTGCGTTACTTGCAATTCTGGTGGTGGGAGCTGTATCATACAGCGCGTGTGTTGGGTTACAAGACATGGGAGTGCTCGATGACTCGATTCCCGAGGAGAAACGATGTTATCTGCAAATCCGTGATAATCTTGCGGTTATTCTTTATAACAATCAACCAGTCGAATGGAAACCGGCATTAACCAAGAATAAAATTTCCATTGTTCTTCCTCCCGGGGAAAGTACTTTTATGGTGCAGTATTATGTAAGCGGCCGTGATATGAGCGGCTTTTCTACGACTCAAATGAAAACAGCGACTGTCAACATGGAATTTATTCCAGGCCGTAGTTACCGGATATACAAGCAGAATATCTGGCTTGTCTTCTTTACATTAACCAATATCAAGATCAAAGATGTGACACCAAAAGGATTTGATAAATAAAGATGGCATTTGGCGTATTTTCCCAGTAAGGAGTTTTTGTGGTACGATATTCTTTTTTCTTTTTTATTATCTTAATTCTGGCGTTTCCTGTGTGTGTGTTTGCGCAGCAGGGAGCCGCTGGAGTCCGCGATTATGTAGGTTTGATCAATCAAAGTTATCATCCGGGTATCGTGTCCTATTTTGAAAAAGCAAAAAAGGAATACGAGAAGCATGGTGAAAACGATACCGCAAAAATGATAGATATCATTTTAAGCGGATCATTTGGTTCTGGATTCCTGTATAGCGATGCTCAGGGAAACTTTTATGTTATCACCAACAACCATGTTGTCGCCCAGGCGCATACTATTTCCATTACCTTTGAACGTACAGACGGATTCAAAATGAAAATTGAAAACCTCAAAATTATCGCCACAGATGAAGAACAAGATTTGGCGATACTGGCTGTGCCTTCCGGTGAAAGGCTTCCTGTTACCCGTGGTTTAATGTTTCTTACCCGGCAGATTGAAGAAGGGGAAGATGTATTTTCCGCCGGATTTCCCGGTCTGGGAATGACGCCGCTCTGGCAATTTGCCCGCGGTACAGTATCCAATGCTTTTGCCAGATTTCCAAGAAGCATCATCAATGACCAAACCATGATGGGGCCTTATATCCAGCATACTGCCCAGGTTGATGCCGGCAATTCAGGCGGTCCGTTGTTGGCTGTTCAGGGGAATGCCCCATCAGGTTATGCGGTGGCCGGCGTTAATACATTAAGCGGTATCAACAGGCAAGCTGCCAATTATGCCATTCCGGTAAATACCGTGCAAACCTTTATCAACGATGCGTTACATCCCAAACCGGAAACATTCAGGACTGCTCTGGATGAACGGCTTGCCCAATTTGTTGATGGTTTGGGAGGCAACACCGCCGCTTATCCGCATATTGCCGAATTTCTTTCCACTGCCTGCATCGGCGAGAATGTTGAGTATGCCTTTGAAGAAATGGTTGAAAAAGCCAATAGAACTGTTATACAAACTTTTATTCAAAAAAGCAGACAGGGTTTAGTTGGCGCAATGGGTATCTCCGTAGCCTGGACAATTGAAAATAGTATCAGAAGCACCGGAGTTCTTAGGGCATCCGTTAAAGAAGTAAGCGGAGAAGGCAGTGAATACACGGTTGCCTTTACGATTAATAATAAAGACGTCAATTCTGTATGGATTCGTGAATACGGCAACTGGCGGATTAAAAGTTTTGGTACCGTAGCTGCAGGGGATCGTGAGCTTGTTAATCGCAGACAGATCGAAAGAAAAACGGCAGAAAATCTGCGGGTAGACAGTGATTTTCACATAGAAGCCGGATATGCCAGCCTTTTTGATAAGGCTCCCGCTGCCCTGTATGCTGCATTAAGTTTTGAATATTTTGGCTTTAATGTGTACTTTGCAAATTCCGATTTTTGGAATATAGGAATTTTCGGTGGTTTGCACATTCCGTTAAGAGCCGGAAAAATTGGTTTTATGCCCTATATCAGACTGGGCGGCGCTTTCAGTTATGATCAGGAATTTGAAGACTACAAAGAAAAAACGTGGGGAGCTGTTGGATTCCCTTTCTCTCTTATGGGACAGGTTGGACTTAAGATAACAACAAGTTATGTGCCGGGTCTTTTTTTGGGTACCGGATTTCAGTTCAACTTTTTTAGTATGTATGACAAGGACTATAAAGATTACATGAAAATGGGGCTTTCCGTTACTGCAGGTTACGCATTTTAATGATATAATGGCTGCATGAGCACCAAAGACACTATTAACTGGGCGCTGGTGGGAACCGGCGGTATTTGCAATAATTTTCTTGCCGGACTCAGGGCAACGGGAGGACAGGCTGCAGCAGTGGTCTCCCGCTGCCGGGAAAAGGCTCAGGACTTTGCTGCGCGAAACAGCATTGCAAAGGCGTTTGATCATTACGACCATATGCTGGAAGATACAGCCATTGATGTCGTATACATCGGCACTCCCCATACAACGCACAAGGATTTGGCTGTTCGCGCCCTCAAGGCACGAAAGGCGGTGGTATGCGAAAAGCCGGCGGCTATCAACGCCGGAGAATTGCAGGAAATAATTGCGGCCGCACGGGAAAATAATGTTTTTTTCATGGAAGCCATGTGGACCCGTTTTACCCCGCCGCTGCAAAAAGTGCGTGAATGGCTGACACAGGGCCTTATCGGCGAAATCAAAATGGTGCAGGCCAACTTTGGTTTTAATGCCCATTATGATCCAAAAGGCAGGCTCTTCGATCCGCATCTGGGCGGCGGGGCCTTGCTGGATGTGGGAATTTATCCGCTTTCCCTCATCTCCATGGTCTTTGGCGGCAAAAAACCGTTGGATATTAAATCGCAGCTTTATTTTGGCGAAACCGGCGTGGATGAAGAAGACGCGATCATCCTGTCCTACGGCGGAAACCGTATCGCTTTTGCCGCCGCAGCAATCCGTACCGAGTTGGCAAATGACGCATGGATTTACGGAACCAGAGGCAAAATTCACATCCCTTATTTTATCTGGGCGCGCAGCGCACGGCTTTTGGCAGACGGCACAGATGAATGTTTTTATCAGCCTGAATTCATTTCCAACGGCTATAATTATGAGGCGGAAGCAGTAATGGACTGCATTCGGGAAGCACAAACCGAAAGCCCGGTAATGCCCTGGAATGAATCAATGGTTATTATGGAAACCATGGACACGATCCGCGCCCAATGGCATTTCCGGTATCCTTCGGAAACACACTATTGAGCTTTCTCCCGGCGTATGATACCATACCCGCAAGGAGAAACATTATGGACATTTCTGCATTGCAACAAATTCGCTATGGGTATACACCAAAACTTCCCGTTAGTCTTTCCAGGTCGGTAGACGATATTGCCGTTGAAACAGGCGCTGCCACTGAAGCAGTCGCGGATAAGGAAAAAATTAAGGGTATTTTCAAGTTGACGTATGGCAAACCGCTGATTACTTTTACCAAAGGAAAAAATGAACAATTGCACCAAGAGCTCAAGGTTGGGGTTATTCTTTCCGGCGGGCAGGCACCGGGCGGTCATAATGTTATTGCCGGCCTGTACGATGGCCTGAAAAAAGGCAATCCCAACTCCATTTTGTACGGGTTTTTGGATGGTCCCATCGGCCTTGTTGAAAATAAAACCAAAATTCTCAGCGGTGATATAATCGACGCATACCGCAATACCGGAGGATTCGACATAATCGGTTCGGGGCGGACAAAAATCGAAAAACCGCAGCAGTTTGCCGCCTCACTGGAAACAGCCAAACAACTGGGGCTCAACGCCATAGTCGTTATCGGCGGCGATGACTCCAATACCAATGCCGCTCTGCTGGCGGAATATTTCCTGGCGCAAGGATCGGACATACAGGTCATTGGCTGTCCCAAAACCATAGACGGCGATCTGAAAAACGAATATATCGAAACTTCATTTGGCTTTGACACCGCCTGCAAAACATACAGCGAACTGGTCGGTAACCTGATGCGTGACGCAAACAGCGCAAAAAAATACTGGCATTTCATCAAATTGATGGGACGCTCCGCCAGCCATATCGCCCTTGAATGCGCCCTGCAAACCCAGCCAAACATCTGCCTGATTTCCGAAGAAATTGAAACAAAGCAACACTCGCTGGATACGGTCGTTGATATAATCTGCGATTCAATACTGAAAAGGGCGGGAAACAACGACAATTTTGGGATAGTCCTTATCCCCGAAGGCCTGGTTGAATTTATTCCCGAAATAAAAAATCTTATTCAGGAACTGAACAATGCCATTGCAGACGATGAACAAGGGTTTGCAAAAATCGACTCGTTCGATACGCAGCTCTTCTGGCTTAATAGCCGCATTACCGAAGATTCGTACAAAATACTCCAATCGCTTCCCGCAGACATTGGCAGACAATTTCTTATGGATCGCGATCCTCATGGGAATGTGCAGGTTTCAAGAATCGAAACGGAAAAACTGCTCATCGGTATGGTGGAAAAAAGGCTGCGGGCACTGAAGGCGGAAAATGCCTATAAGGGAAAATTTAACGCGTTGGCCCATTTCTTTGGTTACGAAGGCAGATGCGCCTTTCCCTCCAATTTTGACGCAGACTACTGTTACGCCCTGGGTTACAGCGCCTTTGTGTTGATTGCATCGGGATTGACAGGTTATCTTTCCAGTGTGCGCAACCTTACCGCTCCCGCCAATGAATGGATTGCGGGCGGCGTTCCGTTGACCATGATGATGAACATTGAACGCCGGCATGGTGAAGAAAAACCCGTGATAAAAAAAGCGTTAGTTGCATTGGACGGCGCTCCTTTTAAGACATTCAAATCAAAACGGGCAACCTGGGCGGTGGATACCTGTTTCCGTGTTCCCGGAGCGATACAATACTTTGGCCCCCCCGAAGTCTGCGACCAACCAACCGTTACTTTAAAATTAGAAAAGAGAAATGAGGAATGAGGAATGAGGAATTAAGGAAATGATTAGGCGTAGTTTGTATGGGCTGTTGATAAGTGTTTTGTGTGTGTCGGGAATGTTTGCGCAGGCGATTCGGGATACGGGTGCGGCGGTTTTGCCATTAACGAATATTGCGATTTTTTCTTCCGGTCTTGCCTATTTCGAACATTCGGGGACGCTGAACGGCCCCACTGTCATCAACCTGCCCTTTAAGGTCAACGCCGTTAATGACGCGCTTATGTCGCTGGTGCTGAATGATCCCGCATCAACAAATCCTTCGGTATTGTACCAGTCGGAGCAGACCCTGTTCCAGACTCTGCGGAGTCTGAAAATTGATCTTTCCGATAACCCTGACATGGCCGTCATTTTAGGCAGGCTGCGCGGTGCGGAAATCGCAATAACGGCTCCTGCAGCTGTTAACGGAAGGATCGTTGGTATTGAATATCGTTCGCAGTTTACACCAATGGGCGGTCAAACCATGGAGCCCTGGCTTTCCCTGTATACCGAGCAGGGAATTAAAATGTTTCGTCTTGGTGAAATGAGCTCGATTAGTTTTAAGGACCCGCAGATTGCAGCCGATCTTGATCGGGCGTTGAATCTTATCGTCGCGTCACGGAATTATGATTCACGGGATCTAACGGTAAATCTGCCGGGAACCGGCAGCCGCAAGGTTTCGGTCAGTTACGTTATTCCCGCGCCGGTGTGGAAAGTTGCATACCGGCTGGATTTGGGCGGTACAAAGCCGTTGTTCCAGGGCTGGGCAATTGTTGACAATGACAGTGACACCGACTGGAGTAATGTCCGGCTTTCGCTGGTTGCGGGCAGACCTGTTTCCTTTATTCAAAACCTGTACCCGCCGTACTATTTGTCCCGTCCAACATTGCCCCTTGCCATTGCCGGAACTGCCGCCGCCGCAACGCATGAAATGGGCTATGGCGCGCCGGCACCAGCTGCCGCACCTCGTACTGAATCACGTTCTTTCAATCAGGCAATGATGATGGACTCAGCAGCCAGTTATGAAATGGCCGAAACAACTTCCGCAAGAGTCCGTCTGGCCGGTTCCGGAATGGAAACCGCCGCAGGTGCCGCCGCCGGAGATCAGTTTGAGTTTACCATAAAAAATCCGGTTAACCTTGATCGCCGCATGAGCGTTATGCTGCCTCTGGTGGAATCTGCCATTGACGCCCGCAAGCTGCTCATTTTTAGCGGCGCGTCATCCGGCGGCCGCAGTCATAACCCCCGGCTTGGCGCGGAACTTACCAACACCAGCGGAATGAAAATTCCCGCCGGCCCCATCACCGTATACGACGGCGGAACCTATGCAGGAGATGCCCTTATCGAATTCTGGAACGAAGGAGAAAAACGCCTCATTTCGTTTGGCGAAGATCTTTCGGTGAATGCAGCGGTGATGGATTCAAGTTCCCGCTCACTGGTTTCTGTTATTGTTTCCGGCGGTGTAATGACCTTTAACCGCAGCCAGGAATTTGTTAAAACATATACATTCAAAAACACGGCAGCGCAGTCAAAGACACTGCTTGTGGAACACCCCAAAACTGCCGATACGACTTTGGTATCTCCCCAGGCCGATGAACAAACTCCGGCGGCATACCGCTTTACCGTACCTTTACCTACGGGAAAAGAGTACACGTTTATTGTCCGCGAATCCCGTCCCGTTATGGAACGGATAAGCCTGTTGCCGCTCAGGCATGATGCGTTCCTGTCATACGCCAGCAATCAGGAAATTCCCCCCAGGATACGGGAGGCTTTACAGCAAGCAGCGCAATTGAGAACGACAGTTAACACAGCCGAAACTGCGGTACGCGAAGCAGAAACCCGGCGTGCACACTTTGTCTCGGAACAGGATCGCATCCGCAAAAATCTGGAAGCCGCCGGCAATCAGACACAGCAAGGCCAGGAATACCTGCGAAGACTGGTAGAGCTTGACAACAATATTGACGCCCTTACACCTGAACTTGAAAAACTGCGAGCAAATGTAAGAAACGCCCAACAGGCCTACGAGAATTACCTAAACGGATTGAATTTATAAAATCAGCATTGCGTCGCCGTAGCTGAAAAAACGGTAATGTTCCCTGACTGCCTCGGCATACGATTCAAGGATTAATTCCCTGTTGGCAAACGCTGATACTAACATTAACAATGTGGATTCGGGTGTGTGAAAATTGGTAAACAGGGCATCGGCAACTTTGAATTGATAACCGGGGTAGATAAAAATACCGGTACTGCCCTCCCCTCGTTTCAGTGTTCCTGCAGCCCAGGCGCTTTCCAATGTGCGGACACTGGTGGTTCCCACGGCAATAATTTTACGGCCTGCTGCTTTTGCATTTTCAATTTTTGCGGCGGTCTGTTCATCAATACTGAATATTTCCTGGTGCATCACATGGTCTTTGATAAACTCGCTGCGAACCGGCAAAAAGGTTCCCAGGCCTACGTGCAGGGTGATAAACGCGCTTTCAATCCCGGCGGCGGCAAGCCGGTCCAGCAATTCGCGGGTAAAGTGCAGGCCGGCAGTGGGCGCAGCCGCCGAACCCGTGGCCGCCGCATACACAGTCTGGTAACGCTCCGCATCCGCCGGCCCATCCTGCCGTTTAATGTACGGCGGCAGGGGAATATGCCCATACCGGTCAAGCCATACATCGTCAATGACCCGGTCAAATTGCAAATACCGAAATTCCCCGCCATCATCATCTGGCGGCAGCACCATTTCCGCACGAGCTATTTCCGCACCATCATTGTCATAAAACACATAACAGCTCCCCGGCTTACGGCGCTTAGCCCGCTGCACGAGTACTTTCCAGATTGGGGACTGGGGACTGGGGACTGGGGACTGGGGATTGCGATTTGAAGTATTGGAGTACACCTCAGAAATAATATCGTTGTTCGAACTATCAGAAGACTTGTCGGAAGTATCGTCATACTCCAAACAACGCTCCCTAGTCCCTAGTCCCCAGTCCCTAGTCCCTATTAATAAAAATTCCACCGCGGCTCCTGTGTCCGCTGACTTTCCCAATAGCCGCGCCTTCCTCACTTTGGAATTATTAAAAACCAATAGCGGCAGTTCTCCGTCCGGGCTGCGCAATTCGGGCCCCTGGAGAATTTCCGGCAGTTCTTCTACCATGCGATGCAAATGTTTGCCCGTTAGGCGATCGAGTACCATAAGGCGGCTCTGACCGCGCTGTTCGGGAGGATGCTGGGCAATAAGCTGTTCGGGAAGTTCAAAAAAGAAATCGCTTGTTTTCATGGTTCATCAAACAAAAGGTTTTTGGCGCTGTCCGGCGTAAGCCCCAGATGACCGTAGGCGAGTGATGTTACCATTCTTCCGCGGGGGCTGCGCTGTAAAAGGCCGGCCTGAATCAAAAACGGTTCGTAATAATCTTCCAGTGTTTCGACCGATTCCCCAATGGAAATAGCCAGAGTTTCCGCTCCCACCGGCCCGCCCTTATAGCGCTCAATAATGATCTTGAGAATATCCCGATCCTGTTTTTCCAGACCCAGGGTGTCAATTTCAAGCCGTGCAAGACTGTCGCGCACAACCGGCAAGGTGATTGATTGCTCGTTCAAAACCTGGGCAAAATCCCGCATACGGCGCAACAGGCGATTTACCACCCGCGGCGTTCCCCGTGACGACTTTGCCAGCAGCGCTGCGGCATCGGCATCAATGGTTACATTGAGCAATCCGGCGGAGCGGCGGACAATGGCTTCCATATCAGCCTGTTCATAAAATGAAAAACGGCAGGTAATGCCAAAACGGCTGATCAGCGGGCTTGAAACAATGCCCGCCTTGGTAGTAGCCCCAACCAACGTAAACGGTTGAATCGGTATTCGCAGAGTCCGCGCCATGGGCCCCTGCCCCACAATCCAGTCAAGCTCATAATCTTCCATTGCGATGTATAATAATTCTTCGATGGCGGGTTTAAGCCGGTGAATTTCATCGATAAAAAAAACATCATTTTTTTTCAGATTGGTCAGCAGCCCAACAAGGTCTTTGGGTTTATCCATTGCCGGGGCCGACGTTTGCACAAAACCGCTTTCCAGTTCATTGGCCACCACCTGTGCCAGCGTGGTCTTGCCCAGTCCCGGCGGGCCTATCAAAAAAAGGTGATCAAGACTTTCTCCGCGTTCTTTTGCTGCCGTAATAAATACCGAGAGGTTTTCTTTCATAACCTGCTGTCCCAAAAATTCTGTCAGGCGCCGGGGACGCAAACGCACATCCCGCTCATCCTCGCCGGGGATTTGCTCAGGGTGGACAATGCCCGCATGTTCACTTTTTTTCTTCATTGCAAAAATCCCTTATTAATTACTCATGGTTAATTGCACAATCGCATTTTTGAACAATAATTTTTCCTTTTCAGCCGAATCAAGGCCGGATGGCAGATTTGCTTCTGCACGGGCAATAGCCTCGGCCGCGGCTCGTTTTTCGTAGCCCATTTCCGCCAGCGCCTCAACAAGATCGCCGTATTGTGAAACGACCGGAGAAGCGGCAGGCGTTTGTATTAACTTTCCTTTCAGCGCAAGCAGCATTTTTTGAGCGGTCTTTTTTCCCAGGCCGGGAACCGCCTCCAGCCGTGTGAGGTCTCCGGCTTCCAGCGCACGTTCCAGTTCCTGCTGGCCAATACCGCCCATTATTTTCAACGCCCCCTTGGGGCCAATGCCTTCGACTTTGAGCAATTCCAAAAAAGTATTACGCCGGGTCTCATCGGCAAAGCCAAAGAGCCGCATTTGATCTTCGCGGTGGTACAACCAGGTAAAAACCCGGCTTTCCCCGCCTGCAGGCAACGTTTCAATATCGGTGGCCGGCATGGCAATTTCCCATTCCAGCCCGCCGGTAAGAAGAAACGCCGCCTCAGCGCTCTTCCCGCTCACCACACCCTGAATACTGTTAAACATGGAATAAGTATAGAGAAAAATGAGGAATGAGGAAAGAGGAATGAGGAAAAATACACTTGACTCTCATGATAAAACAGCTTATATTTAATATGACTAGTCTGACTAGTTTGAAGGGGGTTCTGTATGAGTACACTGGTTAAAACCAGAAAAAAAGACTGGCAGTTACAGGAAGCCAAGGCTATGTTCAGTGAGGTTATTAAGGCGACTGCGGTAAGGCCCCAGACTATTACGATCAGGGGGAAAGAAGCGGCGGTGATCCTTTCCATCGAGGAATATAAAAAACTGGTACACCCGCGGCAAAGCTTGTATGCATTTGTCCAGGCTTCCCCGCTTCGCGATCTCAAACTGGCATTGCCGCAGCGGCCGCCGGAAAAAATGCGGGAGGTCTGGTGAAATACCTTCTGGATACCAATATAATATCAGAACTGCAAAAGCCGCAATGCAATCCAAAAGTGAAAGCTTTTATCGAACATATACCCGGGGAAGATATATATACCAGCGCTCTGAGTATGGGGGAATTGTGTTATGGCATGGAAAAACTGCCGCCCGGAAAAAAGAAACACGAACTGGCTATCTGGCTGTATACGAAGGTGCCCGAGTGGTTTAATGGGCGCATCATTCCGTTTGATACCGAAGTAATGATGGAATGGGGAAAAATTTGTGCCAGAGCAAGCAGAACATTGCCGGTTGCCGATACGCTCATTGCCGCAGCGGCTATAACCCATCACCTTATTCTTATCACCAGAAATACCAACGATTTTAAAGACATCGAAGGCCTCAACCTCATGAACCCGTGGGAATAACAAAAGACAATGAGAAATGAGGAATTGTGCTTAGGGTTGCTCATTTTTACCTTGTAAATCGCTGTTTTTTATGGTACATTTAATACATGATACAAAAACATTCCAGTGACGCAAGCAAAGCCTATTGGCTTTCTTTTGCGGTAAGCCGTTTTGCAATCTCAAAAAACCTAACTCCTGATTTTGTGTTTCCAATATTACTTAAATTTGGAGTAATGGATTTTTTAGATAAACACTATGAGACTGAACATCTGGAAAATATAATATATGTGATAGAAGATATGGATAATATCCTAAAAAGAAACGGAGGTTCTTTGGAATGATTCTATATCACGGTTCATATACTCATTTTGAAAGAATAGACCTAAATAAAGGCAGAAAATATAAGGATTTTGGAAGAGGTTTTTATACTACAAAAATTGAAAGCCAA
>WQXQ01000084.1 GCA_009784775.1 Treponema sp.
CGGGCGTGTTTGCCGTTTTGATGGTTCAGATGAGCACATTTTTGAAGATATTCAAAAATCAGGCTACTTACCTGTTGGGCTTTTTCGGTTTTTTGCGCAGTCTGCGACAAAGCAGACCAGCGAGTGAAATTTAAAACGTAGGGTACAGTAATTGCGTCCGGCACACTGAATATGAACATATTGCAGAACTCTGAAACAACCGCAATATGGTAGCAAACAACAATGCCGGACGGGGCTGCGTAGCCGATTTCCCCCACCTGTTCCGGCTTACCCGCCGCCGCCCCCTGTGCCGGGTTTAGTGCATGGCTTCCCAGTTGAAAAGGCTTGAAAATTGCACTAAAATGGTATAAATGAGTGATTTGCCTTTCTATAATGCGGGGCTGCGGTTTTCCTGTACCCGGTGTTCGTCCTGTTGCCGCCTCGAAAGCGGGTATGTCTATCTCTCGGAAAATGACCTTTCCCGGCTGGCAAATGAATTCAAAATGAGCTATACTGCATTTATACAAACATGGTGCCGCTGGATACCCTTTGACTGGGACAGTGAGCGCCTGTCTTTGAAGGAAAAATCGAACTTTGATTGTATTTTTTGGAATGACCACTGTACGGTTTACCAGTTCCGGCCGCTGCAATGCAGAACCTTTCCTTTTTGGGACAATGTGCTTTGTTCCCCTGAAGCGTGGGAAAATACAGGCATGGGTTGTCCGGGTATAAACAGCGGGGAACTGCACTCAAGGGAAAAAATGGAGGACTTGCTCCGGCAAATGGGAGAAGAACTGGTCATTGAACGAAAAATTACGCGTATTGGGGGTGTATAGATGGTTATTCGTTTTTGGGGAGTGCGTGGTTCTTTAGCAACGCCGCTATCCTCGTCAGCAGTGCAGGCAAAAATAACCGCAATACTGGATCAGGTAGTGCCGGAAGATCTGGCAAATGCCGAAAGCAGGAAACGTTTTCTTGACGGACTTCCCCCGTGGCTGTACGGTACGGTAGGGGGGAATTCTCCCTGTGTCAGTGTTGACATTGAAGGGTTTAACGAGCCTTTTATTTTTGACTGCGGTTCAGGTTTGCGCGACATGGGAATGCACTGCAATACCCGCAATCCCGCTCCATCACGCTATCATATTTTCTTTTCGCATTTTCACTGGGATCATTTGCAGGGGCTTCCCTTTTTTGGCCCTGCCTACGGTCCGGTAGCCATTGATTTTTATTCACCCAAACAGGAGCTTCAGGAAGCGCTGGTTGGTCAGATGTTGCTTCCCTATTTTCCGATAGGCCTGGAAAACATGAGGTCAAACAAAAAATTTTGCCTATTGGAAAAACCGGTAACTATTGGACCGGTTTCCATTGCCTTTAAGAAAATGAATCATCCGGGAGATTCGTACGCATACAAACTAACGTACAATGGCAGGCAGTTTATCTACGCAACCGATGTGGAACTTGTAACCGCCGATTTTATGGAAACTGACGAAAATATTGATTTTTTCAGGGATGCGGATATTATCATTCTTGATTCTCAATATACCCTTGGCGAAGCGATTGAAAAATACAACTGGGGCCATAGCGCGTTCAGTATATCGGTTGACTTTGCCGCTCATTGGGGCATTAAACATCTGGTGCTGTTTCATCATGATCCCAACTATGACGATGAAAAACTGTACGGAATATTGCAGTCGGCCCGCTGGTATCTGCAAAAAATGAACAGGGGATTGGAAGTAAGCCTGGCTACTGATGGGCTGGAAATTTCATTATAACCGGAACATATATGCGCAGGATTTTCAAAAAAATAATTGGCTTTGCCGCGTTCCTGTTGGGACTGATCCTTTGTACCGGCCTTGCTGTAGCGGCATTGTTCATACACGGTAACTCTCCGCCTGCTTTTTTTCCCAACTCCTGGGAACGGGATGGCATAATGCTGGAACAGCTTGGAATGGATGCTGCGGTCATACGTTTTGAAGTGCGCAGGGGGGAAAGCGCCCAGTCAGTTGGACAGCGGCTTGCCGATGCCGGCATTATCCGCAACCGGTATGTATGGTCCATACTTTGCCGTATCGAAAAAGAATTTATCAAAAACGGCAGCTACCGGATTGAGCTTCCGTCCAGCCAAATTGCCATTCATCAACTGCTGGTATCGGGCAGACAAATGCTGCTGCGGGTTACTATCCCCGAAGGCCTTACCCTTAAAAAAACAGCGCGGCTGCTGGAAGAGGCAGGTATCTGCCCGGCAGATGATTTTCTTGCCGCCGCCGCCGCTCCGGAAACAGTAGCCCATTATCGCATTCCCGGCACAACCATGGAAGGTTACCTGTATCCGGAAACCTATTTTTTCCCTCCGGTTTACCCTGCGGCAAAAGTAGTGCAGACAATGGCGGATACGTTCTTTTCCCGCATTGGCGACATCAGCGGAAGCACCTTAACCATGTCGCCGGAAGCATTAAACCGGCTGGTTATCCTTGCTTCCATTGTCGAACGGGAATACCGGCTGCCGGAAGAAGCGCCGGTTATGGCAGGAGTATTTTCCAACCGGCTGCGCATCGGCATGGCGCTCCAGTCATGCGCCACTGTGGAGTATGTTATTACCGAGATACAGGGCAGGCCGCATCCTGAGTTTCTGACCACACGGGATATTGAAATTCGGGATCCGTACAATACATATGTCCGGCCCGGTCTGCCTCCCGGCCCCATTTCCAATCCCGGCGCCGTCGCGCTTTCCGCCGTTCTGTCTCCAACGGCAAGCAACTACCTGTACTTCCGGTTGATAGATCCCGCATCCGGCAAGCATTATTTTTCCCGCACATTGGACGATCATATTCAGGCCGGCCGGCTTTACCTGAAGGGCAGCACCCGGTAATGCTCATCGCCAAGTCAACCGTACAGGAAGTGCATGATCGCCTGGATGCCATTGCAGTAGTGGAGGACTATGTCCGGCTTGAAAAGCGGGGAGGGCGCTACTGGGGCCGCTGTCCTTTTCATTCAGGCGGACAGGAAAAAACACCATCGTTCAAAGTAGAACCGGATCAAAAATTATACTATTGTTTTGGCTGCCACAAGGGCGGCAGTATTATTGACTTTGTCATGGAAATGGATAAAGTCACCTATCCCGAGGCGATAAAAAATCTTGCCCATAAATTCGGGGTGCCGATTAGTTATGAGGGAGGAGGGGACGAAAAGGAATATGAGCTTGAACAGTCCCGCAAGGAACAACTCCTTGAACTGTACAGCCGGACGGTTCTCAGTTTTAGCCATTTTTTGCTGAAAACGCCCCAGGGTAAACCAGCCCTTGATTACCTGTTATCCCGAAAAGTCAGCATCGACATTATCGAACGATTCCGGCTGGGTTATTCCCCCACCGACCGGAATTGGCTGTACCGTTTCCTCCAGGAAAAAGGCTATTCCGCGGCATTTCTGGATGAATCGGGTTTATTCTCGGCCCATTATCAGGGGATGGCTTTTTTTTCCGGCAGGCTCATGTTTCCCATTGCCGACCGGCAGGGGCGGGTTGTCGCCTTTGGCGGCCGCGCTTTACCGGGTATGCGTACCCTATCGGGTATGGCCCAGAGCGACGGCAAGGAACCGCCCAAGTATATCAATACCCGTGAAATCGAAATCTATAAAAAAGGGCAGATACTCTATGCCCTTGACCTTGCCCTGCCGGAAATACGGCGTACCAAAACCGTCTATCTTGCCGAAGGCTACATGGATGTCATTGCCCTGCATCAGGCGGGGATTACCAATGCAGTCGCGCCCTGCGGTACCGCCTTTACCGATGAACAGGCAAAATTTCTGCGGCATTGGGCCGACCAGGTAGTCCTGGTATTCGATTCCGATGAGGCAGGCCAGCAGGCGGCGATTAAAGGCATCATCACCTGCCGTAAAAACAACCTTGCCTGTTCCGTGGTGGTGCCCGGTGCCATAGACGGAGTCGCGTTAAAAGATCCGGGGGATATTTTTCAAAAATTCGGCGCGGATACCTTGATTCAATCAATGAAACGTGTTATAATTGACTTGGAGTATTTTATTGCTCGTGGCAAAGCCCTGTATGATATTGCTAAACCAAAGGGAAAGGCAGAGGCGCTTGCAATGCTCTATCCATACCTTGATTCGTTGGGCTCGAAGGCAGAGCGCGATGACTGTATACAGCTTATCGCCGATGAAATGCGGGCAGATAACAAAAAAGCGGTACTGGATGATTATGAGCGTTGGCAGCGCTCCGGCGGGCCAAAAAAATCGAATGGGGAGGAGGTTCTCGACACTCAATCGACGATACGCATGAACGATGAATTGTTCCTGCTTACCGTGGTATCGGTGAACACACATTTGTATCCTGAATTCCGTGCGTCAATTGCAATGGGGGAAATTGAGGATCCCGCTGCCAAAGAACTCTTTATCACATTGGAAGAGTGTTTCAGAAATGAAGAAAGCGGTCCTGACGCCTTAATGTCCCGTATTGAATCGGCAGCGCTGCGGAGTTTTCTTATTCAGCGGGGAATATCCCCGGAATTCAGGGGTGATGCAAAAAGAGATCCCAGAAAGCTAATGGAGGATGGGATCAAGCGGGTAAAGGAGAAACGGCTCCGCCGCAGGCTTGCCGAAATCGGCGCTGAATTGCGGTTAAAGGAGCGGGAGTCCGGCATTGGAGCCAATGGCAATGATGCCGCTGGCGATGAGTTAATTGCCGAGAAAATGTATATAGATGCTGAAATACGCAAATTGGAAGGTAAAACAGGATGACAAATACTCGCGCTGCAAAGCCTAAAAGCCGGACTGTTTCCAATACAAAGCCTGCAAAGGCGGGAAAAGTGCCGGCAGAACATAAAGCAAAAAAAACAAAGCCTGCACAGAAGGCGCCGCCTGCTGCTCCCAGGCAGCCGGTGAAAAAACAAAAACAGCCGGCTTCGGCAAAGACCGATGCAGTCGGACTTATCAAGCTGGGCGGGTCTGCCCCGGCGAATGCTCCGGTTGATGAGGCAAATAGCGCCCTGTTGGATCCCGCGGTCATAAAACTGGTTGAATATGCCAAAGAGAAAAAAACGCTTTCTTTTGAAGAACTCTCCGACTATCTCCCCGACTATATTTCTGATACGGATAAAATAGAACCGGTGCTTGCCCTTTTGGAAGCCAATAATGTGCAGATAGTAGTGGACGATGGCTCCGGCGAAGAAGACAGCGACATTGACGGTGTCAAAAATCCCGACACCCGCAAAAAACGCACATTGACAAATGATAAAGAAACTTCTCTGGTGGATGATCCCATCAGGATGTATCTGCGCGAAATCGGGCGGGAGCACCTCCTGAACGCAGAGCAGGAAATAGAGCTTTCCCGCCAGATGGAAGAAGGGGAGAATATCGTCAAAAATGTGATAAGAAAATCAGGCATGGTTATTCCTGAATTTTATCAGATTGCCGAAGAAGTATTTTCAAAAAAAGATTTTAAGGAATTAAATCTCTCCAAGAAAGAAGCCACCGAACGCATGGCAGAACGCCGCCGCCTGAGCTCCTTGTACAAAGACTCCCTGCGCACCATTGTGACCGATCTCAAAAATTATATTGAACATAAGCAGCGGCTTGTTGATCGGGATGTACATTATCAGGAAGACAAGGAACTGGCGACTCTTCGCAGGCGCATAACCAGAATCATAAAAAGCGCCCAAATACATCCCGATGAAATACTGCTTTTTTCCGAAAAGTTTATCCAGGCTTCCAAAAAGATAAAGCGCTACAAGAAAGAACAGGAGCGCATCGAAAAACATCTCAAGGTAGCGTCTCTGAAAGAACTGCGGACCCTTGGCCGTTTTCTTACCATCAAGGAAGAGCGGGAGCGGCTGGAAGACGATTTAGGCCTTTCCTCGGATGAAATCAAAGAGAAAATACGGCTTATCCAGGTAAATGAAAAAAAACTTCGCGCAATGGAAATTGAGTTCGAGGAAACGGTTGACAACATCAACCTGTTGGCAAAGGAAATATTGCACGGCAGGTCAATGATGAAAAACGCCAAAGATCGGCTGATAAAGGCCAATTTACGGCTTGTTGTTTCTATCGCAAAAAAGTATACTAACCGGGGGCTGCATTTTTTCGATTTAGTGCAGGAGGGAAATATAGGGCTTATCAAAGCGGTTGAAAAATTTGAGTACCAGAAGGGCTTTAAATTTTCCACTTACGCGACATGGTGGATTAGGCAGGCCATTACCCGTTCCATTTCCGATCAGGCCCGGACAATTCGCGTTCCGGTACACATGATCGAGCAGATAAACAAAGTGGTACGGGAATCGCGCCAGCTTATGCAGTCGCTGGGACGGGAGCCCACCGATGATGAAATCGCCGAACGCCTTGGCTGGACTGTCCTGCGGGTAAAATCGGTAAAGAAAGTTGCCCGGGAGCCAATCAGCCTTGAAACGCCGATAGGCGAGGAAGAAGATTCCCTGCTGGGGGATTTCATCGAGGACAATAACGTGGAGAATCCGGCGATTCAGACCACGCATACCCTGCTGCAGGAGGAGGTAGACGGGGTACTTGCCACACTGCCGGTACGGGAACAGGAAGTGCTTAAAATGCGCTTTGGATTGGGCGATGGCTATTCGCTTACTCTGGAAGAAGTGGGACTGCTCTTTAAGGTTACCAGGGAACGTATCAGACAGATCGAGGCAAAAGCCCTGCGTCGTCTGAGGCATCCCAAGCGGAGTGTAAAACTGAAAGATTTTCTGGATAATTAGTAATGAGATTTTGACATAAAAGCAAAGGAGCAAGCATGATAACTGAAAACGATTTGGACAAACTGCGGACTCTTCAGGACATTCTTACAGACAAGATACGTCTGGAACACGATATCCAGGAGATACCCAAGCAGTTGGGGGCGTTGGAAGAAGCGCACAACAGAACCCGAAAGGCGTTTATCGAAAAAAATCTGGAATATGAAAAGGTAAAAGGCGCCGAAGAAGAAGCGCGAACCAACCTGCGCGAAGCCGAAGCGGCGCGGGAAAAAGCGGAGCTGACTATCTCAAAAATCAGTTCTACGCGCGAGTATGAAGCGCTTGACAAAGAACGGCATGTGGCCGAAACAAACGAAACGAATTATCGCAAAGAAGTTCAGCAAAAAGAAAGAATACTGCTGGAACTTGATGAACAGATAAAGCAGTATGCCGCTCTTATCGAACAGCAGGAAAAAGAACTTGCTGAAAAAAAGGCAGGCATTGAAGCGGAAGTTTCGGAAAAGAAAAAACAGGCCGACAGCCTGATAAAGCAGGAAAAGAAACTAACCGAAGATTTGGATTCAGAGGTTGTGTTTAAGTTTGAGCGGATCATCAAGAATAAAAAAGAAGGCATTGTTGCCATTAAAGGCAATGTCTGCATGGGTTGTCACATGATCCTGCCTGCGCAATTTTCGAATAATGTCCGTCTTCGTGAAGAATATGTATTTTGCCCCTATTGTTCACGGATTTTGTTTTATGAAGAATCGCCCGAAGGCGAGGAAATCTTCTTTGATACCGAAGATTCGGGTTCCCTGTATGATCCTGAAGAAGAGGAAGAAGAAGAATTTGAGGAAGATGAAAAGGACGAAGAAAAGGGCAATATGGATTTTGAGGACGTTTAATACAGCGATGAACCAGATCGCCGCTGTGTCGTTATCCCTATGGATAACGGCATGGAGGAAAGTCCGGGCTCCGCAGGACATGATGCCGGGTAATTCCCGGGCGGGAGACGGGGGATTTCGGTTCCCCATTTTTCGACAGAAAGTGCAGCAGAAAGTATACCGCCGTTAGGTAAGGGTGAAATGGTAGGGTAAGAGCCTACCTCGGCGATGGCAACATCGCTGGATGGCAAACCTCATCAGGAGCAAAGTCAAGCAACGGTGTAGGCGGATAGCCGCCGGCCAGTTGTCCGCTGGCATAAACCGTGGGTAGACTGCATGGAAGGAACCGGTAACGGTTCTTCCAGACAGATGGCGGTCGCGTCAAAAGCCTATGGCTTTTGGCCACAGAACCCGGCTTACGGTTCATCGCTTTTTTTTGATATACATTTGGGGAGGACATTATGAATAATTATCTTGCAACGCTGCCCCTTAATAAAATTGCAAAATATGCAGGCGGGCAGCCAAAAGATGCCGTCCCCTTTGCCGGATATCCCCGGCAGGCTTCTGCCGAGACAAACCAAATTATCCTTGTCCATGATCCTTTGGGGGCGGTTCCTACGGTTATGGAATTTAAACTGGATGATGTGCTTTTTGTGGAAGAAATCCCGTCTGCGGTAACAGAGGATGGCGAAGGTATTCCGCTGGTAAAGCTGTGGATACGCCGGGGGGCGCACGGCGTTATCATTGAACCGTTTGAAGTTGACACTCCGATACAATTTGCAAATAAATCAATCGAAATACGCGAACGATTTTTAAGGGAATGAGAAATCAGGAATGAGAAATGAGGAAGCGGATCATATAGTTCGGTGTAGTTTGTGTCCGCATTGTTGTGCGATACCAAATGGGCGTTTTGGCAGGTGCGGCGTAAGGGGAAATAAAAACGGCAAAGAGATTTTACCGTTTTACGGTTATATAACTGCCCTGGCAATGGATCCCATCGAAAAAAAACCCTTGTACCATTTTCGCCCCGGTTCAATGATTCTTTCGGCCGGGTTTGCCGGCTGTAACCTTCGCTGCCCCTTCTGTCAAAACTGGCGTATTTCCCAGGCCGCTGATGGCTGTACCAATATACCCGGTACAGAAATGCAGCCCGCCGACCTTATTGCTGCCGCATTGCGTAAAGATTCACGGGCCATTGCCTATACCTATTCCGAACCGCTGGTTCACGCGGAATTTTTGCTTGACTGCATGACTCTGGCGCGCAAGCATGATATAACCAATGTGCTGGTTACCAATGGCTGTATCAATACCAATGCAGCCGAAGCAATATTGTCCCTTACCGATGCCGCCAACATAGACCTTAAGTGTTTTTCCGCAGAAACCTACGCGCAAACGCTGGGGGGCAATATTTCCGCCGGAAATATTCTGGAAACTGTGTGTGCGTTTATCCGGCTTGCGTATGCCAAAGGCGTGCATATTGAAATTACCACGCTGGTTGTCCCCGGCCTGAATGACTCGCTTGCCGAGCTGGACGCCTGCGCCGATTTTATAGCGTCGTTATCCGCGGATATACCCTGGCACCTTTCAGCCTACCATCCCGATTACCGCTGGAATGCCCCGCCCACCGATCCGGCATTTTTGGAACGCGTAAAAGAACGGGTATTACAAAAACTTAAATTTGTGTATATTGGAAATGTATAGATGGAGGACAAAAATGCCGGTACCATTTGATGATATAAAAAAACTCTGCGAAAAGCACCGCATAAAAATGGCCGATTTTATGATGACTGATTTAGCCGGCCGCTGGCGGCATCTTACTATGCCCATTGGCAGGCTGACCGATGATACGCTGAAAAACGGCATTGGTTTTGACGGCTCCAACTACGGATTCGCGCCTGTTGAAAAAAGTGACATGGTTTTTGTTCCCGATTTAACAAGCGCCCGCATTGACCCATTTGCGGAGATACCGACGCTTTCCATGATTGGCGATGTCTATGTGATAGATTTGCCGGAAAACAGGCGCTTTGATCAGGACCCGCGCAATGTTGCGATCCATGCAGAGGAATATTTGCGTTCCACAGGCATTGCCGATGAAATGATAATCGGGCCGGAATTTGAATTCAATGTGTTTGACCATGTAAACTATGACGTACGGGGACATGCATCCAGTTACAAAATTGATGCCGATCAGGCGGAATGGAATACCAGTTCAAAATCTGCAAACCTGGGTTACAAGATACCGGTCAAGGGCGGTTATCACGCGGCGCCTCCTTTGGACAGGCTTGGTGAATTCAGAAGCAGAGTGTCCATGATGATGGAAAGTATGGGAATACTGGTAAAATACCATCACCATGAAGTAGCCGGACCCGGTCAGGCGGAGATCGAAGTTGAATTTGGCGGATTGCTGGAAATGGCCGATAAAACGATGTTAACAAAATATATATTAAAAAACGCAGCCTACGCCGAAGGCAAGACCGTAACCTTTATGCCCAAGCCAATTTTTGGCGAGGCAGGAAACGGCCTGCATGTGCATATGCATTTATTCAAAGACGGCAAGCCGTTGTTTTATGACGCGAATGGGTATTCGCAGCTCAGTGAAACAGCGCTTTTTTTCATGGGCGGCATACTGAAGCATGTGCGCGCCCTGTGCGGTTTTACCAACCCCAGCACCAATTCCTACAAGAGACTTGTGCCCGGCTATGAAGCGCCGGTTACCATTGGTTATGCGACTTCAAACCGCAGTTCCGTTATCCGCATACCGGCTTACGCGAAAGAGCCGGACAAAAAACGCTATGAACTAAGAAGCCCTGACGGTACCTGTAATCCATACTATGCCTATTCGGCGATTTTGATGGCAGGCATTGACGGTATCAAACATAAAATTGATCCGCACAAAGAAGGCTACGGCCCTTATGACTTTAACCTGTATAATTTGTCGAAAAAAGAGCAGGCAAAAATAAAATTTCTTCCGCAAAGTCTGGATGAGGCGCTGGACGCGCTGGCAAAAGATCATGCCTTTTTAATACAGGGCGGGGTATTCCCCCAAAAATTGATCGAAATCTGGATCGAAAACAAGCGGAAGGAAGCGTCACGCTACAAACAATTACCGCACCCTGTTGAATTTGAAATGTACTTTGATTTGTAATTAAGAAAGGTAAGAGGGGGAAAAGAGAATTTATTCCCTTTTCCCTTTTGTTGATCGCTTAGTCCAGCTTATCGAATTCCATTTCTTCTTCATTGTCATCGTCGCCAAAGAATGTAATAAGTTTGTTGTCGCTTACGCGGTATGACTTAAGAAAAACTGCCCAGCCTGTTCCATCGGGATCATTCGCTTCGATTGAATCGCCTGATTTCCTGATTTCTACGGTAACATCCGGATTTCCTCCGATCGCCCTTGACATTAAGAGTCCGTCTGTGGTGAACTCAAATAATACCATGCCGGGCATTCCCCATTTTCCGATAAGTTCACTGGGAACATTGGAACTGGCGGTAGATGCTGAAACAGAAGCAGATTCGGCAGAAGAGCCGCTGGTTTTACCTTTACAGGCAGCCATTGAGAACATAATTACCGCAGCAAGAGCGATAATTCCGAAAAGTTTGCATGTGTTTTTCATTGAAAAACTCCTTTGTGTGAGATATCCGTCTGTTTTTGATCAGATAACCACATTAATTAACCCGCCCTTAAGGGTGGGGATAAAGACTACAAG
>WQXQ01000085.1 GCA_009784775.1 Treponema sp.
AAAAAAGCCATTCAAAGCGCCAACGACAGTTTGTCCAAGAGCCAATTCCTTTCGACAATGAGCCATGAGATGCGCACCCCCCTAAACGCCATAATTGGTATGACAGCAATTGGAAAAAAAGCGCAAGACCTGGAAAAAAAAGACTGTGCCTTTGACAAGATTGAAGATGCGTCCTCTCATATGCTCGGCGTCATTAATGATGTGCTTGATATGGCAAAAATAGAGGCGAACAAACTGGAACTCTCGCCGATAGATTACAATTTTGAGAAAATGCTGAAAAAAGTGATTTCTGTCGTAAGTTTTCGTGCCGCAGAAAAACAACAGACATTGACCGTTACTATTGACAGCGCTGTGCCGAAATTTATTGTGGGAGACGATCAGCATTTAGCGCAGGTGATAACGAATCTATTGTCCAACGCGGTAAAATTTACGCCGGAAAACGGCAAAGTAACATTATTGGTTTCTTTGGCAGGTGTTTCCGGCAATGAATGTGAACTGCGCATCGAAGTAGCTGATAATGGCATAGGCATAGCTCCCGAACAACAGAAAAAGCTATTCGGAATGTTTGAACAGGCGGAAGACGGGATAACCCGAAAGTTCGGAGGCACCGGGCTGGGGCTTGCCATTTCAAAGCGTATTGTTGAGTTAATGGGCGGCAGGATTTGGGTTGAATCGGAGTTGGGCAAAGGTGCGCATTTTATTTTTACTATTAAAGCACAACGCAGCGAAAAAACCGATGACAGAAACGCCCCCCTCGAGGCAGATGGCATTCAAGCTGAAAACTCAAGGAGCATGGACGGCAGATTTTCCGGTAAAAGGATGTTAATTGCCGAGGACATAGAAATCAACAGAGATATACTTATATCATTACTGGAACATACCGGCTTGGTCATTGACAGCGCTGAAAATGGCGAAAAAGCATTAAACATGGTAACAGCGGATACGGACAAATATGACATTGTATTTATGGATGTCCAGATGCCTATAATGGACGGGCTTGAAGCGACCCGGCGAATACGCGCTCTGCCTGCGCGGGAACGCGGGAGGCTGCCAATTATAGCGATAACCGCAAATGCCTATAAGGACGATATAAAGAGCTGCCTTGAAGCCGGCATGGACGACCATCTAAGCAAGCCGCTTGATGTTGAAAGAATATTCGAGATACTGCGTAATTATCTAAGCTAATTCCTTACTACATAAGGAATTAGCTGCACTGTAAGGGATGCCACCTCGGAGAATTGAACTCCAGACACGCAGATTTTCAGTCTGCTGCTCTACCAACTGAGCTAAGGTGGCTGCATACGAGCGCCGCGCCAGGCGCCAACTGCCTTAAATATGGCAAAAATGAGAAAAAATGTCAATACCCCCGCAGAATATTCCCCTCCCTTTTTTCCAGCGCATATTCGTGCCAGAAGGCCGAAATTCTTCAAAAATATCAAAATTTGGCACAAACACAATTGACAATACATAGCATTATGGATTAAAATGAAAATAGGCTACTGCGGATAGGCAAAAAAGCCGATAATTGACTGGGAGAACGATTCATGGCATTCGATAAAAAACCTTCAGTTGGCTCGGCAGAAGAGCTTGATGCTTACGGTGTGTGGGTTAAGAGCGAGCCGCAGGATTTGACTGCAGGCTTTCCCGATGTTGCGCGTTTTGATACCGAATTTGATACCAGGACCAATCGCTTTGATACCGAAGCTTTGCCCTACCAGGCGGGTTTTGATACAGAGTATGATGATCTGGACGTATCGAATGACGATGATGAAATGACGGACATTGACAGTTTTGATGATACGGCCATGCTGGGGGTAGCTGCGGGAGCAGGCCGCAGTCACGCCGGGGGTACCGAAGAAGTTTCCACCCAACTCCTGATGAAAATAGCCGATGAGCTGTCGATGATCAGGTCGGAATTAAGCACTCTAAAAAAAGAATTTATCGATATACGTTCTGATGGCGGCTCCAGTGTAAAAGAAGAGACCCAGCACGGCGGGTTCTTTGATGAAGAAGGGGATGAGACAATCGCCCTTACCGGCGATGAAATGGAGCATATTCTTACTTCTACCAGTTTTTCCGATGATCCTCTGCGGGAAGCGGACGAAGCTGCGCTCAGAGAACTTTCAGAAAAGGCTGACTTTGCATCGGATGATGATGATGACATGGAAATGGACTTCGAGAATCTGGGTATTGGCCTGGAAGACGAAGATGAAGCGCAAGACCTGTCTGATGACGATGATTTTGAAGCATTCCCGTTGGTCGACTTTCAAACTGAATTTGAAGAAGAAGATATCCATGAATTAACCGAAGAGCTTATTGCTTCTGAGTTGGTTGAAGAGACCGAAGAACTGCGGGATATCCGCCTTGAAGGTGTTGATCCCCTTACGCCGGCTCCTGAGGATTCCATTTACCTTGAAGGCGATCCTTTTGCTCAGGAAGATACCAGCATTGAAGATACGCTGAAAGACCCGCTGTTTGGGGATATTTCCGATGAAGCAGCCGCCTTGAGTGATGAGCCTTTGTTGGATGATACTCTGGACGACACCCTGGACGATGATGCCAACGATGACGATATTATGGCTATCAGTCTGGATGAAGATGGCCTTGACCTGAACGACCTGAACGTCGAAGAGCTTGAGGATGACTTTAATACCGATGACATGGAACCGCTTGGGCTTGAGCTCGAAGAAGAATCGGTTGACATTGAAGAACCCATTGACACGATTGACTCGATTGATACGATTGACACCGGCTCTACGGATTTATCCGCCTCGGCCACCCTCACTGATGTTTCCGAAGATATTTCATTTGAGGATGTTCTTTCGCTTGATGACGAGGATCTGGCGCTGGATATGGATAACTTTTGCGCGGATGTCGGGCTTGATGCAACTGAATCTGTCTTTGAAGACAGTGATTTTGAGGCGGGTATTGAGCTTGAAATTCAGGATGATGGCTTTGAAATAGGCGATGACCTTGCAAGTGATGATTTTGCAAAAGACGATGACGTTAAAGACAGCGTTAAAATCGACAGTAAAGATGATGATAGAGCTCAGGAAGTCATTCCCGAAGGCTTTGAAGTAAACGCTGAAGAAGCCGCTGTTTCCTTTGACGATGATCTGGAAGCTTTTGACGAAGAAGACCTTGCCGTAAAGGAAGAGGAAAAAGACATTAACCAGCCTGAGACTGTGACCAAAGCGCCGGAACAATCAAAAAACACGGTTCCTGCGGTCAATGATCAGGATATTTCACCATCATTAAGAAAAGAGCTCAAGAATGTGTTGTCTTACATGGACCACCTTTTGGAAGCGTTGCCCGAGGAAAAAATTGAAGAATTCGCAAAGTCTGATTATTTTGAGACATACAAAAAGATCTTCAAGGAATTGGGACTGGTGTAGTAATGGGGCTTTTGGAAAAAGCCATTTCCAGACGTGGTAATGCCGAGAGCATCCAGGCTGTAATTATTGATTTTCACTGCAAAAACCCTTTGTTTCATTGTATTGTTCTGCAGTCCAGCGGCGGAAATGAACAGACATTTTTGCAGGATATTACCGGCAGGATAGCCGGTCACGGCGCTGTATGTGCGGAACTGTCTGGCGGTAAATGCCTTGTTTTGCTGCCTGGCGGCCTGGATATGGAGCTTTTTGCGCACCGGCTTTCAAAAAGTACCGTATCGGCTGTAATGTTCCAATTAAGCGCATATGAGTCTTCTGTTGTCCTTGCACAATTAAAGCCTTATCTTTGGTAAGCGGATGTACAATTTGGGACATACCAGCGAACTCGCCGCACGGCTTCATTCCAGATACCAGCCGCAGCTTGAAGCTGATCGCTACATTGCGGCGCTGAATCCCGATCATGATATTGACTATTTTATCCTTATTGAGCCCGGGCTGGGCTATTTAATCGATTCGCTGCGAAAATGCCGGCCTCACAGCGTCATTGTGGTGCTCCATGCCGACGCCTGTTTCCGTGAAACAAACCGTTTCCCTGACATTCCTGTATGGTTTCCCGGCAGCGAAACCAGCGTACAGGAATTTCTCGAAGCCGTTATTCCCGAATCGGCTTCGGTGCGGGTTATTGAATGGAGGCCCAGCCTGCGCCTGTTTGGGGATGCGTGCCTTGAGCTTATCCGCGAAACAACAGATTGTATCAAGCGGGCCGATGCAAGCCGAAGGACGAGCGCCGCTTTTGGCAGAAGATGGGTACGCAATTTTTTCAGGAACCTGACGCTTTTGCAGCGTACGGTGTTGTTTAAACCTATGGATATGCCGATTGTCATTACCGGTTCGGGGCCAAGCCTGGAATCTGCTTTGCCTCAAATTCGCGCGGCAAGGGAAGGCGTTTTTGTTTTGGCGGCCTCGTCCTCGCTGCCTGCTCTGGCGGCCGGCGGTATTAGCCCTGACATGGTAATCAGCACCGACGGCGGCGGCTGGGCGCTGCTCCATTTACACGCCTGCTTCAGGCCCCTGTGCGGTCTTGCCGCGCCCCCGCTGCTGGCTTGTGCGCTGACGGCGGCGCTTCCCTCGCAGTGTGCCGCAATGCCTCTGCTCCCCATGAACGACGGCACGGTTTGGCAAAATATGGCCCTGCATAGCCTTGGCATCCCATCGGTACTTATACCGCAGCGGGGAACGGTAACGGCTTCCGCTCTTGAATTGGCAATGGTTCTTGGTACCGGCAGTATTTTTCTTGCCGGTATGGATCTTGCGGTGCGGGATATGAACAGCCATGTCCGGCCGTACGGTTTTGACCATTTGTTTTTTGGTACAGCCTTGCGGTTTCGGCCGGTGTATTCGCAGCTTTTTTTCCGATCAAGCGATATCAGGGCAGGCGGCAGTCATAATGTGTATGCTGCCTGGTTCAAAACAAAAATGGCCTCATGGCCTGCGCGGATTTTTTCGCTTGGCGGCAATCATGCGGCTTTTGAAAATAAAACCACGGAATTACACAGAGGGAAAGAGGAAGGGTATAATAACCATTTTAAGATAATTACGGTGCCGGGGGAACAGTGCAATCATGCCGCCGAAACGGTAATAGCGGCTTTGGATAATCCGCAATATGCCGCAGCGATAAGCGCCGAGCTTGCCCCGCTCTTGTTTCCTTCCGATACTAATATATCGGCCAAAGCAATTGCGGAAGCCGTGCGGGATATAACCCGCCCACTGCAAAACCGGGGGAAATGTGGATAGAAAATATTTTTTTGAACGTAATCTTCTTGCCCTTTCCCGGCGGAATCCGGTGTTGTGTTCGCGGCTTTCAGCTGCAGAGACTACCCTGGAGTGCTACAAGTTTTTGGATTCGCTTTCAGGGGAATTGATACCTGCGTTCGTAGATAGGGCTGGATCTGCCCATGCCCTGCATTCAACCGTTGACCCTGTGAAGGAAGCCGGACGGCTGGTTGCAACGTTGAAAGACAAAAATGGCCTTTCTACCGAAAGTTTTGTGATATTCCTGGGGCTTGGCGCGGGTTTTGCGCCATTGGCAGCGCTGAACTCAGGTGATGCGGCTCATGTACTGGTTATTGATTATGACATTAATGGCATTGCCGAGCTTTTTTGTTCCCGTGAATATATCGCCTTTCTGGGAGATCCCCGCTTTACCCTGTTGGTTGATCCTTCGGCGGATCTTATTGAGAGCGCCATACTTGAGATATACAAACCCGCTCTCTGCGGGGGAATTCGGGTACTGCCCCTTCGCGCCAGAACTGAGCAGGATAAACAAAAATTCGGCATAGCCGGTGATACCATACAGCGCACCATAGAAAAAGTATCCCAGGATTATTCGGTGCAGGCGCATTTTGGTATGCGCTGGTTTTCCAATATTATCCGTAACCTTGAATCAGCCCAACAGCAGAACCGGAGCGCCAGGCCTGTCCGTGAAGCGGCCATTTGCGCAGCGGGGCCGTCTCTGGATGAGCAAATTCCTTTGTTGCTTGAACAGCGGGAACGTTCACGGGAATTGTTTGTTATCGCTGCGGATACCGCTCTTCCGGCTTTACTGCACCGCGGATTAAAACCCGATGCCATTGTTTCCATTGATTGTCAGCATATCAGTTATTATCATTTTATGGGGACCGGCTGCGCCGACATTCCGCTTTTTCTTGATATTGCCAGCCCGCCCATGCTGTCGGGTTTTTCCGCGTGTCCCTTTTTTTTCTCCGGCGGGCATCCGCTGGCAGTGTACCTTTCACAGCAATGGCGGCCATTGCCTTTGCTGGATACTTCCGGCGGGAATGTTACCTATGCCTGCCTGTCTCTTGCGGAAAGCCTGAGCGCGCAGCGAATCACCGTTTATGGGGCGGACTTTTCGTATCCCGCCGGCAAGGTATATGCCAGAGGAACGTACATTTATCCTTTTTTTGCGCAAAAGCAGAAACGCCTTGCTCCGCTTGAGGCGCATTTTTCTTCTTTTCTGTACCGCAGTCCTTTTCTTTCCCCCGAGGCTGACACGAATGTTGATGAAACCGCTCTCCGGTATGAAACAACCGCATTGCGCCTGTATCGAAAACATTTTGAAAGAAAAATGGCCGGCATGGAAGCTCTGGTACGATCGGCGCCGGGCCTTGGTATTCCCTTTTCAAATGGCCGCGAATCGGAACAGGTTCACCATTTCCATCCGTCAACAAAACGTATTTTTAGTCTTTTTGCTCCCGGAAAGGCAAGGATGAGCGCGGATCAATTTCTGGAGCAGTACCGGCAGGATATTGCCGCACTGCCTGTGCGCGCACTGCCTGCGCATAATCTGGATGCCGCCGAAAAGCGCATCTTAACGACTCTATTGCCGCAGGCAGCGGCAATTAAACACCGCCGCCCCGAATTAACAACCCCCGAACTCATCGAGGCGGTAAAAAGCTATTGTGTGAATGAAATAGACAAAGTCTTGAGGGAAATGAGAAATGAGGAATGAGGAGTGAGCTACATTACTTCGAGGAATGGGATGCAGGTTAGATAGAATGCGTCTTTGAGTATTTGTAGTACGGCTTGCGACAGGGCCAGGCGGGCGGCGGATAGGTCGGGGTTTTCGGCATTTAAAATCGGGCAATCGTGGTAGAAACGGCTAAAGCATTTGGAAAGCTCATACAGATAGGCCGTCAAGCGCGAAGGATCAAGATTTGCCGCCGCCTCGCTAACCGCCTGCGGATAAGCCGCAAGTGTCTTAATCAGTTCCCACTCAGAATCGGACGTAAGCAAGGAATATATGTTGCCCTCATTACTCATTACTAATTCCTCATTCTTCCCTAACTCTTCATTTTTTCTGAGCATTGATGAGATACGTGCGCCCATGTATTGTAAGTATGGTCCGGTATTGCCGTTAAAGGAAAGGGACTCTTTGGGATCAAACAGCATATCTTTAACAGGGCTGGCCTGCAGCAGGTAATAGTGCAGCGCGCCCAGCGCAATTTTTTCCGCTACTTCCGCCGGGTTGCCTACTTTTTCTTCGCGTTCTTTTTCTTTTATTTCAGCAATGGCCATGTCCCGCAGGCTGTCGATTAAATCATCGGCGTCAACCACCGTTCCTTCGCGGCTTTTCATTTTGCCTTCGGGAAGGTTTACCATGCCGTAGGAAAGGTGATACAGATTTTTTGCCCAGGGAAAACCGAGCTTGTCCAAAAGGACAAACAAGACCTTAAAGTGGTACTGCTGTTCGGAGCCAACCACATAGATCATCTGATCAAACGGAAAATCCTTGTACCGGTTAATGGCGGTTCCAAAATCCTGGGTTATGTAGATCGAGGTACCATCGCTGCGGAGCAGAATTTTTTTGTCAAGATTTTCCGCGCTCAGGTCAACCGCAACAGCGCCGTCGTCCTGCCGGTAAAAAAGGCCGCGCTCCAGTCCTTTGAGCACTTCTTCCCGCCCCAGTTTCCAGGTATCGCTTTCAAAATAATACTGGTCAAAGGAAATGCCGGTGCGCCGGTATGTTTCCTTCATGCCTTCAATCGCCCAGGAATTCATCAGTTTCCAAAGGGCGGTTGTTTCAGGATCGCCCGCTTCCCATTTGCACAGCATTTCCTGGGCGCGAACCAATGACGGCGCCTGCGCCTCGGCTTCTTCTTTTTTCAGGCCTTTTTCCCGCGCCAGATCTTCGGCTTCCTGTTTCAGGTTTTTACTGAAATGCACATACCAGTCGCCCACAAAACGATCGCTCTTGATACCTTCGGTCGCGGGTGTTGTGCCGTTTCCATGTTCACTATACGCCAGCATTGATTTGCAGATATGGATACCCCGGTCGTTAATAATGCATACTTTGCGCAGTTCTGCGCCGCAGGCCGTCAGAATACGCGAAATGCTTTCTCCCAGGACATTGTTGCGCAGATGGCCCAGATGCAGGGGTTTGTTGGTGTTGGGGCTGGAAAATTCCACCATGACTTTTTTTCCTGCCAACGTGTCAACTTTTTGTGCGTTTTCTCCCAGGACTTCCTGCAGAATGGCTTTTGCCGTAACTGCCCGGTTTAACCGCACATTCACATATGGCCCCACGGCGGACGCGCCCTCCGTGGAGGGCGCGCCCTCCGCGAGGCTGGCGCACACCATTTGGGCAATCTGCGGCGGTCCCATGCGCAGCATTTTCGCAAAGCTGAACATGGGAAAACCAAGGTCTCCCATTTCAGGGTTGGGAGGAATTTCAGCGATAATGTGCGCGGGGCTTATATTGTCCGCATTAATACCCGCCTTGTGCATTATCGCGTTAAGCGCCTCGGCTATCCGTAGTTTCCAGGGTTCCCTGTAGTCGTCCATATCCACCTAATTCTCGTAATGTTTATACATAAACCGCCGTATCTTCTGTTGGGCGTTTTTCTCGAAAGGTTCATTCCGCACGGTAAAGTCGCTGATCTTTTTGTAGCTAGGCAGACCGCGGTTTGTTTCCTCAATTATTTTTTTGATTAAATTGCGGACGAACGCGTCATCTTGTTCTTTACCCGGATGATCTTCCTTGATTGCTTCAAAGTTGGGAACAACCACCGCAAATACTGCTTCGCCGCTGCCGTCCTTTCCCCTGCGGCCCACGACGAGAATCTCGCCAATTACCCGCGAACCGCCGAACAGGACTTCAATTTCCTCCGGGTAAATATTCTTGGCGCCGGCAGTAACGATAAGGTTTTTCTTGCGGCCCATAATGTAGATGTATCCATCTTTGTCAATTTTACCCAAATCGCCGGTCAAAAGGAAGCGCTTGCCGTCTATTTCTTTCATCACTTCGTTGGTTGCTTCTTCATTCTGGAAATAACCTATCATGAGCGAAGGAGACGTTACGGCGATTTCGCCAATTCCTTCCGCATTCGGTTCAAGGATTTTTACTGCGGTGTGACTGACCGGAAGACCGACCGACACGTTCCGCTTGTGCTTTGGGGTGTTTACAGAGATAAGGGGGGAGTTCTCGCTCATACCATAGCCATGCACAATGTTGCAGCCCAACGAATCAAAAAAGTCCGCTGTTTTTGGATTGAGGGGACCGCCGCCGGCAACCATAATTTTGACGGATGCAAGACCGGCCTTCTTGCGGAAAAATAAAAATTTCTTTCGTCCGTATTCGGGATTTCCCTTGTTTGCCTCCGCCAGCGCTTTCTTCCGCATCGGTTTCAGTATGGCCCTGAGAATTCCCGGAATTTTGGTGTTGTACCCCGCATCAAGCGCGGTCATTACCTTGTCAAACAGTAAAGGAACGGCGATAAGGAAGGTAACTCCCGCATCCCGTACATCGTCAATGACGACCTTGCCGATAATTTTTTCGACAATTACCGTTGGAATGCCGATGCTGATAGGCGCGATAAAACAGCAGGTAGTAGGGTAGGTGTGGTGCAGAGGCAGTACGTCAACAAATACGTCCGTGTTGTCAGGCCGTAAAATACGGACTGCGGCGCTGGCATTGGCAATGATGTTTTGGTGAGAAAGGGTTACGCCCTTGGCAATGCCCGTTGTCCCGGAGGTAAATACAATGGAAGCCGGATGATCCGGTGCTATGCTGTCTGGCGGGGGCAATGCCTGATTGCCGGCGTCTCCGCCAAAACGGTCAAATTCAAATTCGCCGCCGCCCTCCGGCGGAGTGACGCACACCAAAGCCGCCATGTGTATTCCTTCGCTGCGCAGCGATTGGGCAAATTCCTGTTTTACGCCGGAATAGAAAAAGGCTTTGGCTTTGGTTATATTGATGATGTTAAGACATTCTTTTTCTGTAATAAGAAAATCCACCGGCACAATAATGATGCCCGCGATAATGGTTCCCATCCAGACCGCCATCCATTCAGGCCGGTTTTCCGCCCACAATACAACCCGGTCGCCTTTAACCAGGCCGGCCGCGAGCAGCCCCCTTGCCACCTTGCGGCATTCCTCTCCGAACCTGGCATAGGTCCAGCGGGTAAATTCCCGCTGACCGCCGGAACGGTACAAAATAGCGTCTTTATCGGCATGGTCTTTTGCTATTTGCTCAAGTAGCTGCGCAAAGTTTTGATTGGGATTATCGGGAATATTGGAGATATAATCTTTGAAGTTGAGCATATGTGCCTCCTCTCATAATATACCACCATGATATATGTTTTCACGGTTTTTGTCGATATAAATGAGAGTATTTTTTGAAAATTCCTTCTTTGAGTTTAGACCCGCGTCTCCGGAATTGGTTGCACACTATACGGTAATATTTACATTTTAAGTTTGATTTGGATCAGGTCGCGGAACTTGTCCATTGTTTCGTTGCCCGGTTCCAGGGCAAGCGATGCTTCGCAGTCGGAAAGGGCCTGGGGATAATCGCCTATATGGTAATATGCCTGGCCCCGCCTGAACAGGCAGAAAGCCTGAAACGGGTTTATATCCAGCGACATGGTAAAGTCGCTAATAGCCTCGGCGTATTGCTTGAGTACCGATCTGACAACGCCGCGATAATAGGCAATTTTATAGGCCTGGGAGTCCATTGTAAGGGCAATGGTAAAATCGCTGATTGCATCGTCATAGTTGGATTGGGCAAAATTGGCCATTCCGCGGTGCTTGTAAATCAGCGAACAGATCGATTCGTTTGGTTTAAGTGTAAGAATCCGGCTGTATACCTTTACCGCTTCTTCAAACCGGTTTTCATTATGGGCTCTAAGGGCATTCAGCAGCAGATCGTCAATGGAGATACTGTCCAAATCAATGGGAAGTACCGTTGATCGAATTATCTTTTGGTTTTGGGCATCAATGCCTTCCGAGAAAAGCAGGGCGTCGGTGGATTCCTCGACTTTTTGGTAGAAGGTTTCCCGCCGCTTGCCCAATTGA
>WQXQ01000086.1 GCA_009784775.1 Treponema sp.
CTCTACCAGCGTGCTGGGATTTGCTGTCAGCAGAAGGGAGACATCTTTTTCTATGCCAAAACGCATGATGGAATAATACCGCGCCTTGTAATCGGCAATATGCGATACTTCCAGCGGCGCGGCGTATATGGTCTTCATGAAATTGGGGATATCCCGCTGCATAACTCCGGAAATGGAACCATACACCGTACCGTCCGGCGCGGCGCCTTCAATCGCCTTACCCACAATGGAAACCGTATATTTGTAGAACACCTTTGGTTTATTCATAATCATTGAATAAAACCAACCCTGATTCATCTTTTTGTACACTTCTTTGTAGTACTGCTCGGTTACCGGTATCCATTTGGGTTCCTTGGTAGTCCCGCTGGTTGTCGCGTAAAACTTTGGTTTACCCGGGAACAGAATGTCCGGCTCGCCATTTTTGTGGCGCTCAATATAGGAGCGTAAATCTTCATAATCGTTTATTTTCACATTGTTCCGGTACAGTTCGAATAACTCATCATCAGTCTTTGCCGCAAGTATAACTTCAAAATTATGCTCTTTTCCGAAAACGGTATCTTTGGAAGTGGTCAGGATACCCCTTAAACAATCCGCCGAGGATTTTTTCCCGTCTTTGGACGCGCTGTTCATCGCTTTCAGGCATTTTTTCCCCACAATGGTCAAAAGAAACTTGATAAGCCACCAATTTTTTATTTTCTTTCCCTTCATTTCTGCTACCCTCCGTTATGAAGTTTTGATAGCCTGAGTATGACAAAAAAGGGGTTTTTTGTCAATAGGCCGCATTGCCTTATTAATGAGCTACAATATCAGTACAAAAGTCCCAATGGTTATTAAAACACCGCCGATGATGGTTTTTATGGTGATTGTTTCTTTTAAGACAAGAAAGGCCAGTGCCATACCAATAACCAGGCTGAATTTATCGATAGGGATAACTTTTGACGCCTGACCCAGTTGTAAGGCCCGATAATAACACAGCCATGAAAGCCCGGTCGCGATACCCGATAATACTAAAAACAGCATATTTTTAGACGCGATATTTGCAATATCGTGCTGTTTTCCGGTTATAAATACCACAGACCATGCCATAATTAACACCACAATGGTGCGTATTGCCGTTGCCAAATTTGAATTGATATCCTGAATGCCTATTTTTGCGAAAATAGAGGTTAAGGCCGCGAACAAGGCTGATAATAACGCGAATACGATCCACATACTATTAGGTCATTATACCCATCATGTACCTCATCAACAAGCCCCGGTTGGGCGGGCAGCGGGGTGCAAAAACAGATGGAGGAGGCCGACTGCGTAGCCGCAGCACGGCATTTTGGCTTGTAACTAATCATGGGGTAGTTTCATATTTGCGATTGTTCTCATGTTTATGGCGCCGTGCCGTCTTTTCTGTACCCTAAGTTTTTAATGTTACTCGCTCGTCTACTCCGTCGGGGACGTCCATAATGTTTTCGCACCCCGCTACCCGCCCAACCGGGGCTATCACTGGCGTTTAAGATTGGCGACATTTTTTTTGTGCCCGATAAGGAAAAATACGAAGTATTTTTACGGGCACAAAAAAATGTGGTGTGTCGTATTTTCTGTTTTTTTATCCCATCAGGGCTTGTGCACGACCTAATGCTTCATTTTTATTTTTAACAGCTTCCTCATATGCTTCTAAATTTTTTGAGTATATTTCACAATTTTTTTTATACTCATCAGTTGCATTATCAAATTCTGCTTTGAGTTTAGCATGTCTACTGTTATAAGTTAATATCTTTATTACATTTAACAAAATAAATAAACCACCAATACCAATAAAAATGATGTTATAATTTGCAACAAAAAATAAAACGATTCCTGCAATAGCAAGTATTATAAAAAATACAGATAATCTTGCAGGTGATTTATATACAGGTTCTACTGGTTTACTCGGTCTTTCAGGGTTTGAATAATAGGCATTTTCCAATGCAACTATTTGATCATAATTTGGCATTGATTTATCACGTTGGAAAGTGATTTTGGTATAATGTTCACCTTTTGTTGTTTTGTAATACTTCGTACCATCATTGCTTTGATAATCGAAAACCTGAACATCCTGAGTTTTTATTTCCTGTGGAGCACCCATTAATTCCCACCCAAAATTCTGCCACATGTCAATTGTTGCCTCTACTTGATGCGGTTTAACCTGAATAAATTTTGTTTCCTTTGCCATAATTGCTTCTCCTTATAACAATTTTTCAATCCATACGGATTGTATTCTTTTATACTATGCCTTTTAGGCACTTTTGTCAATATATTCTCTTATATTATCACTATTTGGAAGTAGGAAATTTACCACTATGTTATAGATTTATAAAATAGGTTATGACAAATTTAAGGGATTTATTAGCATACAATATTAAGGAAAGAAGACGAATTTTAGGCATTTCTCAGGCCAAATTAGCAGAAAAAGTGTCTACATCTGCCCATTACATTGGACAAATTGAACAAAAAAACAAATTTCCATCTCCTGAAGTACTAGAAAGAATAGCCATTGCTCTGGAAATTGATACTCCACAATTATTTTCTATGGATTCATTGACCAATGTAGCCATAAAGCGTTTTCAAGAAGGGATTTTGACAGATTTAGGGAATGCCGTAACATTAGCGGTTGATTCCAGATTATCAGAACTAAAGAATATTGTTTAATTTTTCTTTTTTCCTATATTTTTATGTATTTTTTTATATTTTTAACCAATTTCTCAAAAAATATGGCACTTACTAATAATGTATGCCAAATAAGGTCGGCACCGGGAGGGGTAGCCGGGGGCTGCCGGGGTGCCAAAACATTATGGGCGTCCCCGACAAAGCAGACCAGCGAGTGAAATTAAAAACTTAGGGTACAGTAACCGCGGCACGGTACCGTAAGCATGAGAATACTCTGTATTGTGAAATTACCACATGATTAGTTGCAAGACAAAAAACCGTGCTGGGGCTGCGGCGTCGGATTCTCCCATCTGTTTTGGCACCCCGGCAGCCCCCGGCTGCCCCTCCCGGTGCCGGGTTCAGCGAAGGCGGTACTGGGTAGGTCAAGGGAAAAATTCCCCTTGACTATATCATAGGAGGCACCTTTTTTGTATGCCAGGAATTAAAAGCCGCAAGAATAAGCCCATTGTTCTACTGACGGGCTCCCCCGTTCGGCCTTTTAATTATTATTTATATTATTATTTTGTTATATAAATAATCAGGTGCAAAATCTACTTCATTGTCCCAGCATAATGTATTTAAATTTACTTTTAATGTATTAAACAAGTCTTTATTTAATAATTCCTTGATTATTTCTCTATGATCATTTTCAAATATATCCTTGAAATCTATAGTACCATTTTGACCATTATTAAATTCAACATGAACATTATAATCATTTTTTATTTCTGCATTAACCACATGAATCATTTCTATCCCCCTTAAATTAAAGGCATAATCTTATTATACTTTTTCCCTGACTGTAATAAATTCCAATTTTCCATTAATTCATCTTTATGTAATTCAGCCCATTCCATTGCAAGCCCTAAAACACGAGCAGGCAATTTACCTTCCAGAACCGTCAAATTCTTTATTTCAATCTCAGCATCATATTCATTATAAAGAACATGAAAATGAGGCGGATTATGATCATTGAAATACATTGCTATAACAATGCCTAAAAAACGACTTAATTCTGGCATATTTCAATTGTACAATAACGAAAGAATCTGTTCAACAGCAAATTTTTACTAAGGTGTCAATCACACTTTTTTCGAAAGTGAGGGCTTTCGGGTGAAAGGATGGTTCAGCTTGCCCATTTGACATTTTTATCCCTTTTATGTATCCTAAGGTACACCAAAAAAACATTAAGGAGCCCACTATGGCACAGCATCAATTTCAGACCGAAGTCAGCCGTCTATTGCACCTTATTATCCATTCACTGTATTCCAACCGGGAAATCTTCCTGCGGGAACTGGTTTCCAATGCCAGTGACGCGCTGGACAAACTCAAATACCTTACGGTGGCGGACGATGCCTATAAATCCATCAATTTTGACCCCCGAATCGACATTTCGTTCAATAAAGAAGCCAAAACCCTGACCATTTCTGATAATGGCATTGGGATGAACGAGGCCGACCTTATCGATTCGCTGGGAACCATTGCCCGGTCCGGCACCAAGGCCTTTCTGGAAAAACTTGCCGGAGACGCCAAAAAAGATTCCAACCTTATCGGCCAGTTCGGCGTGGGCTTTTATTCGGCCTTTATGGTAGCCGACAAAATCGACGTGATAAGCCGCAAGGCCGGCGAAGACGCCGCATGGAAATGGTCCAGCGACGGCAAAGAAGGCTTTGAAATCGAAGGCGCTTCACGGGACAGCCAGGGCTCGACTGTTATCCTCCACCTGACCGATGAGGGAACCGAATATACCAACCGCTGGTCTATCGAAAACATCATCAAGCGCTACTCCAACCATGTGGCCTTCCCCATTTACCTGACCTACGATGAAAAAGAATGGGATGAAAAAGGAGAAGAAAAAGGCAGCACCACCAAGACCGACCGGATCAACAGCGGCACTGCCCTTTGGCGGCGGGCAAAATCGGAACTGCAAGACGAAGATTACAACGAATTTTATAAACAACTGGGCCACGACAGCGATGCTCCCCTGCACTACATTCACAGCAAAGCCGAAGGTTCGCTGGAATACGCAACATTGTTTTACATTCCCCAAAAAGCCCCTTTCGACTTATACAATGTCGATTACAAGCCGGGAGTTAAACTCTATGTAAAGCGGGTATTTATTACCGATGATGACAAAGAACTTATGCCAACCTGGCTGCGTTTTGTTAAAGGTATTATTGATTCCGAAGATCTGCCCCTGAACGTCAGCCGCGAAATTTTGCAGCAGAATAAAATTTTACTGAACATCAAAAATGCCTCGGTGAAAAAATTGCTTGCCGAGTTTAAACACATGGCAGAAAATGACTCGGAAAAATGGGAAACCTTTGTCAGCCAGTTTAACCGGCCGCTCAAAGAAGGACTCTATCAGGACTTTGCCAACCGCGATGCCATTCAGGAACTGGTGCGATTCAAAAGCACCGCCGTGGAAAAATGGACCAGCTTTGCCGATTATGTGGGCCGCATGAAAAGCGATCAAAAACACATCTACTATATTACCGGCGGTGACGAAAAAACCTTAAAGGCATCGCCGCTGCTGGAAGCCTATCGCGCCAGGGACATTGAAGTCCTCATTATGGACGATGACATTGACGATCTGGTGATTCCCACCCTGCACAGCTACCGCAAAGAAACACCGGGCACTGACGGCAAAACCGAAAGTCAGAGTTGGGAACTCAAGGCGGTGAACCGTGCCGGTGCTGATGAAGAGTTGGGCGAAAAACAGGACAAGGCCGCCGAGAAAGAGGCAAAGCCCGTTATCGAAAAACTCAAAAAAGCCCTGGGCGACCGCGTGAAAGAGGTAAAACTTTCCCGCCGCCTGCACGATTCCCCATCCTGCATTGTTGCCGATGAAAACGACCCCAGCATCCAGATGGCGCAAATGCTCAAGGCAATGGGTCAAACCACCATGCCCGATATCAAGCCCATTCTGGAAGTAAACGGTGAGCACCCCATCGTAACGGCCCTTAAAAACATTGATGACGAAGAACGCATCGCCGACACCGCCTCGGTCCTGCTGGATCAGGCACTGCTGGTAGAAGGAATCAAACTGCAAGACCCCGCAGACTTTGTCAAACGATTAAACCGCCTATTGGCGAAGTAAGGAAAAGAATTTTTACCACAAACCACACAAACCAACACGAACGGAAGAGAACACTTTTTATTTTTTTTGTTCGTGTGGTTTGTGTTGGTTCGAGGTAGAAAAATTAAGGATCTATTTTACCAATTCCCAGGCAGCCGGCGACGGCGCGTTCTTTGTGGGGGATTTGGCCGTGGATTGGCGTGTTAACGACGCGGACTTTGCCGTTGGGATAACGCAGCGCTAAAGCCGTTGAGCCGCCGCCGTCAAAATTGATTCCTTCACCGGATCCCAAAGCCCGCAATATCAGGGCGGTTTCAGCTTCGGTGCTGCCAATGCTGCCGGGCCGCCGCCCGTCAATGGCCAGCAAATACAGAAACCTGCCATCGGAGGAAATGCCTGCGGCACTGCGAGGATGCCGGGGGGCGTTATCTCCCTGGGGAACAAGCGCATTGTCCGCCAGTATCCGGCGAAATCCGCCCACAGCGCTGGCAATATTCTCTGCGGAATGAATTGCGGATTGGGCCACTATTGCGGCGCTGCCATCAGTATACAAAACCAGCGCGTCATATCGTGCGTGCGGCGGTGAAACCATTACACCATCGGTAACGACAATGCCGGTATTGGTTCTGGGCTCTCCTTCCTTACCCGATACCGGCGCAAAAGGCAGCGCGTTAATGCCAGCCACCAACCCGTTATCGCGGACAAAAGTACTTACTTTGATACTAAGAAATTGTTCATCGGCGCCGTGGCTTTTGCCGCCCGCCGCAAATATCCGCAGTTCCGGGCTGGAAAGATCAACGCGCAGGGCATGAAATACAAGACGAGGCTGGGATATTTTTCCCGCAAAATAGGCCAAGCCGTCACCGGCAGACTCCACCGGCTGCCACTGCGGCACCACCACTTCCGGCGACGCCACCGGCGAAACCGAAGCACAAGAAAGAAGAATGAGGAAAAGTAAAATGAGGAATGAGAAATGAGCAATGAGGTATAAAAAATGAGAAATGAGAAATGAGCAATGAGAGCGTTGTCCGCTATATGCGCGTGTTAACAAACAAGAACACTCACGAACCACTCTTCTCATTCCTCATTTCTCATTCCCTAATACTCTCCGCGGCCTTTTCGGGTTTTTTTCATGAGTTTGCGGGCTATGGATTTTTTCTTCCGGTTCAGGATGGTGGAAGGCTTTTCAAAATACTCCCGCTTTTTGAATTCACGAATAATGCCTTCTTTTTCCACCATACGCTTGAAGCGCTTGATGGCTTTTTCAAGTAGTTCGCTGTCATCAATAACGATATGCGCCAAAAAATATCACCTCCTTTCCCGTAGGTTAGATTACTTAATGATAAATCTTACTTAAAATCGCGTCTTTGTCAATAAGGGGGCGCTCAAGAAAAGCGTCCGGATCGGTATTTTCGCCGAAAACCCGTATTTCCCAGTGCAGATGGGGCCCGGTGGCAAGTCCGGTAGCCCCGCTCAGCCCCAGCCGGGTTCCGACATCAACCAGGGTACCCTCACTCACATCAATGGTGTCCAGATGGTAATACAGGGAGTAAATTCCGGGCAAATGCTCAATGATAACCGATTTTCCGGTAATAATCCGGTTTTGGGCCAACACGACCCTCCCCGGCCCGCAGGCAAAAACTGCTGTTCCGGTAGGTATTCCGTAATCAACGCCGGCATGTATTGTCGTGTCGCTTGTTCCGCTTGCATATTGGTATACCCGGCGGTTGCCGTAAATGCTGGTCCTGCGGGTAGAACCTACCGGCGGACTAAAATTGCCAAAATGATGCGATTCTGTTCCGGTCTTGTTGAGTATTGCCCATAATCGCTCAGATTCGGCAGTTCTTTGCGGATCGGGCGTTGTCCGCAGACGGGTGAGCGCGGTGTTCAGTGCAATGATTTCAGATTCAAATTCCCGTTCGGCAATGGCAAAGGGGATTTCGCACACCACACCTTTGGCTCCTTCCAGCCGTATCATCGCCGCACCCGGCCTTACCGTTGAAGGCACGGTCAGCACTGCCGCCAAAAACGACTGTGTTTCACCCTCGGCAGGCACGGCAAAAAAAACGGTTTTTGCCAGCCGTCTCTCGTCTCTCATGAGTACCGCGGATATTGCCCCTGAGGTATCGGCCACGCCAATGGTTACCGGCTCCCCCGGCCGCGGATTCTCCGGTATAAGCGCATACCGAACCGCCTCCGCCTGCACACTCACCGCAAAACTAAACAGAAAAACTATTAAGATGTATACTTTTAATGAGGGACTGGGGACTGGGGACTGGGGACTGGGGTTTGTTGTTCGATAGCTCTTTTTCATCGTTTGCATTTTTTTATCACCCTTAATATATCTTTGTTCTTTGTTGACCACTGTCCTCTCTCAACATCAATCCCCAGTCCCTAGTCCCTTTTCTTCATGTCAACTATCATCATTTGTGGGGTGGCGATGCCTTTGTACCAGTCGCGGGTAATTGTAAACACTGCATCTACACGGTCGCCTTTGGCGAATTCCTTGTTCTCCACGCGAACGGCAGCATTCCAGTACAGCGCCGGCCACTTATGCTTTCCTCCGACAAGCAGCATTTTGAGATGCTTTGATTCTTGTTTGCCAATAAAATGCAGTTCTTCAACGACAAGATTTTTTGCCAAAAAAGTGAGCGGTTCATTATCCTGTCCATAAGGCGCAAAACGATCCACCAGTTTAAGAACTTCGGGAGTGAGATATTCGGGAGGAAGTTCCGCATCAATATTGGCGATTTGTTCTTCCGGGCATTCGTCAAATTCGATGGAACGCGCTATTGTTTTCAGGCGTTCGGTAAAAGCATCCCACTGTTCTTTTTTCAGGCTGAAGCCGCCGGCAAATTCATGACCGCCAAAATCAATGAACAGATCACTGCACTGTTCCAGCAGGCCGCCAATACCATATCCCCGCATCGATCGAATGGAACCGGTACACACATCATCGGCGAACGAAATGGCTATTGACGGAACATTAAAACGCCGCGTTACACGCTGGGCAATAAGGCCGGTAACGCCCTTGTTGATTTCTTCGCCGTACACCAGCGCCAGTTTTTCATCATGATCAGCAAGAGAACGGTACGCCATTGGTTCAGCCATACTCCAAATATCTTCTTCCAGCGCTTTCCGCTGTTTGTTCAAATCAACCAGCGCTTTGGCAAGGCGATCCCGCTCCAAAGGACTCTTTTGAAAAAACAGCGCCGCAGCCTGCTCCGGGCAGCCCATTCTGCGGGCGGCATTAATAGCCGGGCACAGTTTCCATGTTATATCTTTTGCGTCAAAATGACTGCCGGCAAGCTCCAGTTTTTCCAGCAATTCCAACACACCCGGCCGTGGACCCGGCACGGGAACCGAAGCATCACCGGGTATAAGCGATTTAAGTCCGGCGCGAACAATGATTCTATTTTCATCCAGCAGCGGCATAATATCGCCAAGAGTTCCCAGGGCGGCAAGCTGTAAATCGAATGCTTCATCCACGGCATCTGCCGCGGCATTTGCCGTTCTTTCCCGCTTCTGCACAAACGAACGGAACAGACTGACAAATACATCCAGATCGCTTACTTCCCTGTCTGCATATTTTGCAACGGCCGAAAGTTCCTTGATACGAACCAGACTTTTTCCGTCAACCTGGGGTATCGCCTTGCCGATTTCCGGAGCCAGATCCAACATACCCACTTCAACGCCATTGCCAAAGAGTTTGGCAATATTGCGTTTTTGCTGCGGCGCATCCCACACCAGTATTTGCTGTCCTTCCAGAAACGCGGGCAGGCGCGTATCGCTGATTGCGATCATGCCCGGTATTATCGTTTCAGTGATGGTTCCGGTAACGGCCAGGTTACGCATTTTGACAACTTCAACGACATACGCGTCATTGACAGGACGGGTATTCAAAAGGCAAACCGGCTGCGCATATAGTTCGCTTTTTTGAGCAAAACGCAGGGCAGATACCAGTTTGAAGGCAACACCGCAGCCGGCAAGGTCCTTGAAGGAATAGCCGGAATTTTTTAATTTGGGGTTGATGATGGCCAGCGCTTCGGGCAATTCTTCCTGCGGTTCATGGTGATCGGTCACAATGACATCGACAGAAAGTTCATTGGCCCGCCGTATTTCGGCAAGGCGGGAAATGCCGCAATCCACCGTGATGATAAGGGTGCCGTAATCCGCCGCAAATTCTTCAACGGCCTCCAGCGAAAGCCCGTAAGGATCATCGCCGCCGGGAATACGCCAGCGTACGTCCATACCAATGCCCGCAAGATATTCAGTAAGCAATACCGTGCCGGTTATACCGTCCACATCACTGTCGCCAAAGACCAGCACCTTTTCGCCTTCTTCTTTTGCCGCAAGGATACGTTCGACTGCATCTTCCATACCCGGCAATTCAAAGGGATTCCGCAAGTATCGTACATCATCTTCAAGAAAAAATTTGATTGCATCCCCGGCAAGAATTCCCCGGCGAACCAATATCGAAGCGGCCAGTAAATCGCAGCCGTACTTTGCGCTTATCGCCTTAACCTGTTCAGAGGAAACAGCCTTTTTATCCCAAATCATGTTGATTTAAGATAACTGATTTAGTAAGCATTGGCAAGAGCGCGTTACCCTTCCCAGCTTGCCAACCGTCTGCCGAGGGCTTCGGTGAGTATGGCGGTGGTGAGGGATTTGGCTTCACGGAAGGATTTTTTGTCCAGGGTATAACGGGCAAGCTGCGCGGGGGACAGTACCCGCACCGTTTCCAGCCAGCGGCGGCAGCCGGGACCGGCCTCCTGCCCTGCCCCGTTTCGGCAGACATCACAGACCATGCCGCCTTCCCGCGGCACATACCAAAGCATGGCGGCAGCATCCACGGATTTTCCGCAATGGGAACAATGGTCAAAAGCAGGCCGCAAGCCAAGGAAGTCGGCCCATTGCCACAAAAAACACAAGAGTATCCGCGCACAGGTTTCACTGTCGGCAGTTGCCAGCGCATCCAGCGACGCCTCTGCCAGCACGAGCGCCCCGCCCCAGTTGCCGCCGCCGCCATGCGATGCCAGTATAGTCTCCGCCACCGCATCGGCGGTCATTGCCCGCTCGTACAGTTCCCGCAATCCCGGCC
>WQXQ01000087.1 GCA_009784775.1 Treponema sp.
ACACACACACACACACACACACACACATGAATTCGCCAGCTTAAATTTACCAAAAAAAATTTGCCCAAATACAAAGAGCAGTGAACAATTAACAAAGAACAATTCTGTTGTCCGAAAGTTCTTTCGTGTTAACCGCTCATTGATCCTGATCGGAACGGTTATATTATGGGAATGAGAAAATAGCTCGTATATGGGCTTGTTAATATTTCGTCAAAAGGTTATATGGCATTATTTGCAAAAATACATTATATAAAATCCGTTATGTGATTTTATATAAAACAATATTTTATTAGGAGGATCAAAATGAAGACAAAAATGTTTTCAGTCACGAATGTTTCTTTCTTTGGATTGGCAGTTACTATGATAGTTCTTTCTGGATGTTCCACAAGCAGTCTTATTGATAAGGCAATTTCAGGACAACAAATGACAGACAGATATAAATTTAAATTGGTAACTAAGGTAATGGATACAACTATTCCCTCTGGTGATCATGCGCTTCTTTTTTTAGATGGTGGTGCCACATTGATACATAGATTTAATGGTTCGAGTTCATTAATATCAACGGCAACACAAGGCGATGTGTTGGTTATTCCTCCAGGATCTCATAATTTTTATGTTATGTTAAAAATGATGGTTGGTTATAACCAATACGCGGAAACACCTCATCCTGGTAAGTATATAGAACAAGATTTTTCTCCAGGGCAACTCTATTTTATTTCCGGTTTTATGCAACAAAATACGATAACATTTTTTATTCAAACTTATGAAGAAAGAATTGCCGGACTGGATGAAGCAATCAATCACCTACAAGGACCAAGTGGAACAATATCAAAAGGAATGACAAATGAACAGGTGTTGGCAATTACTCAAGCTGAAAAAACTGCATTAATGGATTTTAAGGTCAAAGTTGATGCTGAGGTGAGTAAATTATAACCATCGGCTTTTTTACCTAAAGACACAAAGGAACGCAAAGCGCACAAAGAAAAGGGTTGGTGGAGGAGTAACCTGAAATTACACCTCCACCTTTCAGAATGCTTCCTTTTGAAACCAATTCCATTTTTATGCGTAAATTAGTAACAATGTATAATTTGACTCCGCTATGCACAAGTTGTACACTTAAAGAGTATGATTCAATCATTCAAATGCAAAGAGACAGCAAGAATATTTAAAGGCTTGATATCTCAGAAGTTTCCTGCTGATATTCAGACTCGGGCGTTTAATAAACTTGCAGCTATTCATGCATCGCTTACGCTTGATGATCTTCGGTCTCCTCCCTCCAACCATTTGGAACAACTGAAAGGAGATCGTTCAGGCCAATATTCCATCCGTATAAATATGAAATACCGTATTTGTTTCAAATGGAATGAAGGCCATGCAGATAAAGTTGAAATTGTCGATTATCACGATTAATTAATGACTTGACAACACGTATTCTGTAGTATAGAATGCAGAATACAGGAGGTTTTTTGATGAAGAAATATATTAAACTTGATCATGTGGGAAAAATCCTGCTTGATGATTTTATGGAACCATATACATTATCTCAAAACGCCTTGGCAAGAGCCATTGGAGTAGCTCCAAGCCGCATTACCGATATTGTGAATGGCCACAGAGGTATAACAGCGGATACGGATTTACGTTTGACTCGCCTTTTTGGTCTTTCAGAAGGATATTTTTTACGTATACAAGAGCATATTGAAACAACGCTGGTGAAACAAAAAATTAACGCAGAACTTGATAAGATTGTCCCTCTTGAGAGAATAGCATAGTATGAAGACCATTATCTTTTACGCGACCAAACACGGGGCTGCCGGGGAAATCGCCCGGCGTATTGCGGATGGTCGCGCGCTGGTGCCTCCTATGTATTCATTTTGTTAATTGCCTAAAGCAAGCGCATTGATTTTTTCAACGGGCATTTGTACTGCTTGGGCTATCATTTCTATGGGCATTTGCATCGCAAGCAAATTTCGTGCCACCTCAGTTTTACCTTCAGCTTTCTCCTGTGCAATCCATTCGGGAAGGATACCGGCTTCGGTCAAAATTGATTTAAGTGTTGGCGCTGTTTTCATATCAAGTACCTCCAGAAATGCGTTACGGTTTGCCCGCAATAATATGTCGAAATATGCATCCAGCGGCATTTTGCCCTGCCACTGCTTTGTCTCTTTGAGTATACCATCAGCGTTGCGAATTTCCAAGTCATTTCGCAGGGATTTGAGCCACAAATTCTCACTTTCGGACAATTTTTTGGATTCTATTATCTGAATGGGAATATAGTCCCCTAAAACCTGGTATATTCCCGGAGCAGTTTTCTGGACCGTGTAACCGCGTTCGTTAGTCAGGTACTTGATGAGTTTACGGGGATACTTGCTTTCGACAAAGGTTATGGTTACATCTGAAAGCTCCACTTCGGGCGTAATTGCCGTGTACAGATTGGCATAGGCATAAACCTTGATAAAATCTTTAATTGAGAGGTAATCCCCCGGGCTTTTGTACTCCAGCAGATTGTCCGTTTTGAATATGCGGGCAATGTTTTTGTCGATAACCAGCTCTTTCGGCTTCTTGATGATCAGTAAGTCGATTCGCAGTGGTTCCGTGGTGAGTTGAAACTCGGACTTAAATTCCAGCGAATCCCGATAATCGAATAACTCGATCTGGATCGCCTGTAAAAATGCAGGATGCCACGCGAGCTGCGAAGCCTTACTGCTTGGTAATGCATATTCTCTCATACCCTATATATGGCGGAAACTGGTAAAATGCATTAGTGTTGGCGGATTTTTTTGTTCTTTTTTCTTTTTTTCTTTGTTCTTTATTCTTTCCCCTCTTCCTTCGCGTTTTCCCGGGTTTTATATAAGAATACAATTGTGGTATAATTGACAAAGACAATAAAATGCTTGTAATATATGAATATGCCTTTTTTGGATTGTAATACCGTTATGAAGACCATTATCTTTTACGCGACCAAACACGGGGCTGCCGGGGAAATCGCCCGGCGTATTGCGGATAAAATGGACGGTGCGGTCATGCACGATTTGAAACAGGGGGAAATCCCTTCCCTCAATGATTTTGACCGGATCATCATTGGTAGTTCGATCTATGCTGGCACGATTCGCAGGGAAGCAAAGGCATTTCTGTCAAAAAACGCAGGTCTGTTACGGGAAAAGAAACCAGGGCTTTTTTTATGCGGAATGGACACAAGCCGGAAAAAGAAATACTTCGATGCCAATTTCCCGCCTGATATGCTCCAAACAGCAAAAACAACGGGCTTTTTGGGAGGAATATTTGACCCCAAAAAAGCCGGGATATTGGAACGGTTAATCATGAAAGCGGTTGCCAAACAATCTGTGTACATGAATACCATTGATGATGCAAAAATAGAACGGTTTGTAACCGCAATGAACGCATAAACAGATGGTTCCCAAGATCTGTATTTTTCCCTATACTTCCCTTGATGGAGTCTGTGTCCAAATTAACCGTATCGGAACTCACTGAACGAATCCGCTGTTGCCTTGAAGAGGGGTTTTCCTCTGTGGTAGTGGAGGGTGAATTGTCGAATTGCCGGCCTGCGTCTTCGGGGCACTTGTACTTTTCATTGAAAGATGCCGGGGCAAAAATCGACGCGGTGATGTTCAAAAATCGGCTGCGTTCATTGACTTTTGAGCCCAGAGACGGTATGTTGCTGCGGGTGCGGGGGAGCCTTTCGGTGTATGCGCCGCGGGGCAGCTACTCGATCGTCTGCGAAGAAATGGAGCTTGCCGGCAGCGGGGATATACTTGCCATGCTGGAGCAGCGAAAGCGGCGGCTGGCGGCATTGGGATTATTCGATGAAAGCCGAAAAAAGTCTTTGCCTCGTTTTCCATCGGCTATTGGGGTCGTTAGTTCTCCCACGGGAGCGGCGCTGCAGGATATACTCAATGTGTTGGATCGGCGGACGGGCGGGGTAAACATAGTGGTGCTGCCGGCGCCGGTGCAGGGGGCGGGCGCTGCTGACATTATCGCGCGGCGTATTGAACAGGCCAACCAGTGGAAACTGGCCGATGTATTAATCGTTGGCAGGGGAGGGGGCTCGCTGGAAGATTTATTGCCCTTCTCCGAAGAGATAGTCGTACAGGCAATTGCCGCGTCGGATATTCCGGTGGTAAGCGCGGTGGGTCACGAGATAGACTGGGCGTTATGCGATTTTGCCGCCGATGTGCGCGCGCCAACGCCATCGGCAGCGGCGGAACTGGTAAGCGGGGAATGGGCTGATATTACGCAGACTATTTGCGGCGCGGCGGAAGATTTTATAAGCGCCATTCAAGGCCGCATTGAAAAGGCGCGGCTTCTTTTGCGTCCGTTCAATACCGAAGATTTGGAGTACCGTTTCCGGGCCATCCTGCAGCCGCGCCTGATACGTTTTGATGATGCCAAGGAATCGTTAATCGACGGTCTTTCCGGTTTGGTTGACAGCCTGCGCCGGCGGCTGGAATTGGCAGTTGCCATTCTTGAGGCCGGCAGTCCCCTGGCGGTAATGGAACGGGGATTTTCCATGGTGACGAATACCAGAACAGGCGTTATCGTTCGTCAGGCCGGCGATGCCTGTCCGGGTGATCGTCTGGAAATACGTCCGTTACAAGGGACAATTGCAGCAATTACGGAGGAGTGTTATGGCGAAAAAAACTGACAGTAGAGGCAGCGCCGCTAGAAGTGGCGGCTCCGCAAAAAGTGGCAGCGCCGCTAAAAGCAGCGGAGTGAGCGCGGTGAAAAATTTTGAGGAACGGCTGGAGCGCTTGGAGTTGCTGGGCGAACAAATTCGCAAAAGCGATATCCCTCTGGATGAGGCACTCAAGGCCTTTGAGGAAGGGATTAAACTGGCCCGAACCCTGGAAAAAGATTTGGAAAAAATAGACAGCCGCATTGAAATGCTGATGAACAGTGCCGAGGCCGCGATTGAAGAATCGCCCGAACTGGAATTATTTACGGAGCAATAAGCCATGAAAATTCAGGTGCTCCCGCCGGAAGAGGCCAGACGGATTGCCGCAGGCGAGGTTATTGACCGGCCTGCCGCGTTGATCCGTGAATTACTCGATAATGCCATTGACGCCGGCGCCTCCGCTATTGATGTCTCCATTGAGGGCGGCGGCAGTAAAAAAGTTGAAGTTGCCGATGATGGCAGCGGTATGGGCCGTGAAGACCTGGAGACCTGCTGGCTGGCCCATGCGACCAGCAAGATACGTTCGCTTGATGATCTTAATACCGCCGAAACATTGGGTTTTCGTGGTGAGGCTCTGGCTGCCATCGCCGCCGTTGCGCAGTTGGAAATTATCAGCAATACCGGCGCTGTTGAGTCATGGCGGCTTAATGTTGGTCCCGGCTTGGGGAATCCGCCGCAGATAACGGCAGCCGGCAGAACCAAAGGCAGCACGATTCGCGCCATCAATGTGTACGATACCATTCCCGCCCGCAAGCGTTTCCTGAAACGTGACGGAAGCGAAGCGGCATTATGCCGTCAGGTGTTTATCGAAAAAGCCCTTGCCTTCCCATGGATCAACTTTCGCTTTACCCAGGACGGACGGCTCAAAGATTTTTTTCCTGCAGCCGTGTCAAAAAAAGAACGTTTTGCCGCCGCATTATTGGAGACAGGCACCGGCCAATTGCTGCATGAGATTCATGTTTCGGGTGACGGCTTTTCCGCCGATGTGGTCATTGGCGGCCCTGAACTGTTTCGTACCGACCGGCGGTACCTGTATATATTTGCCAATGGCAGACGAATTCAGGATTACTCGCTGGTAACGGCAATGGAATACGGCGTTCAAGGATGGTTCCCCAACGGCACACATCCCCTGGGCGCTGTATATGTGGACATTGATCCTTCGTTGGCGGATTTCAATATACATCCGGCCAAACGGGAAGCCCGGTTCCGTGATCCCGGCGCTATACATCATGCAGTCACCAGTGGCCTGCGGGATTTTTGCCGCCGCCTTGGCCTGAAAACCGCAGCGCAAACGGAGCCGCACAGTACAAACCAACTTGCAATGGCTGCCTTGTCGGATACTACGGATTTTTTTACCACGAACCACACGAACCAACACGAACGGAGACAAGATAGCGGCGATCAGGTTCGTAGGGATGTTTTTGCTCAAACATATACGGCAGAGAGAGCGCCGGTCTATGGCGATATCCGGTATGCGGGAAGTATTTTTGGTTTGTTTATTCTGGCGGAGCAGGGTGACAAACTCTTCATCATCGATCAACACGCCGCCCATGAACGTATTTTGTACAACCGTTTTCTTGCCGCTCCAATCCCCAGACAGGAACTGCTGATACCCATTTACTTCAATACCGAAAGCATCAAAGATGACCAATTCCTTGAAGCAAAGCAGAAGGAATTGGCCGCATTGGCTATTGTCCTTGAGCGGGATGGAAACGTGTCCGAAGGAGACGATGGCTCCAAAGGAGACACCGGCTGGCACATTACCGCGCTTCCTGAAGGCTGGCGGCTTGGCGATGCCGAAACCGTACAGGAAATCCTCAAGCTGCGTAATGCTACTGAAAACATTGCCGAACGCTGGGCTGCCACCCTGTGCTGCCATCAGGCGGTGCGGGACGGCGACTACCTCGACGAAATACAGGCTCTTGCCTTGGCAACAGAAGCCCTTGCCCTGCCCGATCCCCGCTGCCCCCACGGCCGCCCCGTCTGGACCGAGTTGAGCCGTGAAGCCCTCTGCAAAGCCGTCCGCCGCACTTAATTTCTGTACTATGGGCGGGCAACACGGAAGCCGGTTTCGCCGTTCCTGACGCTCGGCCAGTAGCCGTCCCGGCTAACAGAACTCACCTCTGGGGCGCGGCTGCCCCAGTCCCCGCCGCGCATCACGTTGAAATACCCCGAAGGCGCGCCTGTGGGATTTGTTTTGGCGTCGCTTGAGTAAGCCCCATGCCGGTCCCAACACCACTCAAACACGTTCCCGCTCATGTCGTATATGCCCAATTCGTTTGGCGCTAATAATCCAACTTCATGGGTTATGTATGCGGTTGGTGTACCGGTTTTTTGCGAATACCACGCCACCGCATTGGGGTCATCACTCCCTGAGTATATAAAATAGGTATCGCCGGCATCACCGGTGTAGCCTGTTGACCTGGTTCCGCCCTTGGCGGCGAATTCCCATTGCGCTTCGGTTGGCAGACGGTAGCCGTTGGAATCGCTGACCATCTCTGAAAAATTCCATCGTGAATCAATTGTCATGCTTGTGGGTGCTGCTCCGTGTGTCGATATCCAAACATCAGGGTCGGTCTCGCCATCTATACTATATGTCGGCGTTAAACCTTCTGCCCTGCTCAGTCTATTGCAGAATTCAATGGCGCTATACCACGATACAGTCTCCACCGGGCGCATTCCCTGGGTTTCCCTGTCGGGGGGATTTGATGCAAAATTACTGGGATTAACCCCCATCACTGCAAAGTACTGTTCCTGTGTTATCTGATACTTGCCCATATAATAATCGCTCAGCGTTACTGTATGTACGGGGGTAACATTATTCGCAGCTCCATTACCATTTTTTCCCATCTGGAAGGTACCGCCATCAACTCGTACCATTTCTAATCCAAGCAGCACTTTTATGTGTACTATATCCGTTACCGCGTGGAAATTATCGCCATCTCCGGGCGTAAAGGTCATGCGGTGCGCTTGTGTGCCCACGGCTCCGACCGGATCGTCGGGGTTAGTCCATGCGAAGCTGCCCGGTACGGAGGCGGTGCCGTAACCTATGGTTACGCGCGCAAGTGTTTGCCCGTATATTGCTGCCAAATCGGCGGGCCATGCGGTAACGGTTGGAACAGCTTTCTCAATCGTAAACTGCGCCGTTGCGGTACCGCCATAGCCATTTTCCGCCATGCCAGTGATGGTAATTGTTGCGGTTCCTGCATTAATGGTATTCTCGTACACAACCGTGAAATCGGTATCGGCGGCCAGGTCAACGCCGTTATGGGTAACGGTGAACTCGGATTCTTGCTCGGTGCCGTCGTAGACGTGAGTACTCGTGACAGTGATAGTCGCAGCGTTTATATCCACCAGCCATTGGGCATAGACGGTGGTGTTAGCTGTAACCGTTGTGGCGGCAGTGAAGACAGTGCCGCTGCCGTCGGGTTTGGTGTTCCAACTGCCCGGAACATAGCCCGCGCGGGTGGGCGGCAGGGGAAGCTGTTGGACGCTCGTCCCGGGGGCCAGCATGAGTATAACGGGGTAGGGGTCGGTACTGCCGGTATCGTTGTTGTTCCGGTGGAAAAAGACAACGAGTGAGCCGAAGGGGGCATCGCTGCCATCATCACCGGTTTGTCCCTGTTCGCCCTTTTCACCCGTAAGTCCTATAGGTCCAATAGGTCCTTCACAGGCTGCCATGGTAAATCCAATTACCACCGCAAGAACAAAAATACCAATCAATGTAATCTTGTCTTTCATAATAAGCTCCTTAAAATTATAGAAGTGATTTTACTTGACGAAATTTTGCCAATATGCTACTTTAAATATACACTTGACCCTATAGGTACAAGTCAAGTTTTTTTATATTTTTTATGGAAGTTTCTATGGATAACAAACCAAAAGAAGGGTTACACAAAATTAAGGAATTTGCCGAGACTTTCGGCATAACACCAAAGGCTTTGAAAGTATATGAACAATACGGACTGTTCCATCCCGCTTATGTTGATGAATTTACCGGTTACCGTTACTATACACAGAGCCAGATTGTTGATTTATCCAGGATTCTTATGCTGAAGGATTTGGGATTTGCCTTACGGGAAATAAAACATTTCTTAAATGGACGTATTTCCATTAATGTCAAACTCGATTCTCTTCTTAAACAACGTCATTTATTGGACATTCTTATTGAACATTTATCCATATTTGCCAAAACCGATGCTGCCTATGCAGCGAATATAAAAACGCTGCCTGCTCACCATGCATATACGGTACAATACCTTGCAAAAGATACCAACAATATTATCTGTCGTTTTTCAAGATTTAATGACGAGATGATACGCTCTCATCTTCAATTTGACAGGCACATACAGGCTTATGCGGTTTTTCATGACAAGGAATTTAAACTCACCGATATTTCCTTAAGCCTTTATTCCATTGTGGCAAAAAAAGGTAAAGATACCGTTTATGTGCCGCCGAAAAAGGCAGCAAGTGTACTGCATTTCGGCGAATATGAAAAACTGAATGAGGCTTATGATTTTTTATCCAGCTATTGCGTTAAAAATAAACTGACCATTTGCGGAGACCCCATCGAATATTATCTTACCGGTTCGGATTTCAAAACAAGCGGTGAATCAACACTCACCGAAGTTTGTTTCCCTATTGAGCAGCCTTAAGGCAATTCCTTCGGTCACCAAACTTTTCTCATCCCTGTACTTGACAAAATTCGGCGAATTCGGTAGGATTTATACCTAGATAGGCTTGTATAGCCTTTAGTATTTGAGATACGGTCCCCGGTTGTGTAATGGTAGCACGGCAGTCTCTGGATCTGCTTGTGGGGGTTCAAATCCTCCCTGGGGAAAACAGGTAAAAAAGTCTTACCACTCTCCCATAAAAAGTATCTCGGGCTCAAGCTCAAAGTTTGTGGCTGTTTTAACTTTCGCGGCAACTTCGTTTACCAGAGCGCGGATATCTGAGGCGGTGGCAGCGTCCGTGTTCACTATAAAATTGCCGTGCCAGGGCGCTACTTGCGCGCCGCCGATACGCAGACCGCGCAGGCCCAGCTCTTCGATTATTTTTCCGGTTGGTTTGCCAAAATCTTCGTTGTTCTTAAAAACAGACCCGGCGGAGGGATAACGGTAATGGCCTTTTTCCTCGCGATCGCGGCGGTGGGCGTCCATTTCGGCGCGAATATCGCTTGTGTTTCCCGGTGTCAGTTGCAATGAGGCGGAAAGGATAAAATGGTCTGTGCCCTGAAAAGGACTGCGCTTGTAGCCAAAGTCTGTACGTTTGGCAGGCAGCCGCAATTGCAGCGGCGCATCCCCTGTAAAATCAATAATTTCCGTTTCGGCTAATACGTCGGCAATTTCGCGCCCATAGCAGCGGGCATTCATCCAGACCGCTCCGCCTATGCTGCCGGGCATACCTGCAAGGAATTCCAAACCGGAAAGCCCCAGGTCAGCGGCAATTTCGGCAGCATCATCAAGGCTTGTTCCGCAGCGAAACTCCAGCAATCCTTCCTGTTGTTTTTGCACCCCCGTCCAGCCGCCGGTATCCAGGACAATACCCCGAATTCCTGCATCCGCGACCAGTATATTTGCTCCGCCGCCAAGCAAAAAAACCGGTACATTTTCTGTACAGGCGGCGCTTAATAGAGCGGCGGTAAATGCGTAAAAGTCTTCGTCCGAACCCGCCTCAGCACGTACAGGCCGCAGCCAGCAATCCGTAGGGCCGCCAACCTTAAAACTGGTGTGACCGGCCATCGGCTCATTATAGCGAATATCAATTTTACAGGGATTTTCTTTTTTACACGTTTCGACAATATAATTTATGTTTTCATGACAAATCATACAATATGTAAAATAATTCTTTTTAATCTCGCAGAAACGCTGGTGCCTGTAGAAAAACCTCTTTCGAAGTATTACTCGCTTATTCCTCGCGGAGGCGCAGAGACGCAGAGACCGCAGAGGAAGAAAAAGAGAAAGAAAAGGGGGGTATCCGCGCTATTTCTTAACACGCCGCTACCCAACTCTCTCCCCTTCTCCGCGGCCTCTGCGCCCCCGGAGTTTGGAGGAAAAGTTCTTTTTACCGTTTTTTGCATTTGCTAAGTCTTTAC
>WQXQ01000088.1 GCA_009784775.1 Treponema sp.
CCCCAAATGGGCCATTAAAATTTTAGGGGCCCCAAAAATTTCGAACGTCCGAATTTTTTGGTTCAAATTATACTTGCGGACATAAAAAAGGCTACCCAAAATGTACTTCTCGGACAGCCCCTTTTTTTTGGTCTTTATGAAAAAATGATTGTTTAGAGTCTGTTCTTGGGCTGTACGATTACTTTCTTTATGTCGTTATTGTTTCCCATCCATATGCGCTGGTTGGTTTCAATGCTTGACATTTCGGCATTCACAAAATAGGTTCTAACGGTTTGGTTACCTGCTCTGTCAACAATGGTTCTGACTGTTCCGGTAAGCAGGAAATCGGCGCCAACTTCATAACCCAATCGGGCAGCGGTATCTTCGCTTGCGTCAAATTGCTGATCCTGCCGCTCGCTGCGGAGTTCATCTCTGGTTCTGCCGCCGGCGACAAAGTCCATTTTGCCGCTGTTAAAAATAGTTACTTCCATGGTGGACGAGATTATGGCGGTGTTGATATGCTCGCTGCTTTCATTTTTGAACGAACCAACCAGCACTACCGGTGTTTTTCCGCCCATTGCGGCGATAGCCTGAGCAACTCTCGGTGAGGCAAGACAATCGCTGATCAATGCTTCACACACAATTTTTACGTCTGTGTCATTCCAATAACCGCTTAAATCGGTTTGCGTACCGGCGTCTACGCGGCTTACTTTTGGTCCTGAACCACAGGAGGCCAGCAGTAATACAACCACTCCGGCAATACCTAAAAACTTTTTCATGTTAATTTCTCCTTATACAGATACTATAACGAAACCAACGGTTTCCACAAGCCCTATTTTAAGTTTACAACCTGAATCAGGTTAAGCGCATTAGGCCTGACATTGACGGTATGTACTTCCTGGTCAATTAAAAAATTGCCGCTGTAATAGTGCACCTGGACCGTATGGCTGCCGGGTTCAAGATTAATGCCGCCAATGAGCGCCCTATCCGGCAGATACCGCGCCATGCGGAGGTCGGCTCTTTCGCTCGCGTCAAATGTCGCTTTTGCTCCCAGAGCGCCTGCTACTGCCGCAAGTGCCAGCATCTCATTCGGCGCATTTTGTCTGGCCAGCTCAGCAGCGATATCAACGGCGGCATATTTCAACAGGGTGCGGATATAGGTCTTAAGAAATATCGTGGTGAAAGTGGCATTATAGGTTTCTTCAACAATCGCTCCCATATCCTCCAGAAGTTCAAGATCGAATTTTTCATTGCCAACAACGATTTCAACCCTGTCTATTCTGCTGGGCCTTTTTACCATTACCGGCAGTTTAAATTCGGGGTACCATAATACCTTATTCTGGAAAATCGGGAATATTTGATTAAATTTCTGTTCTTCCTTAATGGGGGATAATCCGGTAAAACCAATAATATTGAGCCGCGTAGCCCCGGCGGGAACGTTTCGCGCAGCCTCAACCGCGTTTGGCATGGGGAACGAATATATGTTTGGATTGGAAGCAAAGGCCCCGTTGATTAGTTCAAATTCTATGCGGGCAGAATCCATATTTCTGTCACCAAGATAAAACAGAGCGCTCAGGTACCGGACAAGCGCTGAATCGGAAAAATTAACCGGTTTTGATTCCGGCAATTCCGGAAAATCGGTAAAGCCCAATTTCGCCAATTCGGTAACGGCATCTGCAACGACATTTCTTTTGGCGCCTTCTTCCTGCCGCCCAAGCAAATACAGCTTGCCGCTGCCGGTCATGGTTAGTTTGCGTATTTCAACTAATGCTCCGTCAAGCTCACCCCGATTGTAATAGTTCAGGGCATTAAACACATTGATATACAGATTTTCAAAGTCTACACCCGGATACTCTTTGGTATTGTCATTGGCAATGTACGACAAAAAGTTCTCGCTAATGCTTTTGGTTTGAGCTTCCTGAATCAGTTGTTCAGCTCTCTGCAAACTTTCCGAAGAATCGTGGTATTCTCCTGCATAATACTCAAGCAACCCTTTGTCCAAAAACAGCGAAACGGCATTTCTTGCATGGTATCGGGGCCTTCTTCCTTCCTGCCCTCTTCTTACGTTCTCAATCCCTGCCTGAAAATCGCTTTTTTCTACCGCAGTATCAATTTCCTGAAACTCATTTTTCTTTTTGCTTGCACATGAAGTAAATAATGTCCCAAAACAAAAAACAGCCAGATAAAACATACACATGAATGTAACTTTTTTCACGAAATCCTCCAGTTTTAATGAAACTTAGTATTTTTACCCTATTTTTGGCATTTTGTCAATTGAAGATGGGGGTATCTTTCATTAAATGGTGTTTTTTGGTATATTTTTCCCATGGACTATAAACAGGCAGGCGTCAATATTGACGAAGGCTACCGGGCGGTTGATAAATACCGGGATCTTTCCGCAAAAACCGTAGACGAAAAGGCCGCCGGCGCGGTACTGAATGGTATTGGCAGTTTTGCCGGAATGTATTCGCTTAAGGCATTTGCCGGCGGCGGCGCAAGTGCAATGGCAGAGCCGGTGCTGGTTTCCGGCACAGACGGCGTGGGGACAAAACTCGACATTGCCTTCAAAATGAAAAAATACGATACCGTGGGTATCGACTGCGTTGCCATGTGCGTTAATGATATTTTATGCCATGGGGCGCGGCCTTTGTTTTTTCTGGATTATCTTGCCTGCGGAAAACTTGACGCTGATGTGGCGGCAGAAATCGTCAAAGGCGTTGCGGTTGGCTGCCGGGAAACAGGCAGCGTATTGCTGGGCGGCGAAACTGCTGAAATGCCCGGCTTTTACGATGCGGGAAAATACGACATTGCCGGTTTTTCCATAGGCATTGTTGACCGCGCAAAAATCATAGACGGCGCCACAATCCGCGAGGGAGACGCGCTGTTGGGTATTGCTTCATCCGGCGCCCACTCGAACGGATTCAGCTTAATCCGCAAGATAGTGCCTGATTTGCATGAAGACTTTGGCGGTATGCCCATTGGCATGGCTTTGCTGGAACCAACGCGCCTGTATGTAAAACCGGTGTTAAGCCTGATGGAAAAAATTGCAATACGCGGGATGGCTCACATCACTGGCGGCGGCTTTTACGAAAATATTCCGCGAATGTTCAAAAAGGGCGCGGCGCTTTCCGCAGTGATACAGGAAGGCTCATGGACCATTCCGCCGATTTTTGCCCGTATAGCCGCAGGTTGTTATAACCCCGGCTGTTCCGGTCCGATTGCGCAAAAACTGGGCGAAGATTTACTCAAGACCAATGCGGAACTAAAAAAACAAATGTTTAATACGTTTAACATGGGCATAGGTTTTGTGCTGGCCATTGCGCCGGCAGATGTCCGGCAGGCGCGGGAACATTTAGACAATATGGGTTATCCCGCATGGGAAATCGGCTCTGTCGAAAAGGCCGCAGACGCCGCGCCGGGAGTGCGCTTTGCCTGACATTATGGTTTTGGTTTCCGGCGGCGGCACGAATCTTCAGGCGCTGCTGGATGCCGAAAAAACCGGGGTATTTGCAGGCGGCGCTATTGCGCTGGTGGTATCGGACCGCCCCGGAGTGTATGCGCTGGAGCGGGCACAAAACGCCGGCATCCCTGCCCTTGTACTTGAACCAAACAAAGCTATTCCCAAAACAGAACGGCGGCAGGAACTTTCCGGCCGAATTCTTGCCCTTGCCGAAACATACCATGTCGACCTGATTGTCCTGGCAGGCTTTCTTTCGATTTTGACAGGGGAAATTATTCAGCGTTATTCCGGCAGGATTATTAATGTGCATCCCAGCCTGCTGCCCCAATTTGGCGGCGAGGGAATGTACGGCGAGCGGGTTCACCGCGCGGTGATTGATGCAGGGGAAACTGAATCTGGCTGCACAGTCCATCTGGTTGATGCGGGAACCGATACCGGCCCGATATTGCTGCAGCGCGCTGTTCCGGTGCTGTCAGACGACACGCCAAATTCACTGGCAGAGAGAATTCACCGGGAAGAACATATCGCTATTGTAGAAGCGGTAAACATTATGATAAAACGATGTATGGGGGAAACATGAAAAAACGGGCGCTTATCAGTGTATTTTACAAAGACGGTATGGCGGAATTGGCGGCGTATTTGAACGAAGCCGGCTGGGAGATTCTTTCGACCGGCGGCACATCCAAATATTTACAGGAACACAAAATTCCGGTGACCGATGTTTCTTCGGTAACTGGTTTCCCCGAATGTCTGGACGGCAGGGTAAAAACACTGCACCCGGCGATTCACGCCGGCCTTTTGGCACGCCGCGATGAAAAAAATCACATGGATACGCTGCAGGCGCTGAGCCTGTCAACTATTGATTTGGTTTGCGTTAATCTGTATCCCTTTTTTGAAAAGGTGCAGGCCGCCTTATCGCTTGCGGAAACCGTTGAATTTATTGACATAGGCGGGCCGACTATGCTTCGGTCTGCGGCAAAAAATTACCGTGATGTTATTGTCCTAACCGACCCCGCCGACTATGCCGAAACCATAAGCGGCCTAAAAGCCAACAATGTTCCGCTGGAATTCAAAAAACGGCTGGCGGGCAAGGTGTTTAATGTAACATCCGCCTACGATGCCGCCATATCCCGGTATTTGTTAGACGAAGAATATCCCCATCATTGGCCGTTGTCCCTGCAAAAAGGGCAAGCGCTCCGTTATGGCGAAAATGGCCATCAGTCGGCGGCGCTGTATGTACACACTGACCGGCCCGGCGTTTTGGGCGGCATGGAGCAGCTGCACGGCAAAGAACTGGGTTACAATAATATTCGGGATTTGGATTTGGCATGGAAGGCAGCCTGCGCTTTTGGACTTCCGGTTGATGGAACCATGCCCTTTGGCGAAGATGCGGTACGGCAACTGGTGCCGGCCGCTGCAAGCACCAACAAGGTCTGCTGTGTTGCCGTGAAGCACAATACTCCCTGCGGCATTGCTCTGGGAAACACCTTGCTCGAAGCCTACGAAAAAACCTTTGCCTGCGATCCGGTTTCCATATTTGGCGGCATTGTGACCTGCACCACAACGGTCGACGCGGCAACGGCGGCAAAGCTGGGTGAGCTATTTTTGGAAATTGTGGCTGCCCCGGACTTTGAACCGCAGGCGCTGGAAATACTCAAACAGAAAAAAAATCTTCGCATCATCAAACTGGCAAAAGCTCCGGTTGAAGCTCACGAGTACATTGCCGTTGACGGCGGCCTGTTGGTTCAGCAAACAGATCGCAAGCTCATCGAAAAATGGGAAGTGGTAACCAAAACCGCGCCCGCCGCCGAATATCTGCGGGACATGGTCTTTGGTATGCGGGCAGTTACATTCGTGAAATCAAATGCCATCATGATCGTCAAGGATGAGGCGGCAACGGGCATTGGCGGCGGGCAGGTAAACCGGATATGGCCAACGGTGCAGTCACTGGAACGGAGCGCTGCGGTAACGGCAAACGCGCCCGCTCAAGTGCTTGCCTCCGATGCCTTTTTCCCCTTTGCCGATGTGGTAGAAGCAGCAGCGGCGGCGGGAATCAAGGCGATTGTGCAGCCCGGCGGCTCAATGAACGACAAGCTGTCAATAGAGGCTTGCGACAAATACGGCATTGCGATGGTCTTTACCGGCACAAGGCATTTCAAGCATTAGCTAGTTCTTTGCTATAATAGGTTCTATCCAAAGCTGTGATATTCCTTCCGTATCTCCTCCCATTACATTGAATGACCACACGCTGATGGTGAATGTTGAGATATCGGTAATGTCCAACGCCGAAATGGGTATCTCAATGAGCTGCCAGACATTCGCCGCCGCAAATGAAAGCCGGTAGGTTTTTGTCCCTTGTGTCGAAGATAATAGCGCAAAGTCATATTCATTGATGGGATTATTTGTCATGGCATAGAACTCAATAGTGGTATAACCGGTCAAGCTCATAGGGGGAGTAATATTCTGGCGTCCAAAGCCCTGATATACAGGATTATGGGGCTGATGATAGTATACGGCAGCTCTGGTTCCGCTTGCTCCAGGCCTATTACTGTTGACAAATTGCGCCTCACTATATCCGGCAAACCAATACCCATTGCCATAATTGATAAAATTTTGAAATATATTACCCGCTGTAAAGTCTTCGATTACGCCATCAAAGCTGGCAATGGGCGGTTCTCCGTTATAACCCTCGTACACCCGCACCCAATCAACCATGAATGAACGGGCTTCCCAATTTTCACCGGTAAGCACCGCATCACTGGGGACAATGTCGTGTACAACAGGGGTTTCATCGCGGCCAAGATACCATCCGCCAAGCGCAAGGCAGAAAATAATACCAAAACCCGGCCCATCGTAAAACGCCGCGGTATTGGCTCCAAATGCCTCTTGCGGCAGCGGCAGCACAATGGTTTGCGTCAGCTGATCGTTAATGTAAAAATGCATCACCGAGTTATTCCAGCCAAAGCCGTACACATGGTAATTTTCGCCGATGTGGGGAACGGTTGTTGTTTTATGTTCAAGAAACCAGTATTGATCGGGGTATTGTGTACCGTAGTGAATAGTCTGACCAACCGTGTGTATATGCGCGCCGTCTGCTTCAAAAATATCAACCTCGCCGCACGCCGGCCAGAACATTCTTTCAAAGCCGCTGTATTCATTCCAATTTGCTCCCGCCAGCCAGAAACAAGGCCAGAACCCGGCGCCTGTGGGTGATTTTAACCGGGCCTCTACATAACCTGTTTTGGGCGTTATATATTTTGGACCGGTAGTGGTTGTACCATCAGGGCTAAGCACTCCGGCGGTGGTAATTCTGCCGGAAGTAAAATGCATACTGTCAATGGGCGGGGATTGTTTTTGTGCTTCTATGATAAGTTTGCCATCCGCTACTCTGACATTATCCTGATGATACCATTGTTTTTCCATGTTGCCCCATCCAAACAGATTAGGGTCATATTGCATTCCCATACCGGTTTCATAATTCCACTTTGTCATATCAAGGCTGCTTCCCGTAAACTCATCACGCCACACCAGCGTACCTTTATTGGGAACCACATCCCCTATTTTTATTCCGTCGATGACAGGATTGTCATCAATGATGGCACTGCCGTTACCGGAACCGCTGGTGTTTTCGCAGCCGAAAAAGGCAATCGCGAAAATGAGAAGGATACTACCAAGCCTTATATGTAACATAATAAGGCTATTATACCGCTATACAACAGCGCTGTACAGTTGCCCGCCCTGACTTCTATACTTGCCGGGGCTTATGCCGGTGAAAGATTTGAAAATCTTGGAGAACCAGCTTTGGTCTTCAAAACAGCAGGCAGCTGAAATATCACTCAGGCAAAAGTCTGTTTCCAGAAGCATTTTACCTGCCTTTTCAACCCGCAGCCGGTTAATGTACCGGGAAAGGTTTTCGCCCATTTCCTCTTTGAAAATAGTGCTGAAATACGGGCCGGACAGGCCGGCAACTTTGGCAATTTCACGCAAGCTGATTTTGCGGGTAAGATTTTCCCGAATAAAAGATTCTGCCTTTCGCAGCGCCGAAGCGTGCGGAATTCCCTGAAACGAAGTAATTTGATCGGCGATATTTTCAATTATGCTATGCAGGGTACTCATCAGTTCCTCAATGGTTTTTGCTTCCTGAATTTGTTTTAGATAACGGGTATTACATTCCGCAGCAATGCTGCCGCCGGAATGTATACCTGCGCGGGTAAGCAGTACCGCCAATTCCAGAGCGCGAAGCTGAATGTGCCGGAATTGGTTTTGATTACTAAACAGCAACACTGCCAGCAATTCGTTCAGGAGGTGTTCCGCGCCTGCTTTATCTCCCCGGTGCAATGAAGCAATAAGCTGCTGCTCCTTGTCAAGCGGATAGGGAAGGGTCGATCCTTTAGGGTGTTTTGCTTTTAACTCCTCAAGCAGGGTAAAAAGCGAGGATTGTTGTTTGGAACGAAGCATGAGTACCTCATGGTAATCTTCATTGCCGCTGGAAAGAGACTTTGCGCACAACAGCAGCATTTCGGAAAGAGACTGCGTTTTTTCCGCATCAATGGGGGGAATAGCCAAAACACGGCGCATAAATTTATCCGGCGCAATGGTTTTGTCGCACAACGCATTGTATTTTTCCGTAAATGCGGGCATATCCATTTTATCGCTTAAATAACCGGATCCGCGCAAAACACCCGAAAATTTGCCATCACTATAAATGGGGCTAATCCAAAACAATAGGCCTAATTCACACTGATAAATGTGCGAGTTACCGTGATAACTTGATTCCCGGATTGCGTTTATATGGGCTTCCCGGCAACTGCGGCAATGAGCAGTGCAGTACCGGCATATACTTTGCTCAATGCCGGTATCATTGTCAAAATCGAGCGACTGAAAGTTGTTATCGACTATTTGCACGCTGCTTCCCGTTGCCTGCATATAAATGGACACTACTTTCTGTTCCTTAAAATATCCTGGTCTTTGTTTGGTAAGCACTAATCTACTCATGAGACAACTCCATTGTTTTTCCGGTATGTACAGGGGTTCAAACCGGTATATTTTTTGAAAATTTTTGAGAACCAGCTTTGATCCTCAAAACCACAAACTGCTGAAATGCCGCTAATGGAAGAATCGGTTTCCTTAAGCATTGCAGAAGCCTTTTCTATCCTGATCCGGTTAAGATAATTGGAAAAATTCTCTCCCATTTCATCCTTGAAAACAGTACTGAAATACGGCGCAGAAAGCCCGGAAACAGCTGCTATTTCTTTCAGGCTGATTTTTTTATTGTAATTTTCCCATATAAAACGCTCCGCTTTCCGCAATGCAGACGAGTGACGTACACCCTGAAAGGAAAAAATATTTCCTGCCATCCGTTCCAGAATTAAACTCATGGTTTCAGTAAGCTCTTCAGTAGTCTGTACGTTTTCAATTCGTTTCAGGTACACATTGTTTGTCTTCACCAGTTCTTCATTATTTTCCAAATTAGTTCCGGTTCTGGAAAGCAATACAACCAATTCTATCGCTTTTAGTTTGAAATGTTCAAAATTTCCCTTACTCGCAATACTCTGGTTGTCAAGCAATGACCGCAATAGATTGTGCGCCTCGGTGCGGTCACCCCGCCGAAGGCTTGCAATAAGCGAGCGTTCCTGGTCCATGTAATAATGTCCGCTGCTGCATTCCGGTAAATCGTCCCGATGGGGTTCACGGCAGGAAATTTGCTCTGCACACAGCAGCATCATCTGGGCTAATGCCTTAATGTCTTCGCTGCTTTTTTCGGGAAGATCTTCAAGGTAGTTGGCGATTTCAGCGCGGGGAATTTCTTTTTTGTAAATATTGAACAGCTTATCCACCATACGCTGTTTATCAACAGCAGGAAGTCCGCTGGAGGTTAATGCCCCGGCAAAACGTTCTCCTGAAAAAAATGGGCTGGTCCAGTACACAAATCCCGCAGGACAGGTATACACATAAGAACCGCCAAGCCTGAGAGCCGATCGTACTGCGTCAAGATGCATGGCAGTACAGGGAATTTCATGCGGAGCCAATTTTGGGGCGCACTGATAATAACGCTTGCAAAGCGAACAAAAAAGAGTCGCTTTGGGATGTCTGGAAAGCTCTACGGAAACACAATCTGCCCCAATAACTGCCGCGATACAATCCACGGCTCTTTCATAATGCCGCACAACCTCAGTGGCCTTAAGCCACAACGGCTCCAAATCCCTCCGTTGAATGATATTTGTTTTTGTCATAAATACTCCTACATTATTAATATAATGAGGAAATTTATCACAAAATACACCCTAACGGTAAAAAAGAAAAAAACTAGTTATAATTTCTATAAAAAAGAAACAAAAGTGACTTTTATACCATACATATGGTTGTTTATATGTCACTGGGCGTATATGCTAAACCATTCTCCTGCCCGCAATGGATACACCCGTTCTGAATATTCCGGATGTAAATGTATGTACTGATTGATTTCATACAGCGGGTACAATAGCGGTTCATCGCTCAGACTGATAATGCCAAAGTGCATGGGAATGGCAATAGCCGCCCCCAAATCATCGGCAGCGCGGAAAAATTCAGCAACGTTCAAATGGGAATAATGCATGAACCAACGAGGCTCATAAGCTCCCACACCCAATATGGCATAATCAATATTGTACCGTTTGCCAAATTCCGCAAAACCCTTAAAATAACCAGTATCGCCTGAAAAATAGATGGTCTTTGAACCCTCTACCAAAAAACTGCCCCAAAGGCTCGCTCGTGCCTTCTGCCCCATCCTGCGCGACCAATGCTGTGCGGGCAGCAGGGTGTAGGTAATTTCCCCCAGACTGATACTTTCCCACCAGTCAAGCTCATAGACTTCCTGCGCGCCCAGTTTCACAAAAAAACCTTTCAGGTTTAAGGGCACGATAAACACCGCGTCTTTTTTGATAAGCTCCTTTACCGAATATGTATCCAGATGATCGTAATGATTGTGGCTCATCAACACGACTGGTTTTGGGGGAACTTTGGAAAAATCAAACGGTATTCTGA
>WQXQ01000089.1 GCA_009784775.1 Treponema sp.
CGACGGAAAAATTGATGGCGGTTCCAAACACTGGACGGATACGGCAAAAGACCTTATCACTGGCGTGATTCTGCACGTAAAATGCTCCGATTATCAGGATAAATCCCTGTATGGCGTGCTTGCTTTTTTATCACAAGCCAGTAAAAGCAGTGATAATGACAAGGGTATGGCTTTGCTGAGCAGCATGATAAACGCCCGGCATTGTTCGCCGGAAATACATGAAATTGTATGCAATGTTGCAAGGCGAAACATGGCTCGCCCCGATGATGAACGGGGATCGGTGTTTTCTACTGCCGTAACGGCCCTGCAAATATTCGAAGACCCCATGGTTCGCAATTGCAGTTCATCCAGTGATTTTTGCCTGAATGATTTTAAGGTTTCCGAAAATCCCCTGTCGCTGTATATCACCGTGCCTTTCCCCGATCTTGACCGCCTTTCTGCATTTATGCGTATTCTTATCACCTTTATCCTCCGTAAATTTTCCCAGGACGAAGTCCAGTTTGGTGAACAGAAACTGAAACATCCCATTTTATTTTTAATAGACGAATTTCCAACGCTTGGTACTTTTGCCACCCTCGAAGTAATGATGGGTATTCTTGCCGGTTATGGCATTACCTTCTATCTTATTTGTCAGTCGCCCAGCCAGATTTACAAGTTATACGGCGAACATACAACCATATTTGACCACTGCAAATTTATCGTGACGTATGCCATGTCCGATCCCAAAGGCGCTGAAATGTTCTCCAAAATGACCGGCGTTGAATCGGTCACATTCACCAATTATTCAAACAGCGGCAGCCGTTTTGAAGCGGGAATGAACAATATCAATGTTTCCGAACAAACCCAACAGCGGAATTTAATGAATCCGGATGAGTTGCAGCATTTGCCGGCCAATCAGCTTATTATTTTTCCGCAGGGTGCTCCGGCAATAATGGCCAAGAAAAATGTCTATTATTCCGATCCCCGCTATGCGGACAAGGTCAATCTGCCGCCTCCCAAAAACCGGCAAGAGCTTTTGCGTGAATGTGCCAATACGCGCAAGCCGGATCTGAGCAAAAAACAGTGGTTTTGGGTGCCGCCAATCGAAGCTCCCCGGCAACCAAAAGACATTTTTATGGAATCTATTTCCCCGGCGCCAATACCGGATGATGATGAGCTAAGGGAAATGTTCGCGCGCAATAACGGGTAGTACAATGCAATTTTCATCACCGGAAACAAAAGAACGCGAACTTGACAATATACGCTATAATCTGCGGCGTTTGGTGCCGTTTCTGGAAGATCCGCAGTTAACCGATATTTTTTGCTCATCCAATGGCAGGATAAGCATTAAATGTTTTGGGCAGCCTATCTGCGATACTGAATTGCGTTTTGCCATGAGTGATCGTCTGCAATTGCTGAATCAAATCGCAAAATACATGGAACAAAATATTAATTTTTTTGTGTATCCGGTTCTTGAGGCGACCATACCGGTTCCTGAATGGAAAAATGCCCGCATAACCGGTATTTTTCCTCCCTGGGTATCCGAGCCTTCATTTACCATCAGAAAACCGCCTGAAAAAATTTATATGCTTGAAGATTATGTGCGCAACGGCCAATTGAGCCAGGAACGGTATGAGCTTATTGTTGCGTATGTAAAAAACAAAAAAAATATCATTATCGCCGGCAGTACCGGCAGCGGCAAGACAACATTGACCAATGCGCTTATTCAAAAAAAATGCGAATTTTTTCCCAATGACCGGTATTTTATTGTGCAGGATGTTTCGGAACTGCAGTGCAATACCAAATATGCGGAAATGATCATTATACGGGCGGATCAGGCGATAACCGCCGTAACCCTTTCCCTGCGCTATACTCCCAACTGCATCATTTTTGGAGAAGTCCGCAAAGGAGCGGTAATGGCTGAATTGCTTGATGCCTGGAACACCGGGCATCCGGGCGGCATTACCACCATCCATTCCAACTCATCGGCATTGGCTCTTACGCGGATAAAAAAACTGCTACTTGATCATTACCCGGGCGAATCAGCATTGCCCAATTTACGCGAGTACATCGATCTGATTATTTTCATACAGCAAGACAGGGAAACCGGCGTGATAATTAATGATGTTATGGAAATGGGAGCATCCGAATATCAAATGAAATAGGCGTATGTTTTTATTGTAATGTAATAAGTTTTGTTAATAATATATTGAAAATATTATACAAAATATTCGTTGACAATTATTGCGCCGGTACGATAATTAAAATACAAATAATATTTTGAGGAGTAGTGTATGGCAAGAAAAGCATTATTGGTGCTTGTATTGGTGGTGATGGCAGCTTCACTCGGTTTTGCTGATATGAAGCTGGATTATGGAACGGATGTCAAGAACATTGGAGGGCTTTCGGATGTGTTAAATCAAATCCTTGGTTTTTTCAGATCCAACTATATGAAAGCGATAGTTTCCATCGCGCTTGGCGGCCTTGCGATTGGCATGATAATGAATCGCGGCGAACCGGGAATGGTTAAAAAATTTATTCCCTGGATTGTCGCCTGTACGCTTTTATTAAGCCTTTCCGCAATAGTTGATATGGTATTCAAAACAACGGGGTAAAGACATGAGCAGCAGCGCAGCAACACGCAAAAAAATATATGATTATGCCATTCCGGTACGGCGGAGTATTATCCATCGTGATTTGTGGCTTGGTATACCGTTTATTCCGTTAATGGCTCTGGGTTTTGCCACCATTCTTATGGTTTTTACCTTTGGGCAAGTGGCTTTTTTGGTTATTACCGTTATTGCCTGGTTTGTTCTCAAACAGATAACAAAAAAGGACGAATGGCTTTTGGACATAATTTTAACTTCATTGCTTCAACCCGATGAACTGCGTTAGGGCAATGGTTTCGAAGGAGAATATGCATGATCGATAATTTTTATGCAGAGCTGAATAAAAAGGCTGTTGAAGCCATGCAATTGGGAGTGGCGTTTTTCATGCAAATGAATGATACGCATATTCCCTGTATCAATAATTCTTTTACCGGGAATCCCATAACCGGCGCGAATTTTTTAAATCTGTTATTGTCCAATAATCTGAATGGCACCAATCACACGGAATATGTAAAGATGAATGATGTGCAGTCTGCAAGACCCAATTGGCTTTCGAATCTCCCGCAGGGGAACAACACAAAACGCATTTTATATCAGGAAGAAACGCAATCCGGTTTTCGCTTTTCCTTTGTAATGGCGACAACCGAACTTAATCAGGACATATTCAGAGACAGTATAAGCCCCATAAGACCAAGACCCCATTATGTTCCATTCCAAACAAGCGGCGCGGCATTAAACGATTTTGGCGGTTTTATTATGGAACAATTTACCAATGCCATAAATGCTTCCTTTACCGGCTGTGCATTCAGAAGTAATATACAACGGCATGAACAGGATATATTCAAAACAATGCTCATTGCTGAAATTGCCAGAAATCCCGGGTTTATCGCTGAAATGGCGAACAGAGCCCATCAGGAAGTAATGGATCGCCATTATCTTCCTTTCAACAAAATAGGATTCATTGAAAATGCCCGCGATGTAAACAGCAATACATTTACACAGCTCAATACCGTTTTAGCCAATCATGTCGAAGATATATATTCCGGCAAAAAGCCGTCTTTTAACCGTGAGTTTAATGAACTTGCAAAGCCGATTATTGCCAATATCGAGCATATTCCCCATAACAGCCCTGAACTAAAAGCGGTTATCCGCAGGGAAACAGCGGAATTGGTCAAGGAAAAAATGGCGCAGACCAATACTGCTTCGACTCTGGCGGATACCTTTGCCGGAACCTTTGTTGAAAAGGGAAATAAACTTGCAAGGGCCGGTGATAAAATATTGGCCGGGCTGGAAACTGCCTGTGTTCTTGTTGAACATGGCATGACGTTTACCAATAAAATTATTGACAAGATTGCTGACAGGGCCGAAGGGATCATTGACAAATTCGCCGACAGAACCGAACGATTCGTTGATAAAATTGCCGACAGGACTGAAAAAATTATGGACAAATCTGCCGCCAGAGCTGATAAGGTTGCATTGTCAAAAATCATTGATTTTGACAATGCCCCTTTCAGTATAAGCGGCAGCGGAAGGGCAGGAAGCCAGGACTATGCAATTGCCCGCCGCGCCGAAAAAACAATTCTTGAAATGCATCCAATGATAAACAAGGATGAGTATCAAAAGGATATGACCAATAAACAGATAGTCGATTTTACAAAAACGGTTGCGGAAAAAATGGGGGGCGGCATTGATTTAAGCTCGGATGATAAAATCAGGGATGTCGTTAAAATTGCCGGCAATATTGCGGTGTCGCAGGGATTGCAGGGAGACGCCATGCTGAATAACTGCCGTGACAATAAAGATACTCGTTCATTCTTCGCCGGCCTTAATCAGACTATTCGTGAAAAACCACAGGCGCTTGATCAGGCCATTGCTCAATTGCAGCGCAGCAATGAAAGAAGCCAATCCGCCGCAATAAAGAGGTAGGGAATGAAATGAGGAATGAGGGTAGAATTTTGTTTTTCTTTCATGTAGTATGATTTTATGTCTATTGAATTACTGGCGCCGGCTGGGTCGCCTGAGGCATTGGATGCTGCGGTAGGGGAGGGGGCCGATGCGGTATATCTGGGCTTAAAGAATTTTAACGCCCGTATGCGGAGCGCCAATTTTACCTATGCGCAATTTGAAGCGGCCCTTCGCGCGCTCAGGCGCATGGGAAAAAAGCTCTATGTTACGGTAAATACCGTTTTTGAACAACGTGAAGCGGACCGGATGTACCAATTGCTCAAATACCTTTCCTCTGTTGGGCCTGACGCGCTGATTGTGCAGGATTTTGGCGTTCTGGCGATGGTTCGTTCGGAATTTCCTCAATTAAAAATACATGCGTCAACCCAGATGAATATCGCCTCTGCCAGAGGGGCCAATGCCCTTTCCCGGCACGGTGTTTCCAGAGTAGTGCTGTCGCGGGAACTTGGTTTGGAAGAATTGCGTTCAATACGGGCAGAAACCAATATGGGTCTGGAAGTTTTTGTACACGGCGCGTTATGCGTCAGCGCTTCCGGTCTGTGCCTGTTTTCCAGTTACCTGGGCGGTAAGTCTGCCAACCGGGGAATGTGTACCCAGGCTTGCCGCCGGCTGTACCGGTGTAATGCCGAAAAACCGTCCGGCAAGAACGGCTACTACTTTAGCCCTGCCGACTTGCAGCTTCTGGAACATTTGCCCGACCTTGCGGCGGCGGGGATAAACGCCGCTAAAATCGAAGGCCGCATGAAAAGCGCCGATTATGTGGGCACTGTGGTTTCCGCCTACCGTCTGGTGCTGGATGCAATTGCGGATGGAGACGAAGAAAAAATCAGCCGCAGTATCGCGCAAGGTCAGGAGATTTTGTGCAACGATTTTGCCCGCAGTAAAACGACCTTTCTGTTTAACGGAGCCAATTGCGATTGGCTGAATTCCGCTCAGGATGGCGGCACGGGAATAAGTCTGGGGGCAATTCAAAAAGTACAGGGAACGGCTGATAAACGGCGGGGCTTTGTTACCGGCAGCGTGGATATTGCGGTTGGGGATTCCATACGGCTGCATCGCAGTGACGATTCCGAACGGGTATCGCATAAACTGCAGTTTGTAGAATGTATTAACGGAGGGTGTTGGCTTTCCATTCCTGACGGGTTCGACAAAGGCGATCGTGTGTACTTAATTCAGACCAGGGCAATGTCAAAACGATACAAGCCGGTTATTGGGAAGGCACTTCAATGTCCGGCAGGCGGCGGACGGCAGCCGGGGCATGAAAAAGCTCCGCCGGTTACCATCCCCAAAAAAAAATCTGAGACTTTCCCCGATGGTTTGTATGTGGCGGTTTCTTCTGTCAGTGATCTGTATATTGTACAATCATCCCGTCCGGCGCGGGTAATGGTAAGCCTTACCCGCAAAAATGCGGATCAGCTTTTGGGAAAGGGCAAGTCTGGTTTGCAGCCTTTGCCGTTCAGGCCAACAGAAATGATTTTGGTATTGGAACCTTTTTTTCCGCAGGCTGTTGCGGAAAATATTGAACATACTATTGGCGAACTGGTCGATAGGGGGTACCGGCACTATGTGGTAAACAACCCCGGACAATTTTCCCTGTTTCGCGCATTTCGTCAGGATGTGCAGCTTATCGCCGGTCCCTGGTTGTATACCTTTAATCGATGGGCGCTTTCGTTTGTGGCGTCTTTGGATGTGGACGCTTTTGTTTCGCCGCTGGAGAACAACCGGCAGAATTTGGAACGGACATTGACTCCGGCAAATCGCTCATCCCTGCGGTCCATGTTTTTTGTGCCGGTTTTTGCCTGGCCTCCGCTGTTCAACATTCGCGCCGACCTGGGTCCGGTATACGATTTTAAAACATTTTCTGATAACCGCGATGAACATTTTTCCCTTGTCTGCGATAGAGAAGGATCGCGGGTTTCCCCTCAAAAACCATTTTCCATAACCGACAAAATTCCATTTCTAAAAGAAGCGGGCTTTCACCGATTCATCATAGACCTGTGCGGCCCGCCTCTGAAAAAAACGGATTACAAAGACCTTATGCGCGCAGTGAACGACGGCATCCCATTGCCCCGCGCAGCCAGATTCAACTGGAAAGATGGATTTTTTAACAGTGGGGACTAGGGATCGGGGACTGGGGACTAGGGGTATTGTTCTAAATCATAGCGAGTTGTTAATACTATTAGATAACGAACAATAATCCCTAGTCCCTAGTCCCTGATCCCTAGAATGGTACTGCTTCCATGACCTCTGTCATTACCGGGGTGCCTTCGGATTCGGTGACCGGGGCGTACTCGTCGTACTCTTGTTCCGGCGCTGCGGCTTCGGCGGCAATGACGCTGCTTTCAGCGGCTGCTTCTTTCTTGAATTCAGGACGGAATTCAACGTGTTCCGCGACAATGGTGATCCGTGATCGCTGTTTGCCGTCGCTGCCGGTCCATCTGTCCTGCTTCAGGCGGCCAACTACCCGTACTCCGCGCCCTTTTTTTCCCAGGCTGTTACAGACTTCGGCCAATTTTGACCATGTCTCAACCTCGAAAAAGGACACTTCCCTTTCCATGCCGGACTCTTGTCTGAAAAAGCGGTTGGAAGCCAGACTGAAAGTGCAGACTGATGTTCCTTTGGGGGTGGTGCGGAGCGCCGAGTCCCGTACCAGATTTCCTTCGATGAGAATGCTGTTAAGATTGTTGTTCATAACATATCTCCAAATGCTTGATCCGGCCGCCTACAGCCGCCGGTCATGGGCAGTATACAGACCGTATAACTCTGCCTATGATACCCTATATATGGCGAAAACTCGCAAAATGCATTAGTCTTTTTGAAAAAAAATTAATTTTTTTTAATTTTGGCTTGCCTAGATACCCAATTTCCTTTATTTTAAAAATGAGGGATAAGGCATCGTGAGTTATTTATATGAGACCCATCTTCACACCGTTTTTGCAAGCGATTGCGCCAGTTCAAAAGGGTCGGAGTATATACGGCATTATCAGGACAGGGGGTATTCCGGAATTATCGTAACGGATCATTTTTATAACGGAAACACGGCCATACCCCGCGGTCTTCCCTGGAAGGAATGGGTTAAACAGTTTTGCCGGGGCTATGAAGAGGCTTTGAACGAAGGAGAGCGGCAGGGTTTTGATGTGTTTTTTGGGTGGGAAGAAACCTTTGACAGTTGTGATGATTATCTGGTATATGGGCTGGACAAGGCATGGCTGTTGGAACACCCCGAAGCGCGAAACTGGACCAGGGGTGAACAGTATCATGCGGTGAAAGAGGCAGGTGGCTGTGTAGTGCAGGCTCATCCGTTCAGGCAGCACCACTATATACGGCAGGTCATCCTTTCCGCCGGCTGTGTTGATGCGGTGGAAGCGGCAAATGCGACTCAGGATCAGGCATACGATGCGCTGGCAATGCGTTATGCGCAGAAAAACTGCCTGCCGGCCACTGCCGGTACCGATATGCACGGTATTAAGCAATTCAACGAAGGCCTGATTTTTGGCGTTTTGGTCGAAACCAAATTGAAAACCATTGCGGATTATGTTAAGGTCATTTGTAATGATGGCATAAAAGGCATCCATGTCAATGATGGCCGATGCGAATATCGCGGTTACGAAACAGTACGAATACCGGTAGATGTCCGTGACCGGAATGACCGGAGTACCGGTAAAAACTGGAAACATTTTATGTAAGGAGCTGGATTATGAACGAAACCATGCAGGTTAGTAACCTGGCCCAAATTCCCGGCAGAATTAAAGAACTGCGGGAAATTATGGAGATTAGCGCGATGGATATGGCTGCCGATATTCATGTCCCCTTTGAAACGTATAATAAGTACGAAAGCGGCGAGCAGGATATTCCCATCAGCGTATTGTACAATATAGCCGTTAAACTTGGTACGGATGTAACGGTGCTTATGACCGGCGAATCTCCCCGCATGGAAAGCGCCGCTGTATGCCGCAAGGGAAAGGGTGTGCAGATTGAACGGTATCCCGGTTATGAATTTTCCAGTCTGGCGTACAACTTTAGGGGCAGAACAATGGAGCCGCTGTTGGTGCTGCTGGATTCGTCCCGTCCTCCCGCGGCTCAGGTTACCCATTCCGGACAGGAATTTAATTTTGTGGTTGAAGGCACCATGAAGGTAAGTGTCGGCAAGGCCGAGTATCTTCTTGCCGCAGGGGATTCGATTTATTTTGACGCGTCACTGCCCCACGGCCAAAACGCCGTGAACGGCACCGCGCAATTTATCACCATTATACAGGAATAAAAAATTATGAGCGAAATACTTTCACGTTATTGTCCCCAAATTGAATTTGACAGCTACGAAGATTTTTATGCCAACTATCGCTGCAATGTGCCGGATAATTTTAACTTTGCCTATGATGTCGTTGATGAATGGGCGCGGTTGCAGCCGGAAAAATGCGCCCTCTTGTGGACCGATGATTCGGAGCAGATGAAATCATTTACTTTTACCGATATGAAACGGCTTTCCGATAAAGCGGCGAATGCTCTTTGTGCATTGGGTATTCAAAAGGGCGATGTGGTCATGCTGATACTCAAGCAGCGGCCCGAAGTGTGGGTGTTAATGTGCGCTTTAATGAAAATCGGAGCGATCTGTATTCCCGGCACATATCAGCTTACCGCAAAAGACCTGGAATACCGCTGTAATATTGCCGATGTAAAAATGCTCATTACGGTTGAGGATTCCGCCCTGTTGACGGATATAGCCGCTGTCCGGCCCTTATGCGGCAAGCTGGAACACATTGCCGTTTTGTGGGAAACAAACCTGCCGGGGTCAGACACCGCGGTGTCTGACACTGCGGTGTCTGATCCTGCTTATATCGACTTGCAAGCCGCAATTGAAAACGCAAGCGATAATTTCCAGCGCATTGCAACCACAACCGAAGAACCCATGCTGGTTTATTTTTCTTCCGGCACTACCGGAATGCCCAAAATGGTGCTGCACAATCACAGCCTGCCTCTGGGGCATATTGTGACCGCCAAATACTGGCATTGTGTTGAAGATAACACCGTCCACCTGACCCAAACCGATTCCGGCTGGGCAAAATTTGCCTGGGGAAAAATATACGGCCAGTGGATCTGCGGCGCAACCGTTGGCGCATATGATACGGAAAAATTTGTACCCAAGGGAATGTTAGACGCAATACAACGCCTGCGGCCGACAACGTTCTGCGCGCCGGCTACGATATTCCGTTATCTGATAAAAGAAGACCTTTCCGGTTATGACTTCAGCTTTATCCGTCATACTTCGGTGGCAGGCGAACCGTTAAGCCCGGAAGTGTACAACCGGCTGAAGGCATTAACCGGTCTTGAAATTCGCGAAGGTTTTGGCCAGTCGGAAACTTCGGTAATGGCGGCGGTGTTCAAATGGCTGCCGGTACGGCCCGGTTCCATGGGTAAACCAGCGCCGTTATTCGACATTAAACTGCTGGATGAAAATGACGAGCTCTGTGATGACGGTATTGTCGGGAATATGAGTATTACCCGTGCGGGAAAAAATATGTACGAGCTGGATTGTGTGCAAGGTACACAAATCGGTCTGTCAGAATCTCCCGGCGTGTTCCGCGGTTACTGGAAAGACGAAAATGTCACCAAAGCTGCCTGGTACGGGGGAACCTACCGGACTGGAGATATGGCCTGGCGTGACGGTGAGGGCTACCTGTGGTTTGTCGGTAGAAACGATGACGTGATTAAATGCTCTGGCTACCGCATTGGTCCCTTTGAAGTTGAAAGCGCTTTAATGGAGCATCCGGCTGTTTTGGAATGTGCCGTTACTGCCGCCCCCGATCCCATGCGCGGTCAGGTGGTCAAAG
>WQXQ01000090.1 GCA_009784775.1 Treponema sp.
ACCCGTTTTATTCAAAAATTAAGCAAACGGGAACTGGAAGTTGTCGAGGCGGTTTTGGCAGGTTATGTTAGTCAAAAAGAGCTTGCCGAATCGCTTAATATTTCGGTCAATACCGTAAAAACCCATTTGAAAAATATTTATCAAACCACCGGCATTTCCGGCGTTGACGCTCTTTCACTGCTTTTTCACGGATATGCCCCCGCTCACCCTAAAATCACCCCAAAATCACCCTAAAGGCGATTTTTTTCTCAAAACTCCCGCAGTATAAATGAAATAACTACATTATTTTAAGGAGGTTTGTATGAAACATACAACCAAATTGCGGGTGATTGCTCTTGTTGAAACAATCTTGATTGCAGCAATCATGTGTTCGATGGCTGCCTGCGGTGAACGGTTACAGGAAGGTTCGCTGTCTGGCAATGGAAGCGGAGGCGGCGACAACAATGTCGTTGACAACAATGTCGGCGACATTATTGTCAACGTCTATGAAGACGGGCGCAGTACATTGGTACCATTCACCATTACCAACCTGGGCGATAAAACCGGAAGCGTGGGGTTAACGGTTGCGTGCGAGGGCTGGAATTGGACTGTCGAAGATTTTGGGGTTATTCAAGACGGGCAGGTTCCGGTGTCCCTGAGTGTACAACACGGTAATTACCATATTGTATTGTGGTTTGAACAAGAAAACACTTACCATGTATACACAGCCGGCACAAATATAGCCGGAATAAACGATGCTTTATTATTCGAAATTACCGATAACAACATCATACACTTTGACCAATTCAAGGTTATACCCATTCCTTTCCATGAACTGACCGTTACCGGTTTTGAATACTGGTTTAACAATATGCAAGGGTGGGGAATTGTTTTTGACGGCGATGCTGCTATTGGCTGGTCTTACGGAACAATCGCTAACGGCAGCTTGAACGTAACTTTAAGGAGACTTTTTAACGCCAGAACCGAAGCCGGTCCTTTCAGGCTTAAAGTGCATATATGGCAAGGCAATTACGTCTACGAGTTATCGGACTTTACCATTGGCAACGGCGGAGCCGATAATTCCAGCAGCGTTCATATCAGCGAGTTTGTCAGCAATTACCACAAACTAACCGTTACCGGCTTGACAGCATTAGCCGACCGTGAAGTTTCAGCGGCTGTTTATAACGATGATGATCAATTGTTAAACACGCAAATGGGTTTTGGAATCATCAGCGGTAACACCGGCACTTTTACACTGGCTGGTGATTTCGGTTGGAATGCGGGCGTTCCTTTAAGGCTTGTATTGAACATAAAGGGGGATCTCCGAATGTACGAATTGTCGGATTTTACCCCTGTAGGCAATGCTACCGCTGTTGCTATCAGTCAGTTCAAGCGTAATTATCACCAGTTACACTTTACCGGCTTGGCCGACTTGTTAACCGGCGGTTTATTATATGCCAGAAGAGTGTTTGTATCTGTTTATGACGCAAACGGTCTGGAAGCCGCTCATCAGTCTTATTTTTTACAGGCTCAAGACAACATCTGCAGTTATATACTGCTTGGTGATTTTGGCTGGACTGAAGGCTCGGTTTCACCGCACCCTTTCAGGCTTAAATTGGAATTTTTTGGCGAAGAACTTCCTGAATTGGTGTATGAATTGTCAGACTTTATCCCAACCGGCAACTCTACCAATCTTGATATTAACCAGTTTACGCAGAAGTAACAGTAATGATCCCCCACTGTGCGCCGTCTTTGGCGCGGGGCGGGGGATTTCCCTTCGCTTGAAATAAACGATCATGCGGTCATTCGCAGTACATCAATATATCATGATCCCGTCAAAGAAACATGGTCATATAGACAGGCAGGTGAATAACACCGTCCCTAATCATTACATCTTTGGTGTATAGAATATACGCATCTCCATGCCTGGATGAAGAAAACTTTTTCTTGAATTTATCAAGTGAAGAATGGGCTCTATATGCGGATGATTTAACCTCAATCGGACTTATTTTTCCTTTGGCGGCAATAAGAAAATCAATTTCCATCATGTTTTTTCGGTTATTACTGTCAACCCTGGAATAAAAATACAGGCGATGGCCGTTAAACCTGAGCATCTGCGCAACGATATTTTCTATAAGCATACCTTCGTTAATATTAAGTTTATCAAGCAGAATAGCGCGATACAATGCATTATCGGAATAATCGTTATCTCTGAAAGTGTGGGTAACCAGAAGTCCGGTATCCGCCATATAGAGTTTTTGCGTGGTATGGTCGCTGCTCATTGCCAATCCAATATTGGGCTCGGTGGCATTAAAACAGGGGTTAACGATCATGCCGTCAGTAAGCCACATAAAGGCATCTTCATAGCTGCGCAAACGGGCGTCTTTGCTGATAGACGACAGCTTGTACTTTTTTTCTTTTTTGGAAAGCTGTCCGGGCAGGTTATCAAAAATGGCGGTTACTTTACTTCTGTATCCTCCGGCGAATTTTATAATATCATTCCGGTACAATGTTAAGATGCGTTTTTTTATTTTATCTGCCGCGGAAAAATCTTTGTGCTGTATATACTCCATTACAACTTGCGGCATTCCGCCTACAAGCAAATACTGCCTGAAATCGTTCATGACCTTACGGTGCAAAGCCTGTCCAAGCGGTTTCTTCTGTTCAAAGCAACTGCGCAAAAGCGGAATGGTCGTTTCATCTCCCAATGCCCACAGAAATTCCTCAAAATCCATAGGGAACATTTCCAGTTCTTCTTCTTCCGAAGGAATCACGATATCCTGTACATTTTGCTTCAGTGATAACAGGGAACCTGTCTCCAAATAATCATATCTGCCATCGGCTACAAGGTATTTTAGTAGCTGGCGTGCCTCTGGAAATTGCTGCACTTCATCAAAGATAATCAGGCTTTCCCTTTGATAAAGCGGTGTATGGTACAATGCGGAAAGTTTGGTAAAGAGCATATCCAGGTCGGCGCTGTCGTTTTGGAAAATTTCCCTGACTTCTTTCGATACATTTCCAAAATCAATAATAATCATGCTTTTGTATTCATTTTTCCCGAATTCTTCGCACAAAAAGCTCTTGCCGACACGTCTTGCGCCGCTGATTAACAATACGCTTGAACCGTTGCTTTCTTTTTTCCAGTGTAGCAGCTTTTGGTAGATTTTTCGTTTAAGAGCCATGTACCCATTATACTGCCAAAATCACGAAAAGGCAAGTTAAATACGGCCAAATTTGCACGAAAAGGCAGATAAAATACACCAGAATTTGCACGAAAAGGCATATTAAATACACCCAAATTTGCACGAAAGTGCAGGTAAAAAGCCTTGCCTCATTCAAACATCCGTAAAAGCGCCTGTTCCTGAGGGGTGTGTTGGCCTGCGGGGATTTTTTCCAGCAGGAATGGTATTGAGTGTCCCCCGATAATGGCTCCGTTCCAGATATACATCCAGTCAGTAATCATATCGGCGTCAAATATGACCGTATCGCCTTTTTTCATGCCGCTCAAATGCCGGGGGGCGCTGGCAAGAATGCCGGAATATTGCCCGTTTTTGAACCGGATACCGGTAAGCCATACCTGTTCCCTGTCGATACCGCTGCCGTCATCGGCCGTGAATGGGTATTTTACAAAGAAATTCTTGTTAATTGCATCCGCTTTGATTAAATGCCGGAAAAAACCGGGCAGCGTATTCCGGGCATCTTCCGCTATCTGTGCCATGCCCCCATCGGCCTGATCCAGTGGTATGATCCTGGCCGGCTCCTGGGGTATAAACAGGGCGGCTGGTTTTTGGCAGGAAAACAGTAAAATAGCGCATAAAAGAAGGGGAATCATGCTCTTTGAACTGCCATACTAGCAAATAAAGTATAAATATGCAACCAAACCCTAGACAAAATCCCGGCAAATCGGCTAAACTATACTTTGAATAGTCGGTTCTGCCCCGTTGAACCGGGTATTACTATACGAGGAGGTCAGTTGTCGGAGAAGGATTTACGGATTAATGAACAGATAAGAGTGCGGGAGATTCGCCTCATCCGGGATGAGGGGGAACACCAGGGGATTATGACAACCATGGAAGCCCTTGCGATCGCACAGGATTTAGGTTTGGATTTGGTGGAAGTTGCCCCACAGGCGGTTCCGCCGGTAGTGAAAATCCTGGATTACGGTAAGTTTAAATTCGAGAATGAAAAAAAAGTCCGGGATTCAAAAAAGAAGCAAAAGCTCCTGAAGCTTAAAGAAATTCGGATGCAGCCAAAGATCGATGATCACGATCTGGATTTCAAGTCCAAGCATGTCAGGGAGTTTCTTGCTGAAGGCAACAAGGTCAAGGTTACGGTCCGGTTCAGAGGCCGGGAACTTGCCCATACTGAGTTGGGATTGGATGTCCTTAAAGACGTGCTTGCGCGTATTGAAGGATATTATGTGATGGATAAACCGCCGGCAATGGAAGGCCGGTTCATGTCCATGGTATTAAGTCCCAAGTCTAAAAAATAACGGAAATCAGGGATTTCCGGGAAATTTTTATTACAGAGGTGGCATTATGCCCAAGATGAAAACAAAAAAAAGCGCGGCAAAGCGCTTTAGTTTTACCGGTACCGGCAAGGTTAAGTACAAAAAACAAAACCTTCGCCATATTTTAACCAAAAAATCCACCAAGCGGAAACGGAAGTTACGCCATGCGGGGATTTTGTCCGATCACAATGTGCCGGCAATCAGAAAACAAATGTTGCCTTACGGTTAAGGCGAGGAGATTCGTATGTCAAGAGCAATAGACGGTTCCAAAAGAAAGGAACACCGAAAAAAAATACTGAAACAGGCAAAGGGATTCTGGGGTCGCAGGGGTACAAACTTCAAGACCGCCAAAGACGCGGTTACCAAGGCCATGGCCTATGCGTACCGGGACCGGCGGGATCGGAAGGGCGAGTTCCGCAAGCTGTGGATCATCAGAATCAATGCCGCTTGCCGCATGGAAGGGCTTTCCTATTCCCGGTTTATCGCCGGGCTTGATAAGGCCGGAATCACCATCAACCGAAAGGCATTGGCTTGGCTTGCGGCAGAAGATACCCAGGCTTTTAAGGCGGTAGTTGACAAAGTAAAAACGGCGCTGGGAGCTTAGTGTAGAACACTGGACATACAGAAAAAAGGGGGGGCAGTATGATAAATCTTGAGCAAGTCAAGCTGTTGGAATCAAAGGTCGTAAAAACGCTTGAGTATGTTGAGCGGCTGGCTGCAGAAAATACCACTCTGCGCCAGCAGGAAACAGATTTGCAAACAAGACTGGAGTCCTATCAAAAGCGGATTGATGAACTTGAAGTCCTGGTTGTCCGTTTCAAGGAAGATCAGAGCGAAATAGAAGAAGGTATTCTTTCTGCGCTTGACCGGTTGAGCAAGTTCGAAAAAGCGTTTGAAAAAGCAGTCACCAAAAAAGGAATTCATGCTGCCGCCTCAAAAGTTATTGCCAAGCCCGCTGCAGAGCCGCCCCCTGCTGTTTCTGAAAATACCTGCTTTGAAATACCGGAATCCTCCGCTGAGGACGATATTGCCGATCCCCTTGTTCCTGCAGCGGAAGGCGGAGAATTGGATATTTTTTAGGAACACCGCATGAGCCTGCCGAATTCGGATTTTGAATATGCTCCGTTCGACGGCCCCCACGATTTGGTTATCGATATATTGGGGGCCAGCTTTTCCATTACGGCCGGCGAAGATCCCGCCTATTTGGATGAAGTTTTGGCGCAGTTCCGGTTTGCCGTTGCCAATACCCAGGGTATTTCCGGCATGAAAGATCCGCTGAATGTGGCAATCCTTACCGGATTTTTACTGTGCGATGAAATTAACAAACTGAAAATGCAAAACAGGGAAGATCAGGCAAAAGCCGACGAAACGCTGGATCGTGTTGTACAAAACCTTATAACCCGCATTAATCAAACGCTTAATGAAAATACTGGTAGATGCTGATTCTTGTCCGCGGGATGCGCGGGAACTGACTCTGCGCGCGGTTACACGGCGGGGGATTCAGGCGGTATTTGCCGCGAACCGTCCCATACCGGGTATCGCCGGGGAACGTATTACGATGGAAGTTTGCCCATTGGGGGACAATGCCGCCGATAACCGGCTTGTGGAACTGGCTGTTCCCGGTGACCTTGCCGTAAGCCGCGACCTGGCTTTGGCAAAACGGCTTTTGGAAAAAGATGTCACCGTGATTGATGACCGGGGCCGGGTTTTTACCAGAGACAATATTAATGAACTGCTTTCTCTGCGGGATTTTGTCGTAGGCCTTGCCGAAAACGGCTTGGGCGTAGAGCGGACAGCCTCCTACGGTAAAAAAGACCTTAAAAAATTTGCCGACAGCCTTGACCGCCAGCTTACCAGACTTGCTTCGCTTACGGCTCAGGGTACAAAGACTGGGTTTGTTTGATGTTGGGGAGGATGTCAAAGAAAATGTCGACTAACTCCGGATCAAATTTGGTTCCCGCAAGCTGCCGTATTTCCGTAAGTACTTCTTCCTCGCTCCATGCCTCTTTGTATACCCGCTTTGAGCAGAGCGCGTCAAATACGTCGGCAATGGCAACGATCCTGCCGGCAAACGGTATTTCTTCGCCTTTCCTGCCAACCGGCTTGCCGGCTTCATCGGTTTGATCGGGAACATGGTTGACTGGATTGACATAACCCGGATACCCGCTGCCATCCCAGTTTTCATGGTGGGTAAGGGCAATATCTTTTGCAAGCAAATCAATGGGTGACTGGAGATCTTCAAACAGCCCGGCGCCATACAAAGTGTGATGCTGCATCACCTGAAATTCTTCCGGGGTAAAACGGGCCGGCTTTTTCAGAATGGTATCGGAAATGGCTACCTTTCCCACATCGTGAAGCATTGAACTTATCTTAAGCATATCCCGGAAACTTTCATGTTCTTTCTGGGAAATCTTATGATTGGCCGCCCAGCGATCATAAATCTCGACGGCATAACCGGCAACGCGGTTTACGTGCGCGCCTGTTTCTTTGGGGTCTCGTAGTTCCGCCATTTTGATCATGCGGAGTATCATTGCTCTGGTAACATAGGCTCGCTCCAGCGCTATGGTTGCGTTAACGGCAAAGTGGGCAAGCAGGAATTCATCATCCTGAGTAAACGGTATAAATTTTCCCTGTTCATCTATCTTGTTAAGAACCTGAATAACGCCCAGAAGCCGGTTATCGGCAGTAATCAGGGGAAAGGTCAGCGAGGAAACGGTTTTATAACCGGTAATCATGTCAAAAGTCGAGTTAAAGGAATAAGGCGCATCTGCCGGAATATTGTACATATCCGGTACATTGACCATTTTTTCGGTACAAGCGCAGTAGCCCGCAATGGATTTTTCATTAATGGGCATGGAAAAAATGGAATAGATCATTTTTTGGCCGGGGGGCATTGTTTTCTGTATGGTGTCATTCTGGGGATACCTGAATTGCAGTCTGTCAACTATAACCCCGTTTTCTTCGACTGCCTGCCTGACATAAATGGACCCCGCATCGGCGCTGACTACCTTGCGAGCCTCAAGGAGAATCCTCTCCAAAAGGAGATCAAGGTCCTGAATCTTGTTTATTTCAGAATCTAGTTTAATTATTGATTTAAGATCGATCTTTCTTTCTGCCATATCTCACTTCCTGCCCTATTGTATCCAAAAGGACCCTGAAAAACAATCCCTGTATACGGGCGTCAGGACCATTTTTCAGAAAAAAAACCCAATTTTACTTGAAAATGGCCTACCGGTTTAATTATACTTATAATAGGATATTATAGATAATTGGGAGAAAGGAGTACGAATGAAACGGATTTCATTCATTTTGCTGGGAGGATTGGTATGTATTACTGCAATTATGGCTCAGCCGCGCAATTTTACCCAGCGTGGCATGGCTACGCAGGAATTCCATGCTGAAGGACTTTCCGCCGCTCATCCTGTGCTTCCCATTCACTCAAAAGCGCGAATTACCAATACCGTAAACGGAGAAGAGATAGAAGTTACCATAAGCGGCCGTATTCCTGCCTCGCAAGACCGGATTATTGATCTTTCTCCCGATGCCTGGTGGGCATTAGGCTTGCATCCGGGTGCGGCCGTTGTCCTTACCACCAATGCGCCGCTATGGCCGATCTCTATGCCAACGAGCTCGGCGGCGGAACCGTTCCCTGAAGCAGAGCCGGTCGAGGAAGCGGCGGGAGAATATTATTGGTATGAGCCGCCTGTTTTCTATGTCCCGGCGCCCGAAGCAGCGCCCCCTCAGGTTGTCGAAACGGCGCCCAAAGCATCGGTATCGGTACATGAAGAAAAACATGAAGAGAAACAGCCGTTTTCCATTACGGTCAATACATTTGTAACCACTGCAGGAGAAAAAACAGAAAAGGTCTCGGAGCAGACCAGAGCGGGTTCCGATACGGAATTTATGGCGTGGTTAGCCAGCATGATAATGGATGCCCGTGAAGCTCGTGAATTCCGCGAGGCTCGTGAAAGCAGGGAATCCCGTGAGGCAAGAGAATTGCGTGAAGCGCGCGAACGTGAGTTTGAAAGAAACCAGTGGGCTGCCAATGTGCAGCCTCCGCCCGCAGCGCCGCCGGTATACTACCAGCCTATGGTACAACAGCCAATGGTACAGCAGCCTATGGTGCAGCAGCCCCCGGTTGCACCGCCTCCGCCTGCAGCGCCGCCGCCCGCAGCGCCGCCGGTGACTTTTGTCGCTGAGAATCCAGCCCCGCCGGCGCCGGCAGCCCCGCCGCCTCCGGTTGTTGAGAATCCGCCCCCAGTAGTCCAGCCGCCGGCACAACAACCCCCGGCACAACAGCCGCCGGCGCAGCAGTCTTTTGATGTTGTTGCGGTAATTCCCGCCGGTCCTCCGCCAGCGAGTCCTGTTAGTTTTCCGCAGGCATTACCCCAGGGAGTAGAGATCATTCCCGGTTTGCCTGATCCCAAAAGCAATAGAATGTATCGTTTGCAGGTAGGTTTCTTTTCCACACCAGAAGCCGCCGAAAGAGCGGTGCAGCAAATAAAGACAGCAGGTTTTGCTTTTAGCTGGGAGCTGAGCGGTTCAATATACCGGGTGTTTGCCGTCAATATTCCGGCGGCTGATGTCTATTTTACCGTACACCGGCTTAGTTCAACAGGCCTTAGGCAATTCTGGGTAATGGACTAAACGTCTTAACCATACCGGCTCCCAAGAAAATCATTTATTTTCCTCCTGTTAAAATACAGCTTACCGCCAATAAGACGGTAAGCTGTTTAAACCCCTTTACAAAGGATTAAATTGATAAATTGTTAAAAAGCCCGCACAGCACGAACGGAGCTTAAACTATCCTTGTTGGGGGTGCCAAGGTCGCCTCCAGTGCCGAAACCGCTCCACCAGAAATGTTCACAGTTGGGGTCTATCCCGCCGGCCGGACCCTGCGGGCCGGTTGCAGGAACGCTGGTATTAACACCGTTTATTATCCAGTTTCCAGTGTCCTCACATAATTTTTTATAACCGTCAAGGCAGAAAATAGGGGTTTTATATAAAATGAACCTTGACGGATTTAATGCCATAAAATAGAATGAAATTGCAATGGAAGTATTACTGCACCGTATACCAGAAAAGTATCTTGATCGCTTGAATGAACCTGATAAAGGTCATATAAAATCTGCATTGCGAGGGCTTGGAAAAGAGCCTCCCGAAGGAAATATAATGCCAGTAACAGGGCAACCGGGCAATTTCAGATTAACAATAGGAAGTTACCGGGCATTATTTCGGTATAGGGATAATCATATTTTTGTTACGCACATTGACCCAAGAGGTCAAGTGTATAAAAAGAAGAATCAAGGGAGTAAAAGATGACTACAGCTGTATTAAGAAATGAGTTACATACAATGATTGACACAATACCGGATCGGTCCCTACCGGCAATAAAGCCGCTTTTGTTTTTTTTGTCTAACGATTACTGGAATCCTGTTATTGAAATGGCAAGTCCTGAAGAAATTGCTATGATTGATGAAAGAATGAAAGATTATGAAACTGACCCATCAAGTTTTTCGCCATTAAAATAGCTATTATTCATATTTTATGCAAATGTCATTTATCATGCCATTTATCATGCCATTTGGCAAGATAAAATCAGTTGCATTGTCCCTGTGTCTCCGTGTGAAAAAATGGGAAGAAAGGCTTTTACCACGCCGTCCGCCCATTGAAACTTTCGTTTGAAACCTATAAGATACTCCCAATGAGCGAAAGATCCGCCACGAATAGACAGATTCCCCCCTTGGTATCGGGTATCGGGTATCGGGTATCGGGTATCGGGTATCGGGTATCGGGCTCAATTATATCATAGAGACCTATATCACCGTGTCTACTACACACCGGTAAAAAATCGTAATAAAACCCTAATTTCCCA
>WQXQ01000091.1 GCA_009784775.1 Treponema sp.
TATTATCATCAGAAACCGAACCGCATTATACAACAATATCAAATTTTGTAAGCGGAATGGGCGATGAAATAGAAAAAGTATTCGGTGAAGTATTATTGGTATGCCATGAATTAAAACTTATCATATGGCAACGCAAAGGCACCTGACGCCGAAATCGTCTGGTGTCCGGCCTTCCTCCGTGTCTTTGTGACCCCGTGCCTTTGCGTGAAACAATGGCGACTAACGGTTAACTACTCTTTTCGCTTAAAGGCGCGGTAATTAATGTGGGGGAAAATATTGTGGCGGCGTTCAAGGTTGGTCAGCCATTCGGCGCTGATGTAATTGCTGCCCAGGGCTTCGTATATCATGGTGAAATTGCGCAGCGCGTCTTCAAGTTGATGCCGGGCGTATCCGGTACATTCCTGACGGCAGAGAAACCCTGGCCAGTCCGATGCCATGGCAAGCAATAGTTCGCGGGCAGCCTGATTCAACGCGCGTTCTTTGAGACCGGAATTCAGGGAAAAACGGTCGGCAAGCTCAATCATGCGATCAAGGGAACGGTTCAAATGCCGGTAGAGCCAGTCATTGGAAGAGTCCAGCCAGCGTTCGGCATAACCATTTTCGCCCCATGAAGAAAATTCGGGGAGCGATACTTCAAACGCGGATATGGGATGCTGGTACAGATACTCCGAAGGAGTCATAAACCGGAGTTCACGGTAACCTGCCGCAAGCCGGAACAGGCTTTCCAGAAACCGGGGACCTTCGTACCAGGAACGGCCAAAGCTATCGGCATTAAAGGCGCAAAGACTAATGGGAAGTTCCGGCATAAACCGCGCGGCATCTTCAAGTCTGGCGCAGGAATTTTCAAGAAAAGCCCGCGCGTGTTCATCCGCGGCAGCCTGCGCCGCAGTCAGATTGTATTCTCCATATGCCGTTTGCCAATACTTGTATCCGGTCTGGTACCGCGCTCCGTTCTGGGCAAGGAAGGGACCGGGCATTCCGGTTGGAAGCTCATAGCTAATATCGCGGTTATTATCCCGGTACGGACCTTCTTTTTGCATTTTGGCTATGTCGGCACAGGCGGAAAAATCACGAGATAACACAAAAATCCCCTGCGGCGTTCTGACCGGGAAAAAACTGCCCCGCGATGGCGGCGGATCGCCAAACACAAATCCGTGACTGTCGGTAATGGTATAACTAAAACCATATGAACGAAGAAAGGGATCGAGCGTCTGAGTCCAGCCCAGTTCAGGAAGCCAAAACCCCTGGGGGCTGATTCTAAGCGAATAACGGTAAAATGAAAGGGATGTTTCTATTTGCGCCTGTATTGCTTCGGGAAATGAAGTGAAAAAAGGAAGAAAGGCATGGGTGGCCGGAGCGGCAATAAATTCGATTCGTCCCTTTTGCTGATAATGATTAAACGCTTTCAGGAGATTGGTTTCATAACGAGTGGTAAAAGTGGCATACCGATCAACGGCCTGATCAAAGTAGTGTTTCGCAAGCAGATACAATTGCTTCTGGCCTGCAAGACGCTCAAGTTCCTGTTTGCCAAAATCGATCTGATGCTCCAGGTGGGCTGCATATTTTTTTAGAAGCAGCTCATCGCTGAGCATTTGAATCAGCAGCGGCGAAACGGAAATGCCCAGGCGGAACGGCACATGATCCGATTCCAGCCGGTCAAAAAGGGCAAGCAGGGGTAAATATGTTTCCGAGATAGCTTCAAAAAACCAGCTTTCTTCAACCGATCCGGGAATCAAATTCGAGGCTTCAAGAGGATGTTCTTCCGATAAAGCCAAAGACTGCGGCACATTGCCGGTTATTTCCTTTACATACGGAAGATGAGCATTTAATACCAAAGATAGCGCATAACGGACATCCATAAACAATAGTCCCCTATATACCCCTTGGACTGGAAGCGCGATCAGCGCTGCGAACAAGCGAAAAACGATCAACGCCGGACAATTGTGCCAAAGGATTTTGGTACACTGACCGCATATACAGTTTTGGTTCGATTATGCGGGGCAGCGTGAATGAACGGGATACCGCAAGTACCGTATAATTCCCGCAATGCAGCGCGCATAATTCAATCTTAAAACAGCGCCGGGCAGGCCAGCCGCTCGCCTCGTCCGGCGGAAATCCCAAATACCGGGCAGAATCGTCCGCGCTTACCGCCACGGTAAAGGAATCCGCCATGTTCGGCTGGTGACCGTCTTCCGCAAGTGGCATTACCCGCAAACAATACCCCTCAAAATCCGCAGTTTGTTCATACAACTCCCGATCATACACTTTTATTTCCCAAAAGACAAATGCCCACAGCGGATCACGGACAAGCACATCAATAAATGAAATATGGTATTGTTTGGGAAGCGCAGCCAATTCGGTAAAGTCACGGCCTGCAATAAGCGTATTGTCAGACTCCTGTTCATCAGCTTGACCGGCATTGCCTTCGTCAAGGTATAACAGTTCTTCAATAATGAACACGCGTTCGAGTCCCAAGGGAATATCCAACCCGCATTTGTCGGCAAGGTCGATCAATTCGCCGGTACTGAGGCTTTCCAGATACGGTATGGTAAAATCAGCCAATGGTAGTCCCCGTAAAATGGTTGCCGCACAGAATATTACGGAGGTTCGCAATATCCCTTCCTGCGGCGCAGATGACCTGCAGTGAATGTTCATGCGCAAAACGGCTGGCAATTGGATCGAACGGGACATTTTTGCCGGGAACCCATTCATCGCCGACCATCGCGCGGAATTCAGCCCATGATATGTTATCCAAAGGTTGTGCAACAGGATCGATTTTGGGATCGGCGGTATACACCTGCGCGATATTGGAAAGATTAATGACGGTTTTTGCATGGAAGCGATCAGCAAGAAGCACCGCGTCGTAATCTGATGAAAAACCGGGCTTCCAGCCTGCGGCTACCAGCACCCTGCCCGCCAGCGGCTCCGCCTGAGTGGGATCGTATACCACATCCTGCGGGCACCATTCCGCCATGACCGCCTTTACCAGTTGAGCATTAAGCCGTGTTGCCATTATGCCAATCCAGTCCGCCTCTTCGTTACACATCGCGCTGCCGCAAACCGTACGATAAGCCTTTTGCCACGCACGGGCGGGACCGCCGCCGCCAACCACAAAAATAAACTGCCGCTGAGGATCCGCTGCAAGAAGGCTGCGAATAAGCTCGCGAAAATCGTTAAGAAACTGCCCATCGGCACTGTCGGGGGCTACTATAGAACCGCCCAATGATATAACTGTTACCATACTGCTATTGTGCATAAATTCCGGTAATTGTTATATCCCCCCACAGGCTGGAATAGGATTCAATGCCGCCAACAACCTCCTCGCGGATATTCTGCAGGGAAAAGGACCGCTGGGGTGCCACCGTGCGGCCGCGGGGATCCATTGGTGACAGGTTGATAAAGCCGCGTGAAAAGGCTATGCGCTGGCTGTCAATATTGCCAAAGTAATAGGCTGCCCGGTTTGCCTGAATGCCAAACGGAGCGGGAATCGCGCCGGCGCCCATAGCCGGGTCAACGGGTACCCAGCCAAAGCCATCAATCCAGAATTCCACCCAATAGTGGTGCATGGTCTGCCGGTTCCGGTTTACCAGCACCCCGGCCACCGGCTGGCAGGGAACTTCCACCGAACGGAGCAACGCGCAATAGAGCAGCGCGGCAAGGTAAGAATCCGCCTGTTTGGTGTCCAGCATGGTAAAAACATCCCCTTCAAGCTGGTTCTCCCACACAAAATTACTGGCAAGCATCCACTCGTACATACGCTGCGCCTTGAGGTATGGATTTCGTTCCCTGCCCACAATTGCCGCCGCCTGATTTTTTATCCGGGGATTATCCGAGGGAAGCTGCGCAGTGCTTTGAGTGTAGGTACCGTTGAACGGAGACTGGGTTTCCTGCCGTATCGTATGGGGCAATATCGTTGTCTCTACGCTATACACATCGGTTTTCCAGGAAATTCTGACTTGCATAGTGCTATTGGCGCTCAGATTATCAAGTTTGAAAAGGCTGGTTCCCCGGAATCGATCGACAAACGGCTCTACGTTGCTGGCAAGTATTTCGATGTTTCGCTGCGCCGCCGAAACGGCAGGGCGGGGAATCCACAGGTACAGGGAGTTAGGCGTTGCCGCCTCGCCTACCCGTACATCCACCGAATAGCTCATCGTATAACTGCGCTTGTCACGAAAGGTTTTGCTTCCCGGCCTGCCGGCAATGTCAAAAACCCGGGGAAAAGAATTGCCCCGTGCGGTTCGTACTTCCATATCTCCGCTGGCAGCGCCGTCAGGAATACGAACCCGTATCTCCTTATCCGTCCATAGTTCGTATCCAAATTCAAATTCTGAAACTTCGGCAAATTCCTGAACCATTGCCTCGATCGGGGCGAACGCGGACATTTCCGCGTTCCACGGAAAAAAAACGCCGCCATTTCCCCGCGCATTGCCAAAGCCGGTTCCGGTTATATTGATCAGGCTGCCGATTGCCCCCGCCTGAGGCGCTATGGCAATAATGACCGGCCCTGTTCCCGCCGCATTATCCAACACCCGGCTTGGCAGCGTTGCCTGATTCGTAAACAGCACCCCATTGCTTTTTTTCCCATTGACATACACATAGATCAATCCGGCTTCGCCAAATTCGGGAAGCCGGAATATAATTTCATTATGTTTCCAGGAAAGATAGGACGTGCCGGTCGGCTGGGCGCCGGCCAGAGTGATGTACGATTCGTCCCGGCTATTGCCAAAAAAAGCGCCCTTAATGGTGATCGGCTCCCCCATGGTGCCAATTTGAGGGGAAATGGAATGAACAACCGGCGCCCTGGGCTGACAGCCGGTACACAAAAATACTATAAGAATGTTTACCACGAACCACACGAACCCGTAACGTCTCATTGTTGGTTCGTGGTAAAATATACTTTTTAAGTTTTTATTCATGTTCGTTTTTGGTATGTTCATAGGGATGCAGAGTGAGCATTACTTCGATACGATCGGTATCTTCTTCGTCAAGTGAACCCAACGGGAAGAAATAAATGGGCTCGCCAAATTCCAGCGGTATTGTCTGCATTGAAGTATGGTACCGTATTCCCTGATCGGGAACATCCATCCATATTTGCCCTTGCGCAACCAAAAATTTCTGGAGCCCCCGGTGGCGGATGTACGGAGTAAATTGCACCGCAACCACTATATTTGCCCCGACAAGTTTAATATCAACCGGGCGTCCGGGAACAGTAGCCTTCCGGTGCACCTCATTCCAAATGACAACTTCATCCTGTGCTACAATGCGGGCATCTATATCCAATACAACTGCCCGCCCCTTAAAGCGGGGAAAAAGCCCATCAAGCGGAGAATGATCCGGTTTTAATGGTTCCGGTTCTTCTGCCATTATCATGGCGACCGGTACGATGGCTAAAAGCAAGCCAAGCAAACACAAATGACGCATACTCAATGTTTTCTCCGGCCCGTCATTTGACGGCTCGTCACTTGACGAGAATAATCAGCAGCTCTCAGAATGGCAGGCTCGCCATAGTTCACAAAGTTCCGGCTTTCCGGCAAGCGAATAATCAGTATTTCACTGCTGTCGCGGCTGCCCAGGTATTGCAGCACATTTTCCATTAAGTACGCGTCATCCGAAACGGGGATAATGCCCGGCGTATCAAATGCGGTCCCGGAAGCAAGAGTCATATCAGCTGTTTCCCCGGTTCCGGTAATCCGCAGAACCAAAAGAAAGGCCAGCATCACAATCACGGCAATTGCCGCAGCCGCAGGAAGCGGAATGGAAATACGCCGCCGCCAAAGCGCGTTGGCAGACATGGGGCGGGATCGGGGCAATGGCGCGGTCAAAGCGGCGCCCTGCTCCAGCTTTTGCCAAACCCGTTTTTGGGCTGCGTCAACGTCCTCGTCTGTTACCAGTGAAAAGTCCCGGTACAGTGTAAGGTGTTGTGCGCACTGCGCGCAGCCGGCAATATGGGCCTCCATTTTTTCCTTCCAGGGAGACGGCAATTCCCCGTCAAAATAAACTGAAAGCAGTTGACGATCAGGGCATTGTGTACTCATTACTGACCCTCCTCTTTCATAATTTCACGAAGCAGAAGCGCCAGTTTTTCTCTGGCTCTAAATACCCGAACCTTGACATTCCCCTCGCTTATACCAAGCACTCGTCCAATTTCCTTATAGTTCATTTCCGCATATTCCTTAAATACCAGCACGATGCGAAGACTTTCCGGCAGTTTGTTCAGGGCCTCCAGTACTTCCTCTCTGGTTTCCTTTTTGACAAGCTGCCCTTCTCCGGTTTCCGTCTGTCTGACATCCTCCCTGAATGCCCGCTGATACGCTCTGCGCTCACGCTGTTTCCGTTTTGCATAATTCAGAGCGGCGTTTTTAACAACCCGGATTAGCCAATAAGTCGCTTCATCACGGCTTGGAAAAACCATATTCTTTTCATGCAAACGGAAAAAAGCCTCATGGCACAGATCCTCGGCAGCTTCGCCTGAATTGGCAATACGGTACGCTACCTTGTACAGAATGGGGAATGCGGAATCGTACAGCGCACGGAATTCAAGCGCAGTCATTTTCTGTCCCCCATCTTATATAATAACAATGTTTCCCTCATAATCGTTACATTACACGCCATGTTGTTCCGCCAGGCCCATCCTCAAGCGTTATGCCCCGTTCAGTAAGGCTTTGCCGTATCTTGTCCGCAGCGGCAAAATCCTTTGCCTTTTTGGCCGCAGCCCGTTCGGCAATAAGCGCCTCAATTTCCTGCCTGAGCGATTCATCGTGCGGCGCCTCCGCCGTTTCTACCGATAAGCCTAACCCAAGCACCCTATCCATGTCAAAGGCAATGGCCAAAGCCGCCTGCGGTTCTATGGTACTGTCTTTCAGCAATCCCCACAACTCCGCCAGGGCCCGCGGGGTATTCAGATCATCTTCTATTGCCTTGTTGAAGGCTTCTCCATATTTTGCAGCTTTTTCTCCCCATTCTTCACGCAAAGATCGCGAAGGTACGGAGGACGCAAAGGAAGAGGGAAAGGAAGAGGAGGGGGGGGCTTTGCGGGATACTTCGCGAATGGTATTAAGCAGGGATTTGCGGGCATTTTTGGCGCCGGTCAGGCTGTCCCAGGAAAACTGTAACTGGCTGCGGTAATGACCGCTCAGCAGAAAATAACGGTAATCCAGCGGGTCATAACCCTCGTCAATCAACTTTTGGAGAGTCAAAAAGCCGCCGGCCGATTTGGACATTTTGCCTTTATCCAATACCAGAAATTCATTGTGCAGCCAATACCGCACCCAGGGCTTTATACCGGTGGCCGCCTCGCTTTGGGCTATCTCATTGGTGTGATGTATGGGAATATGATCGATGCCGCCTGCGTGCATATCAAACTGTGCTCCCAAGTAGCGCATACTCATTGCCGAACATTCAATATGCCATCCCGGATAGCCCCGTCCCCAGGGACTGTCCCAGACCAGCGCCTGATTTTCAAATTTGCTTTTGGTAAACCACAAGACAAAGTCCTGAGGGTTGCGTTTATGTACATCCACCGCAATACGCGCACCGGCTTTCAGCTCGTCCAGCCGCAACAGGGCAAGCTCGCCGTAAGAAGGCATTTTGGCAATATCAAAGTAGAGGTTGCCCCCGGCACTATAGGTATAGCCATTGGCTTCGATACGTTGGATCAGGGCGATCATATCGGCGATATGGTCGGTTGCTTTGCATACGACCGTAGGCCTTGTGATACACATCCGATCGGTATCGTTAAAAAAAGCCTGCGTGTACATTTCGGCAATTTCCAACACGCTTTTGCCCCGCTCTGCCGCGCTTTTGACCATTTTGTCATCGCCATCGTCGGAATCATCGGACAGATGCCCCACGTCGGTTATGTTCATGACATGGTGTACCTCATAGCCGGATCGCCGCAGCGAACGAACGAGTATGTCATGCAGTACATAGGCCCGCAGATTCCCGATATGGGCATAGTTGTAGACAGTCGGCCCGCAGCCGTAAAAACCGACCTTACCCGCCTGCAATGGCTCAAAAGCCTGCACAGTCCGGCCAAGGGTGTTAAAAAAGGAAAAGGGCATAATGTATGATAACCGAAAAGCGAGGGGAAAGGCAATATGGAAAACAGGGTGTACAGCGGTATTGTAATATTGTACCAATATGGTATTATGTATGCAATTAAAAGGGGTTACATATGAAAAAACTGTGTGTAATAATGATTTTCCTCATTGTGTTTGTTTTTTTTGCGTTTGGTACAACCGACAAACAGGAAGAGATAGACTTTTTGTTATTCCTGCCCAATAGCGGCAATAGTTTTGTTAATGCAGATCAAGCAGAGATTCAACTTGATAATGTGGCGAAATACCTGCTCGGCAAAAATCTGGTTCCCGGCCAAATAGCGGTATACGGCTATGCCGCATTTGCCGCAAGTGACATTGAACCAATGAGTCTGTCAGCAGAAAGGGCTCTTTTTGTGATAAATGCACTGCAAAAACGCGGCGTTTCGGGCGAGTTGTTTGCGGATCCGGTTGGTTATGGCTCTGTGGATTTATGGGGCAATAATACGGACGAAGGAAGCAGAAGCCCCAACAGGCGCGTCAGGATATTGGTGGATGACATTATGCTGACCCCGGAAGTAGTAAATGTGGTTGAGCCGGAACCGCAGCCGGAACCCGAACCTGAGCCGGAGCCGGAGATAATAACAAGTCCAGTGATTATTGCAGAAGCCGAGGAACAATCAAAGTCCCCGTTTCCCTGGATAATATTACTGCCGCTGTTGCTTATTCCGCTGCTGCTGTTCTGGTTACTGAAAAACAAACGAGGGACAAAAACCGCTGCCGCGCCAATTCCACAGGAAGCGCCCGCTCCGGCACCGACGCCGGCTCCCCCGCCGGTGGTGGCCATGAGTGAAAGCATTGTGAATCTGGAAGAGGAGATTCGCTTCCGCGCATACGAAATTTCCCTGGCGCGGGGCGGTCAACCCGGAGAGATGATGGAAGAAGACTGGTACACCGCGTTACCTGAAGTCTGCGCCCGGTATGAATCAAAAGGATACCAAACATATCCTGAAGCCGGAAGCTGGTGGGCGCGCCGAACAGTGAAACGCTAGGGTGCCTCTACAATAACTCTCAGAACGGTAAATGCCCCGGTGGCTACATCAAGAAGCAAAAAATCGGTTGTGGATACTATAGCAAAAGGCACTTCGATTACGGTCATTCCATTGAAAAAAGTAGGCGGGTCTTCGCTAGGATGGTATTTTTTCATACCGATACCTTTTGTACCTATCTCAGGGTCGAAATCATTGGTGAGGAAGCTCCACATACCTGAGCAATGTGATGCCGTCCAAGTTCCACCCGATGGAGGTATTCCAACCCTCATCACTTCATAGATTTTTTCAAAATCCAATTTCAGATTTATGCCCCATGGTACACTTTCCTCTGTAAGCGTCAGCGTTCCATTGGTGACGGTTTTAGGTATTTTAGTGAGCTCATCAATAAATACTTCCACCGGACCATTAGGAAACGGCACAGCTCTATTCACTTTGTACGTTTTACCGTTGGTCAGGCCGGTTATTTTAGTACCGGTCAATCCCCTGACCTCTCCCATACCGGTAGCTAGGGTACCGTTTTCTTTCGCATATCGTACGACATTCCCTTCTACTACTCTGTAGTATGCACCGGAAGTAAGACCGGTAATTTCTCGTTTGCCTGTTTTTATACCGGGATCGCTGCCTTTAGCCAATACAGGCGCCACCTGCGCCCGCAGGTCATCAATACTGGGCTCAAGGGTAAGGCCGCAGGTAGTCATTACCATTAGTGCCAGCAGCACAAGACTCAGTATGCCGATCCGCCGGATTGCCGTTTGTTTTGTATGTATAACCATTCTGTTCTCCTGTTAAAAACGATAGGTAAAACCTACCGATAATTTATTGCTGAAACGACTAAAGAAGTTATCAATGTCAGTTCTGCAGGTATATGAAATGTTAAGGAAATTCCACAAATTGATCCCTGCGACTGCGTTAAAAGCGATAACATGTATGTCCGGAATTTTACCTTCAGGGAATGTGTAATGGGCCATCATATAACCTCCGCCGGCGCCAAGGTAGAATCCGCCTTTTGTGCCAAAGGGGATAAAACCTGCAAGGTTCGCAAAAGGATACAATGAATAATACGAATCAACCCTGTCATCCAGTGTCAGGAAACCGACATCACAACCAAGCTCCAGGAATGTATGCTTAAACGGAGCAATAGTTCCGTGCAATGTGCCAATTACCCAGGGAACCGCGAAGGTGGTTCCTCCCGCAACGCCA
>WQXQ01000092.1 GCA_009784775.1 Treponema sp.
CTGATAAACAGCGGGCTGGCCGCCTATCTTGAAGAAACCGGCCGTTTCTCTGTTTCGGGGCAGGTTAATTCGCTTGCGGAAGCCGTGTGTTTTATCGAAAAAGCGAAAACCATTCCTTCTTTTGTCATACTGGATATCTTGTTAGGCGAAGAAAACGGCCTTGATTTTCTCCCGTTTCTGGACAATTTTTGCCGGAAAAAGAACATTCCCAAACCGCCGGTGCTGGTCTGTTCGGTTCTGGAAGACCCGTTCCGCATACAGACCGCGCTGAAACTGGGCGCCTCCGGTTATGTGCCCAAAACGGGAACCAAGATCGAATTGTTATGCGCTATTGACACGGTGCTCAGGGGAGAAATGTATATAACCAATGACCATACCATAAAATTGAACGAAGTTTCCGGCACATACACCCCATTTACCAAACGGGAACTTGAAGTGCTGCATTTGATAAAACAAAGCAAAACCAACCAGCAAATCGCTAAAATTATGGGGATAAGTATCCGCACCGTAGAGAATCACCTCAGCAACATTTACTTCAAAACAGGCAAGGAAAACCGCCTGGAATTGATACAATTGTAAAATCGTGCGTTCACACTGATGTGTCTTTATGGCGAAAAATGTAAAATTCTCTTAAATTTATTATTGCAAGACAGCGGGAAAGACCGCAAAGGAGACGAAATGAAGACATTATTTGACAAATTGCCCTTTCAAAAGCTGGCGGAACAGAATATTTCCGCCGAAAAACGGGTAAAATCCCCGTTTTTGGGCAAAGTAACCCAGTGGGCGAACTACATTGCCTGTGGCCTGGTACTTGTATTGGTGGTGGTGATTATCGCCGCCTGTTCCGGCGGCAAAAAGGACAACAACAAGGGCGGCGGCGGCAGCGGCAGGGCAAATCCCGCATCGGATTTTGCCTATGACCTTACCGCTGACGGAAAAGGAATTGTTATTACGCGTTACACCGGTGGTGCGGGAGTAGTCATCGTCCCTGCTCAAATTGAGGGTATGCCGGTAACCGAAATTGGTGAAGGGGCTTTTAGCGGCAGTGATATACAAATCACCACCACTCAGTCTGGCCGCGCTTCTGCAAGAAAACAACAAAACGACAGAGCGGGCATTGTTGCCATTACCATACCAAACACGGTAACTGAAATTGGAAGCTGGGCGTTTCAAGACACCGCCATTACCCGATTTACGATGCCCGACAGTGTTGTTGAGATTGGTCATGGTGTTTTTTCTGGCTGCGATAATCTTGCCGAGTTACGCTTGTCGGATAATATCACTATTTTAAAAACGCTTTCCGGGCTGTCTGGGTTAAAATCATTGCGGAAGGCAAATTTACCCGCAAAACTTGAAATACTGGCAGACAATACTTTTTTTGGCTGCGGAGAATTGAGCGAGCTTATCATTCCCGACAGCATACAATCCGTTCGATTTTTAATAGAAATGGTTCGGGATGAATGGGTAGAACCTACTGAAAGTTATGAATGGTTGATGTTTAGCGGCTGCGGTAAACTGCCCATCAGAACCCGCCAGGCGATACAGGGCTGGGGTTACAAGGGTACCTTCTAGACAAGGGGCGAGAAACTGCATTTTTCGTTGACTTATTGGTACTATGGGTTTATAGTATTCTAAGGAGTTTTTATGAAAATGCAGTTTGGCCCTTTAACAAAAGCAATTTTGCTTGCTGGTATGTGTCTGGTGGCTTTAAGCACCTGTCGCGTCGATGACTTGCTGTCAGTAAAAGAATTCCTCTCGCCGCCGGGCCTGCAGCTTGGCTCTATTGTAGGCGGTTTTACATACACGATTGTGGATTCGTCGCCTGCGGCGGATAGCTACGATCTGTTCTACATACAGGGAGATGAACCGGTGGCAACGGTCAAAGCCATCGGAACAAAAATTCCCGGCGTGGCATTGGATGGCTTTATCAATGATAATATAGAAGCGGGGGCACTATACAGCGTTCTGGTACGGGCGAATAAAGCAAACTACAGCGGTATGGATTCTTCAGTGATGACCGTCACTACCAGTTTTCCGGCTTTTATCGCCCCGCCGGATCTGACGCTTGTTGCCGGCGATGGCAGTATTACCTATACTTTTACAGAATCGGTGCCTCCAGCGGATAATTACACGGTGTATTGGCGGTTAGGCGGAAGCTATACGGTTGTGCAGGTGAAAACATTGGGAACTGCAATTCCCAATGCGGTTTCTGGCGGTCAAATAACGGCTGGCCTGACCAATGGTCAGACTTACAGCCTTGTCGTTATGGCGAACAAGGCTGGTTATCAACCCGGCGATTCAGCGGTTAGACAGGCAACGCCTAATCTGGTGGACTTTACCGCCGCGCCCGGACAACCGGTTCTGATTGCAGGCGCCGGAACACTGAGTGTGTCATGGACCGCATCCAGTCCTGCTGGCACTTATGACATTTACTATGTAGCCGGCAATACAACGGACGTGGCAACGATTAAAGCCGGTACCCACATTCAAAATGTAACGAGCCCGCACACCATTACCGGATTAGCCGGCAGTCAGCAGTACAGTGTATTGGTCATTGCGCATTTGACAGGATACAACAGCAGCGATTCAAATCCCCAAACGGGCATCTCCGACAATGTGAGCTTTACCGCCGCGCCCGGACAACCGGTTCTGAGCGCAGGCGCCGGAACACTTGGTGTGTCATGGACAACATCCAATCCCGCCGCTGCCACTTACGACATTTACTATGTAAGTGAAGATACGGCTGACGTGGCAACGATCAAAGCCGGTACCCTCATTCAAAATGTAACGAGTCCGCACACCATTACCGGCCTTACCGGCAGTCAACCGTACAGTGTATTAGTCACCGCCAATCTGGCAGGTTATAACTCCAGTGACTCAAATCCCCGAACGGGTACCCCCGCCAACGTACACTTTAATACCGCGCCGGCTCTGGCGTTGGTTGCCGGCAATGGCAGCATCGGCTATAGCTGGACTGCATCAGTACCGCCGGCAAGCAGTTACACCATATACTGGAGAGACGGCAACCGCACCACTGTGACGGCTGTCAAAAACGGGACTGCAATTGCCAATGCCATTTCCGGCGGTAGCATAAGCGGCTTAACGAACAGTCAACCGTACAGTGTCGTGGTCACGGCCAATCTGGCAGGTTATAACTCCAGCGATTCTGCGATTGTGCAGGCCACACCCAGCGCAGATGCATTTACCGTAATGCCGGGACTAAGTCTTACTGCCGGCAATGGCAGCATTAGTTATACGATGACGGCATCAACTCCGCCTGCAGGCAGCTACCATTTATATTACCGGCAGGGGAATTTTACCGCTGCGGCTGATATCAAAGCCGGTACCATGATTACCGCGAACCTTGCCGGCGGCACCATAACTGGTGTAACCAACGGTCAGGTTTACAGCGTGGTGATAACGGCAAACCAGGACGGCTTTACTCCCGGCGATTCTCCGGTCAGGCAGGCAACCCCCAATCTGGTGAATTTCACCACCGCGCCCGGGCGGCCTGGTCTGACTGCAGGTGCCGGAACACTTGCTGCGTCATGGACTGCATCCAGTCCCGCCGCCGGCAGCTACGACATTTACTATGTAGCCGGCAATACAACGAACGCGGCAACGATTAAGGCCGGCACCCACATTCCAAATGTAACGAGCCCGCATACCATTACCGGATTAACCGGCGGTCAGCAGTACAGCGTACTGGTCACCGCCAATCTGGCAGGCTATAACCCCAGCGACTCAACTGCCCGGACAGGTACCCCCACCGCATCCGCCGCCAGCGATGGGCCGCTGGTACCCCAGCTCCTGAACTATGTCGAAAATGCGATTGATATTCCCAATGCGGACAGGGGCTTTTACCGCGAAGTCAGCGGTAATGCTTCAGTGGTTCCCGTTTCCGGCGCAGGTCAGTTGAATACCAATTTTGGCAATGCAACTATCAGATCGCAAACCATTGGAATTACGATAAATCATTTTTACTTTAACTTGCGGAATTATTCGTCGAATGCAGTTCTTTCGAATACGGGCGATTGGGAATCCAGACCGAGGGGAACAACGCAAGCCATCACACAGGCCGGGCTTGATTATATGCGCAGAACATTCCTGGCAGTAAGAAACACCAACGGTGTGGTTATTCCGCGTTTTCTGTATGACAACGGCTGGCATTGGAACGACGCAACCGGCAGGCTCTGGGCTAATTGTGAACCGGATGGTATGTGTACGGTAACCGGTCATACGGATAAAACCTGGGTAGAATATCATATCTGGCAAATAAAGCCCCTGCTGCAGGAATTCGAGGATATCATCATGACGGTTGACGCGGGCTGGTTTGGCCCGTGGGGCGAAATGCATTCAACCACATTCAGCCGATCCGGGAATGCCTACTACTGGCTTTTGGAAGCGATGCTGGATGCCGTTCCCGCCTCGCGTACAATTCAAATACACATGGGCGCATTCCTGCCGTGGTATAACCGGAAGTATGGGACCAATTTTACTTTTTCCAATATGGAAAATCTGCCGGTTCCGCAGCCGGGTACGCCGGAAGCGCGTTTCGGCTTTTTCAATGATAGCTATTGCGCCACTGCGGATGACTGGGGCTCGCTTTCCGAAGGGTCGGGCGGCAGCGGAGCGGCTGGCGGTACCTTTAACCGCAATAAAGTTATTAACTGGATCAGAAGACAAAATAACTTCTACGGCGGCGAATCGCAGGGTGATGATATGGCCACTTCCACGGTGTCCTTCAACTATGGCCGTTTTCCATTCGTCGCATGGGAATCGAATCTTGCCCAAACATCATATCTGAATGCAGGGTATCAAGCTGCTCGTTTGAATGCCTGGGGTGACTTTATCTATAACGATGCAAACGTTACGATACAATTGTCGAACTCGCATCCGACCGCAAATCTAAGGGCTCCATTTGACCCGGTATATGACGGCAGAAGAGGCATAGAGTTTATGCGTGACCGTCTGGGCTTCCGTCTGGTGCTGCGTGATGCGAACGCAAGCGAATATGTCATGCCGTCCGGCACCTTACAGTTCGAAGGAAAAGTCCAAAATGTCGGCTGGGGCAATATGGTAAACAGAAAAAATGTGTATGTCATATTAAAGCAAAAAACGACCGGTTCGTCGTACATAGCGCTTACAACGGTTGATGCAAGGAGTTGGCGGCCTGATATGGACGGCAGGGCATCGAATACCGCTTCATACCGTGACTTGAACTTTGCGGTACCGATGAGCGCATTCGGCAATGTGCCGGCGGGCGACTATGATATTTACTTGCGCATAGTTGAACCAAAGGAAACGAACGCCAACGGTCTTACGGGAACAATCAGACGCTGTATCAGGTTTGCGATGCAGAACAGCTATTGGGATTCTGCGTTAGGCGCAAACCTGATTGGTTCAACGACTGTCAGGTAAGGCTAATACGATCCGGTTTCGTGGATGATGGCAAGGGTACGTTGGGCGCAGCGATCCCAGGAAAAAGCCTGGGCGCGCTCAATGCCGAGCTGGCTGAGTTTTTTGTGCAATTCGCGATCGCTTGCCAATGTTACCATACGGTCGGCCATGTCTTCCGGCTCCAGAGGCTCAAAGTACAGGGCGGCGTGGTCAGCCGTTTCGGGCAGGGAAGCGGCGCGGGCGCAGGCGGTGGGAATTCCCGATGCCATTGCTTCAAGCACCCCCATGCCAAAGCCTTCGTACATTGAGGGGAACACGACAAAATCAGCGCCTGAATACAGTTCCGGCAGGCCTTTTGTCGGGAAATGCCCGGTGACAAAAATATCGCTGCGCCACGCGGAGCGGGCAACGGCAGCTTTTACCTTTGCCGCATTGTTGCTGTCTCCCCCTGCCAGTACCAGCCGGTGAGGAAAGCCGGTTCGTTCCTTGAAAATACCAAAAGCCTTGACCAGCCGAATGTGATTTTTTACCGGATGATCAAGGCGGGATACGCACAGTATGTACGGGCGGCGGAAACTAAAAGGCTGTATCAATAGTTCTTCTTCTTCCTCGCTGTGAGGGCGGGGGTAAAATGCCGAATGGTCAATGCCGTTTGGCACCACCTCGATACGGGATTCCTTGACCCGGACAAGATGTATTAACTCCTGCTTTACCCATTCGCTTACCGCGATGATACGGTCAAGGCGTCTGAGCAAATTGGGCAATACCACGCGCAGTACCGCTCCCAAATGTTCCCGGGTACGCATGGTTCCCCAGTAGGCAGCCATGTCATGCACAACGCCTACGGTAGGGCAGGGGGATTTGTAAGGTGACTGCTTGTGCGCGGCAGGGAAAAAACAGGCTCTGTACGAGCGATCCTTTGCAAAATCAGAATATTTATGGAGATGCCACAGGGCATTGGCAGTTCTGCCCTGCACAGAACAACGAGGAATAAAATCAAGGTCAGGCGCCGCATCGCTGAACGAATAACGGTCGTATTCCCATCCAAATAATTCAAAATGATCACCGGAAGGGGGGATCCGTTTGAGCAACTGCGACAGATAGGTTCCCACTCCGGACTTACCGCTATCGCAGGCAAAGGTATCAATCCCAATCTTCATTAAACCTCCGCACAGGAGACCAATTATACCACATTGGTAAGCATTGTTCCAACCCCCTCATCGGTGAACAACTCAACCAAAAGCGCGTGGGGCTGGCGTCCGTCGATGATATGGGCCTTTTTTACCCCGCCGTCAAGGGCAAGCGCGCAGCAGTCGACCTTGGGGATCATACCTTTATTTATCACTTTTTCTTTTTTCAGCGCATCAAGTTCTGTACGAGTGACGGTCTTGATAAGCGAAGCAGGGTCATGCACATCGCGGAGTATGCCCGGCACATCGGTCATGAGTACCAGTTTTTCTGCCGAAAGGGCTGCGGCGATTTTTGCGGCGGCAGTATCGGCGTTTACATTGAGGGGCTTGCCGTTATCAATGCCCACGCCAAATGCCACCGAGGATATCACGGGAATAACCCCTGAATCCAGAATGGACTGTAATAGTGAAGCGTCAACGTCTTCGACCTCTCCAACCAGTCCGTAATCTTCATCGGTTTTTCTGACCGCCTTGAGCATCGCTCCGTCAATACCGCACAATCCAATGGCCTTGCCCCCTGCCTTTTGGATAAGGCCGGTTATGTCCTTGTTTACCTTGCCGCACAGGACCATTTGTACCACTTCCATTGTTTCACCGTCGGTATAGCGCAGGCCGTGTACAAAACGGCTTTCTTTGCCGGTTTTTTTCAGCATGGCATCGATCTCCGGACCGCCGCCATGCACCAATACGGTACGAATACCAATGCATGACATCAGAATGACGTCCTGTATCACCGCCGCTTTGAGAATGCCGTTGATCATGGCATTACCGCCGTATTTCACGACAATGGTTTTTCCCTGAAAACGCTGAATGTAGGGGAGGGCTTGCACCAGTACTTCTGCCCGGTTACTCTGGCCTGTTTCAGCCGTTTTTGTCTGTTTTTTCATCCTGTATTCCTATGAACGATAGTCTCCATTGATTTTGACATAATCATAGGTAAGATCGCAACCCCATACGGTCGCGTTTCCGCTGCCGTTTCCTATATCTATCAGTATGGTGATGTTTTCTTCGGAAAGTATCGCTTTTGCCTGTTCCTCGGAAAAGGCGGCTGCTTCGCCGCCGGAACATACGGTAATTGCTCCGGCAGGGCTTTGGAAACGCACGGTGGTTTGAGCAGGGTCGAATTCCGCGCCGGAATAGCCCAGGGCGCACAGTATTCTGCCCCAGTTGGCATCCGCGCCAAAACAGGCTGCTTTGACCAGGCTTGAGCCGGCAACGGCCTTTGCCAGTTTTTCCGCAGTTTGTTCGTCAGCGGCGCCGTGTACGGTGACGGTCACCAGTTTGGTTGCGCCTTCGCCGTCACGGGCCATGGCGCGGGCCAGCGTGATGCAGCCTGCCTCAAGCGCGGCGGCAAATACCGCGTAATCATCGTTTTCGGCGGCAATGAGGGGCGCGCCCGACTCGCCGTTTGCCATGATAATGATCGCATCGTTTGTTGACGTATCGCCGTCCACGGTTACGCGGTTAAATGATCGCTGCACCGCCCGCCGCAGACTTTTTTCCAGTAGTTCCCGCGAAACAGCCGCATCGGTGGTGATAAAACTGAGCATGGTTGCCATATTGGGATGTATCATTCCCGCGCCTTTTGCCATACCGCCTATGCGCACCGGCACGCCGCCGATGGTAATTTCCACCGAAAATTCCTTTCTGCGGGTATCGGTGGTCATGATCGCTTCAAGCGCGGCGGAATGCCCCGACTCGTCCCCCTGCAGGCTGTTTGCCAGAGCGCCAATGCTATGTTCGACAACGGCAATGGGAAACGGCACGCCGATAACCCCGGTGGAAGCAACCGCCACCTCAGCGGGAGCAATGGCAAATGCATCGGCGGCAAGTTCTGCCATGCGCCGCGCGGCGGCAAGACCAGCCTCGCCGGTACAGGCATTGGCATTCCCCGAATTAACGATAATCGCGTGGAGCTTTCCCCCGGCAATATGCTTTTGACTAATCTGCACACTGGCCGCCTTTACCCGGTTAGTCGTAAACAGCGCCGCCGAAGTACAAGCCTTTTCGGAATAGATAAGCCCCAAATCCCGCTTCTTGGAAGAGGCCTTAATCCCGCACCAAATCCCCCCCGCCTTGAAACCCCGAGGCGCACACACACCACCTATTATTTCTCTCATTCCTCATTCCTCATTTCTCATTTTTAAAACATCCCACACAGCCGGTGTTTCCTGGCCGAGCCGCCAGAAACCAACGGCGTCAATATTCATTTCACGGTACATTTCCATACGGACAGAAAGGGAATACGCATCATCGTAATACGCTTTTACCGAAACAGGTATCGTGTAACTGAATGTGGGAATACCTTCTTCCCGATGTATTTCGGTAACATTGTTTTCTCTTGCGATTCTTTGAATACCGACATAGTAATACGCCCGCGCGTGATTGGGGCTGGCCCATGCCCGGCCGTAAAAGGGGAGGCCCATAACCAGTTTTTCCTGGCCAATAACATTTATTGAATGGCTCGCGACATTTTTGCACCAGCGCATGGAACCTATTGGACCGGGGACGCTGGTTGACCAATGTTCATCATACGCCATGACCAGAATACGATCGACCAGCGGCAATATTTTTTCATAGTCGTACACATCGTCGGCGATTTTTCTGGTACGGGCGGCCAACGCTACGGTGAACATTTTATTTTTATCCAGACCGGCCCTCAGTTCCCTGAGAAAGGTAACATAATCTTCGCCGGATCGTTGGGGGACATTTTCAAAGTTTATTTGCAAGCCGTCATAATCTTTGGAAGCGGCCAGCAGATCGGCTATAAGCGCCTGCCGTTCTGGTCTGCCGGCACGCAGGGTAAAATAGCTCAAAGCCCTGCCGTCGCATGTTGCCACCAGATGCACTTTGCCGGAAAAATGCGGCGGTATATTTTTGCGGTTTGGTATGTCAACGAGCTGCCCGTACAGGTTGACGGTAGCGGCAAAGTACCCAATGTCGGTTATCGGCATACCCGGTTTAAGGTAGGATTCCTGCTCCGCGAGCAAATAAGCCCAGACTTCCCTGAACTCGGATACCGGCAATTCGGCATATTCCGGGGGCAAGTGGAAGAGCGTTTCCGCGCTTTCTGTTGTCTGACCGCGCGTTGCAGGGGCATTTCCGCAGGAAATGCAGGACAATCCAAGCAATATTATGTATAGCCAAACGGTATGTTTCATTTTTTCGAGTGTACAGGGGAAAAGCCCGTATGGTCAAGGGGTGTAGGGGAGGCAAGTGTATGAAATTTCATACAGTTTTACCCCCTTGACACTTTCACTTGAAACCAGTACAATAATCCCAATGAGCGAAAGAACCGCCATTGCAGGGCTGTTATTCCCGTTTTCTCACACAAAGGCACAGGGACACAAAGGCACGGAGGAAGATAGAGAAATGAGCCTGTACTCACTGTGCATACGCCCCATCCTTTTTTCTCTTTTAACTTTTCTCTTTGCATTATATCCCCCCCCCCCCCCTCCAATACTCCCAAATAAAAAAAAAAAAAATAAAAAAAAATATAACAAAA
>WQXQ01000093.1 GCA_009784775.1 Treponema sp.
CCGTGTTCAACCCATTTGGGGATAACTCCGGCTTTGGTGAATATATTTTCGAATATTGCTGGATACATCATATATGCATCGACAAAAACTTCTTCAAGTGTTGGTACTGTTTTCATATCAAGTGCCTCCAAAAATGCTTTATGGTTTGCCCGTAACACTACGTCGAAGTAGGCATCCAGCGGAGGGTTCCGCTGTTGTATTGCTTCCAGTATAGCACTGGCATTGCTTATTTCCAAGTCTTTTCTGAGTGATCTGAGCCATAAATTTTCGCTTGCCGACAATTTTTTCGAATTAATTATCTGTATGGGGATATAATCGCCGGAGACCAGATAAATGCCCGGAGAGGTTTCCTCAATCTGGTAACGCCTCACCTTGCTGAGGTATTGCAGGAGCTTGCGAGGGTGTTTACTTTCGACCAGGGTGAGGGTTACATCTGAAAGTTCTACCTTGGGGGTAATGGCCGCATACAGGTTGGTACAGGCATAACTTTTCAGGAAAGTCTTGATCGAGACTGTATCCTCGGGACTTTTGTACTCCAGTAGATTGTCGGTTCTGAATATACGGGCGATGTTTTTGTCGATAACCAATTCTTTTGGCTTTTTTACGACCAGCAAATCGACCCGTAACGGTTCGGCGGTGAGTTGGTACTCATGAGTAAATTCCAGCGAATCCCGGTAATCGCGCAATTCAAGCTCAATAGCCTGCACAAAAGCGGGATGCCATGCGAGCCGCGAAACGTCGCAGCCAATTTCATTATCATCCATACCCTATATATGGTGAAAACTGGTGTTTTGCATGGGTGTTTTAGGATTTTTTTAAACTTTTTTCTCTGTTCCCTGTTCTTTATCCCCTGTTCCCTGTTCTTTATCCCCCCGTCACCACCCCCAACCCCGGGCATTTTCCTCATTTTTCTCTACTATAACCCGGAAAAAATGCCGATAATCTACTAGATATACTTGACTTTTGGAAATTATACCATAAGACTTATAGTAGGATTTTAAGGCGGAGGAATAGGGATGACAGAAGTACTGTCCCAGGATGAGATAGACCAACTATTAACTGCAATAAGCGCCGGGGACACCGAACCAGAGGATTTTCGCTCTACGGCAGATAGCCGGAAAATCAAGATCTATGACTTCAAACGTCCGGATAAGTTCTCCAAGGAACAAATTCGTACCATTTCCATGATGCACGATACCTTTGCCCGCCTTTCCACCACCAGCCTTTCCGCCCAGCTCCGCTCAATAGTCCATGTCCATGTGGCCTCGGTAGACCAGCTGACCTACGAAGAATTTATTCGTTCAATTCCAACGCCCACAACGCTTGCCGTTATCAATATGGACCCGCTTAAAGGCAATGCCATACTGGAAGTGGACCCAGCCATCACTTTTTCGATAATTGACCGGCTTTTTGGCGGTACCGGCGAGGGAAACAAGTCCCAGCACGAATTGACCGATATTGAGCAGTCCGTTATGGAGGGCATTATTGTCCGTATTTTGGGGAATATGCGGGAAGCATGGACCCAGGTCATCGATTTGCGGCCCCGGTTGGGACAAATTGACACCAATCCCCAGTTTGCCCAGATTGTACCGCCGACCGACATGGTCGTACTGGTTACCCTGGAAACCAAGGTGGGCGATGTCGAGGGCATGATCAACTTTTGTATACCCTACATCACCATCGAGCCGATTATCGGTAAACTGTCTACCCAGTTCTGGTTTTCTACGGCGCATCGGGCCGGTACCTCCGAAAACCTCACCGTTCTCAAAGACAAGCTCGAAAGTGTTGATATTGACGCAGTGGCCGAAATAGGCAGGATAAACCTTCCGGTTCGTGAAGTGCTGAACCTCCGCATGGGAGATGTCATACGCTTATACAATACCCGCATCGGCGACCCGTATTCGCTGAATATTGGCAGCAAACCGAAATTCCTGTGCCGCCCCGGTGTAGTGGGCAAAAAACTCGCCGTGCAAATCGTCAAGAAAATCGCCACTATTGGGCAGGAAGAATTTGACGAGCTTGCCTCCGAAGTATCGGAACTCTAGTCCTGAGGACCAACGGTCCTAAGGGCTTGAAAAGCCTGTAAAAACAAGCAATAATAATACCCATGAACAAGCTGTTTCCTGTAATATTGGTGGTTTTTGGACTGCTGTTGCCGGGGTGTGATGACCGAAAAAATTATACTGTTTCAGTAATCAATAAAACGGATAAAACCGTGTGGTATGATTATAATGGCGCTTCCCGCAGTGTTGCTCCGGATAGGACAAGAACCCATACCGTAAAGGCATACACGCCGGCGCCTGAAAATGTAAGGGACGATAGAGATAAGGGCATTGCAAACATTACCATGGAAAATTGGCAGGGTGAGAAATACACCTTCAAACCTGCCAAAGCAATTAACCTGCATGTAATTAATTCATTACCGATTACCGTAACGATAGTGGCAGGAAATTATATTGACAATGGCGCTTCAGTTCCAGCTGATCGGACCGCATTAACGCTTGGTCCTTCCAATTCCGCTGATGCGGCTGATGCGGAAAAAGAAGCAATAATCTACACCAAAAAACCCAAGTTCGGCGCGATTACCGAATTGCATTATCCGGTGGTCATTGACTGGAGGCTTATTGAAGCGGATGAAGATGAAGACGAAGACCCTGATGCAGATGAAGAGCTTGATACAATAGTCGTAATTATCCGATAACGGAGGCCGCTATGCCGACACCCCATAATGCTGCCGAAAAAGGCCGTATTGCCAAGACCGTACTGATGCCCGGAGATCCATTGCGGGCGGAATTTATTGCCAAAACTTTTCTGGAAAACGCGGTGGAATTTAACCGCGTGCGGGGAATGTTGGGGTTTACCGGCAGCTACAAAGGCAAGCCCGTGTCAGTTATGGGAAGCGGTATGGGAATGCCTTCCATTGGTATTTATTCGTATGAACTGTTCACCGAATACGATGTCGATGCCATTGTCAGGATTGGTTCCGCAGGGGGGTATGCTGATACCCTCAAACTGTTTGATGTATTGCTGGTTACCGAATCGTACAGCGAATCAACGTATGCGCGGTGCCAGAACGGCTTTACCGGCGATCGCATAACGGCGGATGCAAGCCTTTGTACCAGACTGCGGGAATCCGCTGCTGGCCTGGGTGTCCCGCTTATCGAGGGTTGTGTCCATACCAGTGATGTTTTTTACCGCGAAGAGTCTTGTTGTGATCCCTACTGGAAAAAAATCATGCGGGAACAGGATTGTATTGCCGTAGAAATGGAAAGTTTCGCTCTGTTTCATAACGCAACCGTAACCGGAAAAAAAGCCGCGTGCCTCCTGACCATTTCGGATCTGCTTGCCGGCGGCCATGCCACCTCCGCCGCAGAACGGGAACAAAGTTTCACCCGCATGATGGAAGTCGCCCTGGGGGGGTTGTAAATGAGGAATGAGCAATGAGAAATGAGCAATGAAAATATTATCCTGGAATGTGAATGGTATCAGGGCGGTGGAGAAGCGGGGGTTTTTGGACTGGTTTGCGGTGGAGGCCCCCGATATTTTGTGCCTGAACGAAACCAAAGCCGAGCCGGGGCAGCTTTCGCCGGGGCTGGTAAACCCGCAGGTGGGGGGAGCATCCTACCACAGTTATTGGGCTTGCGCTAAAAAGAAAGGTTATTCCGGCGTTGCCATCTACAGCAAGACCGAGCCGCTTGATGTGCGTTTTATGGAAAAACCGGAATTTGACGATGAGGGGCGGACATTAGTGGCGGACTTCAAAGATTTTACCCTGATAGCCGCCTATTTCCCCAATTCCCAGGACGCCGGTAAACGGCTTGATTACAAACTGGCCTTTTGCGCCGCGATGCTGCGGCTTTGTAATACGCTGGTAAAAAAAGGCCGCCATGTCCTGCTCTGCGGCGACTATAATATTGCCCACACGCCCATTGATCTTGCCCGCCCCGCGGAAAACGAAGGCAATGCCGGCTATTTGCCGGAAGAGCGCGCATGGATGGATACCTTTACCCGGGCGGGGTATACCGATACCTTCCGCCATTTCCATCCCGGCGAGGGCAGCCATTATAGTTGGTGGTCATACCGCATGGGAGCGCGGCAACGGAATGTCGGCTGGAGAATCGATTACCACTGTGTTGACAGCGCTTTTATGCCCAGGGTACAATCTTCTATTATCAGGCCTGAGGTAATGGGATCCGACCATTGTCCGGTAGAGATTCATTTGGATGTATAGGTTTTGTAATGAGGTTAAAATATAACGCGCCCACAATATTGACGTATGCCTTTTTCTGCTCTCTGGTGATGCTTCTGACAACCACGATACTGCCCAACCTTAATTATGGCTGGTTTGCGGTTCCGGGCAAAGGGGATTTTTCGCCGGGCAGTATACGGCACTGGTTATCCCTATTGACTCACGCTGCAGGCCATTCCGGCTGGAGCCACCTTGTGAGCAATTTTTCCATCATTTTGCTGGTGGGGCCCATGCTGGAGGAGAGTTATGGTTCTTTGGCCTTGCTTGTCATGATTGGCATAACCGCTTTGGTAACCGGCATCTGCAATGTGCTTTTATTTTCAACCGGCCTGATGGGCGCTTCCGGCGTGGTTTTTATGATGATTCTGTTGTCATCTTTTACCAATTTTTCCCGCGGTGAAATTCCCCTTACCTTTATTCTTATTCTGACGCTCTATCTGGGAGATCAACTGTTAAAATCATTCAGTACGGATAATATCTCTTATTTTGCCCACATCGCCGGCGGTTTTTGCGGCAGTCTGTTTGGTTTTTTTATTAAGCCAAAACGCCATAATTAACGTTCACTGCTTGTCGTATTGCTGTACCTCGTTATGCACATATTCCAGTGTAATCCCCGCAGCGGCAAGCATTGACTCTGAATCGCTGCCATCGTGGTAACGGCGCTGGCATACCACGCGCACTATGCCGCAGTTAATGATCAACATGGCGCAGGTACGGCAGGGGGTCATACGGCAATACAGGGTGGCGCCGTTTATGGATATGCCCCGCTTGGCTGCCTGGCAAATGGCATTTTGCTCGGCGTGTACCGTACGGACACAGTGGGTAGTGATACTGTCATCTTCATGGATTATTTTTTTGAACTGATGACCGACCTCATCGCAGTGGGGCAGGCCGGCAGGCGCGCCCACATAGCCGGTAACCAATATTTGGTTATCCTTGGCGATGACGCAGCCGGAACGTCCGCGGTCACAGGTAGCCCGTTTGGCAATGGCATCGCACACTTCCATAAAATACTCGTCCCAACTCGGACGCTTATACGCACTTTCCATACACTCCAGCATACCAGCACCCCAAAAAAGGTGTCAATCACCTTTTTTCTTGTTCGTGTCTTGGTGCCTCTGTGCCTTAGTGTGAAAAAATGGGGGTAATTTCTTAAGTTCGCAGCATTGTGGTGTAGGGGCGGGGTTCTATGTGTTCTGCCGGTATGCCCAGTCTGGTAAGCAGGGCAAGAAGCTGTTTTCGGTGTACCGCTACGGTTTGTTCGTGGTTGTCATCGGCAATGATTTCCAGCTCCAAAAACCAGCCCAGGCCTGTTACCATGGAAAGTTCCGCCAAAATTGCCGGCTTTTCGGCCGTTTCCGCAGGCATTATCCAGGCCCAGCCCTGTTTTTCCTTGCAAATATCGCTGGACAGGCCCAGACGGGTCAAAAGTGCTTCAAAAAGGGCTCTGTCAGATACGGTAAATTCACGCTCGTCATTGACCTCAATTCCGGCGGCAATGCTCTTTATTTTATAAGTTACCAGCACGGCTTCATGTGTTTCGCCGTTTGCGCCAATGCCGCTCTCGTGCCGGATCCGCACCGTTTCGCCATGCTGGTTTTTGCCGTGAATCCAGTAAGAATCAGACTTGGTGTATGCGCGGCAATAATTTCCCAAACCGGCAAGCCGTTCCTTTACCGCCGTACAATCGTCTACCCGAACCTTCAGTTCAATCTCAAACGCCATGATACCCTACTCAAGTATCGGTGATAATACGCCGAAAATGAATTGATATGATCGATAGACACGGTATTAAAGCCTTCGTCCTGCTGGCGGCTCTCTTTGTCTCATTTTCGTACAATGTTGCCGCAAATACGATCCATACGGTGGTAAAGGGAGATACCGTCTTCTCCATTTCACGTTTGCACAAGATCAGCCAGGAAGATCTCATGCGTGTCAATGGCATTAGCGATCCCTCAAAATTGCTGGTTGGTATGCGGCTGGTCATCCCTGCCAATGGAAACAATCCGCCGGCGCTTACCTCTGCCTATACCGAATATACCGTATTAAAAAACGATACCCTCTATAGTATAGCCCGAACATCAGGCGTAACGCTTCAGGCGCTTCGTGATATAAACGGATTTTCCAAAAACCATGTATTAAAGGCTGGCGAGAAAATCAAAATACCACAATCTACGCAGGTGGCTCCGGCGCCTGTGCCGCCTCAACCGGTTTCCAGGCCTCCTGCGCGGGTCACTGAAAGAAAAGCCGATACGGCAATTCGCTGGCCGGTTGCGGCTACGGAAGTGCTGTACATGAACGGCAATGCAGGGGTGCTTGTCTCCGGCAGAGAATCTGAATCAATCAAAAGCCTGACTGCCGGTATCGTTGTGCATGCCAGCCCCTGGCGGGGGTATGGCAATGTCGCGGTCGTGGAGACAGATGGAGGCTATCGCTATTTATACGGATCCTGTGAAACCCTCTCGGTGAAAAAGGGGGATAACGTAGAGCCGGGGACCGAATTGGGAAAACTGGGAATTTACTGGGCGTCGGGGAAACCGGATCTGGTGTTCATTGTATCGCAAGACGGGTTGCCTGTTGATCCGGCAAAAGCCCCCAGATTTTAAAAAGGGAGATGTGAAAAAATGACAAAAACGGCAGTGCCAATGGCAATGACCCTTGAAGCAGAGGAAATGGAACTTGTGGGAGTACAAAAACGCTCAAAAAGTTCCTCTGCGTCAAAAAGTGCAAAGCGGGCTAAAATCATCAAGGAAACGGATCCGCTTGCGTTGTATTTCAGGCAGATTTCAAAATTCCCTCTCTTAACCATCCAGGAGGAACAGGTAATAGGGGAGAAAATTGTAAGTTTGCGTTCAAAACTCAATGATCTGGAAAAGGAACGCAAGGACAAGCCGGAAGAGGATTATAACCGCGAAAAAGCCGCTCTGGACAATACCCTGCTTTTTTTCAAAAACAAGATGATCAATTCCAATCTTCGTTTGGTGGTTTCCATTGCCAAAAATTACCAGCATCGGGGGCTTTCCCTATTGGACCTTATTGATGAGGGAAACATCGGCCTTATCGAAGCGGTTGAGCGGTTTGATTATACCAAAGGCTGCCGCTTCTCAACGTACGGTACCTGGTGGATCAGGCAGGCGATAATCAAAAGCATAGCGGACAAGGGGCGGGTCATTCGTATTCCCATCCATATGCTGAACACCATCAAAAAATGTTACTATGTTGCCAAGCAGCTTACCCAGGACCTGGGGCGTGACCCCAGTGAAGAAGAACTTTCCGAATATCTGGGTATTCCGGTGGCAAAAGTAAAAGACATTGTCAAACTTTCTCAGGAAACAACCAGCCTTGACACCATTGTGGACGATGGCAATTTTACCCGGCTTGCCGATCTTATCAAAGATGAATCTTTGACAGAGCCTTTTGAAATGGTTTTCTCAATGACTTTGCAGGAAACCATGCACGATATACTTTCCCAGCTTTCCGAACGTGAGATGAAAATAATCCAGCTCCGTTATGGGCTTGCCGGTGAAGGGCCGCTTACTCTGGAAGAGACCGGAAAACTTCTCAGAATTACCCGCGAGCGGGTGCGTCAAATTCAGGAGAAAGCCCTGCATAAGCTGCGCAATCTTCAGGAATTAAGCGACCTTATCAGACACCATTAAATATGCAGGAACTATTCATTGGTTTTACATCATTCACCTGGCAAAGTGGAGTGATGATTCTGGTTGGTATAGCACTCATTGCGCTGGCTATACTCAAAGAATACGAACCCATGTTATTGTTACCCATCGGTTTTGGCACCATTCTGGTTAACCTGCCGCTGTCTGCCGTATGGGCATACGACGGAGAGCCGGGTTTTTTGCAGCTCCTGTTTAACGCGGGCATTGCCACGGAACTTTTTCCGGTACTGATCTTTATCGCGGTGGGAGCCATGTGCGACTTTGGTCCCATGTTCAAAAATCCGGTAATGATGTTTTTCGGCGCGGCCGCCCAGTTCGGTATTTTCGCAACGGTGCTGCTTGTATTGCTTTTGGGAAACCTTATTCCAGGCCTGGAAGATTTTAAGGACCTTAGGGTAGCGGGAGCGATAGGCATTATCGGAGCGGCTGACGGCCCCACATCCATTTTTGTGGCAGCCCGGTTTGCCCCTAAATATCTGGGGGCCATTTCGGTGGCAGCCTATTCCTACATGGCTCTGGTCCCCCTGATTCAACCTCCGGTAATCCGGCTTATTACCACCAAAAAAGAACGGCAGATCAGAATGGTTTCCCGTGACGCAGATATTCCAAAATCCTTAAAAATCTGTTTTCCCATTATCGTAACCATTATTGCCGGCGTGGTCGCTCCGATTAGCGTTCCCCTCATCGGCTCTTTGATGTTTGGCAATTTATTGCGGGAATGCGGCGTTCTGGAACGGCTTTCCGGCGCTGCCCAGAATGAATTGGCCAATATTGTCACCATACTGCTGGGAATCACCATCGGTTCCTGTATGAATGCACAGGAGTTCCTGACGCCTGCCACTATTATGATCCTTGCCCTGGGACTTGTGGCGTTCGTCTTTGATACTGCCGGCGGCGTACTGTTTGCGAAATTACTCAACCTTTTCCGCACAGAAAAGATAAACCCCATGATTGGGGCCGCGGGAATTTCCGCCTTTCCCATGAGCGCGCGGGTAATCCAAAAAATGGCCACTCAGGAAGATCCGCAATGTTTTGTAATCATGCATTCGGTCAGCGCCAATGTTTCGGGGCAATTGGGGTCGGTTATTGCCGGCGGCATCGTTCTGGCGCTGGTGCCATTTTTGCTTGGCAGTATATGAGGAATAAGGCATATGGAACAGTTTTTTAACGGTTTTATACAAAATGCGTCTGTTTTTCAAAAAGGCGTTTTTCTCATGATTGCGGGGATTGGCTTTGTTTTTACCGTTCAGGTGCTTTTCTATGCCATAGTAAGGCTCTGGCCCAAAGGGAAAAAATAATACCCTTTCCCTCTTGACTTTTTTTTCGATTTTTAGCCATAATAGAAAAATGAAGACAATGTTTGTGAAACCCGCATCAGTTGAGCGGAAATGGTTTGTCATTGATGCCGAGGGCAAGGTTTTGGGCAGGGTTGCGGCAAAGGTTGCATCCATAGTCCGGGGTAAAGAGAAGGCAATTTTCGCGCCTCACCAGGAAATGGGAGATTATGTGGTCATTATCAATGCCGATAAGGTCGCCATTACTGGCAGAAAGGCCCAGCAAAAGATGTATTATCGTCATACCGGCTATGTGGGCGGGCTAAAGACCTCGAATTTTGAAAAAGTCGTTGCCAGACACCCCACGCAGCCTTTGGAAATGGCCATTAAAGGTATGCTTCCCAAGGGGCCTTTGGGCAGGAAGCTGGCGAAAAACGCCAAAATTTACGCCGGGACAGCGCATCCCCATGCCGCCCAAAACCCCACGGCGATTGATTTATAGAGGAGTGAACGGTGGTTAAAAATCTCGGAATTGGTACCGGCAGAAGAAAAACTTCGGTTGCGCGAGTGTATGTCCGTACAGGAAACGGCAATATCACAGTAAATGGCAAAGAATTGACCCAATATTTCCCCCAGGGCGAACATTCCAATATGGTTCTGCAGCCCTTGATGGTCACCGCCAATGAGAACAAATTTGATATTTTGATCAATGTGTATGGCGGTGGGAG
>WQXQ01000094.1 GCA_009784775.1 Treponema sp.
GCACTGGGACGATTACGATCGTCAGTATTGGTACTACATCAAAAAATGGACGGAGCGCATGGCTGATAAAAAAGGCAAAGTTAAACGCAGGGAAAAATTGGCAAAAATACCGCGGCACGAGGCGTCACGGTATCCGCCCATGCCTGGTCAGTGGGTAGCGTGAAGCGTCTAAATAAGGTGAAATAGGAACATTTAAAAGATTTGCCGGTTTTTCGGCTTATCATAAAACATGAGGAGGGTAATATGAAAAAGCTCTTTTTTCTGTTACTGATGGCGGTAATTCTGGTCGGTTTTATGCCGGCAGAGGATGCCGCAGGGCCACCTGGTGGTATAACCATTGAGTTGGCATTGTCCGAATTTGGCGTAGATAGCTATGCCGTTACCCCGGACACGGTTCTGGCTTTTATTTCAGACGATGTATCTGAAATACCCAGTTTATATGAAGTTATGGCAACCGATAGTATAATGACCATACTTCCACACGAGGACAGTTTTATACCAAGTACGTTATTGAGATTAGGATAAACCTGGACTGATAAAGAAGCCAAGTATCACTTGCGTTGCTAATCGGAATCGGTTTTAAGCATTTCTCCAAAAAAATAACTGTTCAAGAAATAACTCTTGGACAGTTATTGCATTATAACACACACAAAAACACGATAAAACAAGTATAAAAACAGTGTTTTTGCCAAACTAAATGATTATTTTTGCCAAATTGTGTGCGCGGTTACACCAACGCTCCACTGCTGCTTCCAAATAATACAACTTTTCCATTCGCAGCATATTGAGTTATATGGTTTGCTCTTTTGATAGGAACCCAAGATATATCAACAATATCAATATTTCCGCTATAGTTTTCTCTCTTTGCTGCTTCCAATAAAGCAATATATGCCGCTTCATTGAGCTTAGGAAAATCAGTGCGAAAACCTTCAAGACGAGATTCAAAGTTCGTTTGTACACTTCCAATAACATTTACATTTGGCATTCCACTGAGTGGTTTATAAGGTTCGCCACTGTGGCTTGCACAAGAAACAATTACCCCAAACAATAATCCAAAAACCAATCCTGAAACAAATCTTTTCATAAAACCCTCCTATAAATAACTTGCTATATGTATATAAATATCATAATAACGTGCTATATGGGAGTTGTCAAGTGTTTTTATAGTCTATTAGCATATAAATTGATGAAAAATAGCAAAAAATGGGTGATGCCATGACGTTTCAGGAACTTTTTATCATAAACCTGAAAGATTTCCGGAAAACCCAAGGAATTTCACAGGCCAAACTTGCTGAACTGTGTGAATCTTCCCAGGCCTATATCGCAGAAATAGAAGTTGGCAAAAAATTTCCTTCCCCGGAAATGATTGAACGGATAGCATTTGCGTTAAACCTGGAATCGTACCGTTTATTTCAAAATAAATCGGTAGCCAACGAACAAGTTCTCACCCCTCTCCAACGCCAGGAAATCGCCAGTAAGGTGTTCGAATCTGTTACCAAAATTGTCAATTTGTATTGATATTTCCTTTTTTGAATGGTGAAATAGATAAAACGCAAGCGGTCTACTATACTTTTCGCAGCGCTCAAAATACTCGAAAAATCCGATTTATTTTCAAATGAAACATCTAAAATAACTATTGAAATAGAAATGATCGTTATATGAAAAACTTTGCTGGTATGGAATTTGCCTGCCTTGTATAAAAGTAGTAAAATAAATATATGGCAAATGAATTATTACTGATTCATTGTTAATAACAATATGAAAGAGCAATGGTACAAGCATCAACTTACCCAAGAACAACTCAAGGCTTTTATTGATGAAGCCAGAACTGGGAAAAATAACAAAAAAGCATTTATAGGGATTGTTTCACCTGCTGCGGCTGAGCGAATTGCATCTGCTTGTGGGAAGAAAACAGAAAAGATAATGCTTGAAAGTGAAGGGATACGCCATTCATATAAAAAAAACAATCATAACCTTAAAGATGATGATTTATTATATATTGTTGATGCAATAAATACCGCTACAGACATTAAGGTTTCAAGTAGAAAACACCAAAACAATGAATGTCTTGAAATATGTAAAGATATTGACGGTGAAATAACCTTTATAATGGAAGTCAGGATACATTATGGCGGATGGTTAACGCTGGTTACTTGTTATCGATTAAAAAAAAATAGAGGCGGAGCGACGCTCTGATGCGACCATATGGCCCCCCAGCTTACGTCCAAAACGTCTTCGCCCGCTTTCCTCTACCCAAGGCGACCCCCTGGTATTATAAATATAACCCTGTTTTACTACCTTGTCAATTAAAAAAAGCCCCGCGGTTAGGCGGGGCTCCATGCTTACTTACTTCTTAATACTGTAGAAAGCCTTGCGGCCTGCGTATTCGGCGATGCCTTCAAGTTCGTCTTCGATGCGCATCAGCTGGTTGTACTTGCAGACGCGGTCGGTGCGGCTCATGGAGCCGGTTTTGATCTGACCGGTTTCAAGGGCGACGACCAGGTCGGCGATGAAGGTGTCTTCGGTTTCGCCGGAGCGGTGGGAAATGATGGCGGTGTAGCCGGCCCGTTTTGCCATTTCAACCGCTTCGTAGGTTTCGGTGATGGTGCCAATCTGGTTTACTTTGATCAAAATTGAGTTACAGGCGCCCATGCCAATGCCTTTTTCCAGCCGGGTGGTGTTGGTCACAAAGAAGTCGTCACCGACAATTTGAATCTTTGAACCAAGGGCTTTGGTCATTTTCACATAACCGTCCCAGTCATCCTGATCCAGCGGATCTTCAATAGAAATGATAGGATACTTGCTTACCCATTTGGAATAAATTTCAATCATTTCATCGGCGCTGAATAATTTGTCGGGATTGGATTTCCAGAATTTGTAGCCTTTCTTGCCGCCTTCATCAAAAAGTTCGGAGCTGGCGCAGTCCAGGGCTATGGCAATTTGTTCGCCGGGTTTGTAACCGGCTTTTTCGATGGCCTTCATGACGTAATCCAGGGCTTCTTCGTTGCCAATGTCCGGAGCAAAACCGCCCTCGTCGCCGACTGCGGTATTTTTACCCGCATCGTGGAGGAGTTTTTTAAGGCAATGGAATACCTCGGCTGTCCAGCGTACCGATTCGCGGAATGATTCGGCGCCCACCGGCATTATCATAAATTCCTGGAAGTCGATCTTGTTATCCGCGTGTTTGCCGCCGTTGATGATGTTCGCCATGGGAACCGGCAGCAGGTTGGCGTGGAAAGTGCCCAGATATTTGTACAACGGAACGCCCAGATAATCTGCTGCGGCCCGCGCGGTTGCCATGGATATGCCCAAAATGGCATTGGCGCCCAGTTTGCTCTTGTTTTCGGTTCCGTCCAGTTCGATCATGGTGCGGTCAATATCGACCTGTTCCAGCGCGTCAAGCCCCAGAATCTCCGGCGCGATGACGTTATTTACATTGTCAATCGCTTTCAGGACGCCCTTGCCCAGATAGCGGGCCTTGTCGTTGTCCCGCAGCTCAACTGCCTCGTAGATGCCGGTTGAAGCGCCGGATGGCACTGCGGCGCGGCCCATGGAGCCGTCTTCCAGAACCACATCTACCTCAACGGTAGGATTTCCCCGTGAGTCAATAATTTCACGAGCCTCTACATATTCGATAATACTCATATTTCCTCCATATCGTGTTATGATGTTTCAGTATTGCGGGTTTAGGCGGGGAAGTCAAGGGGATCGTACACGGTGTACGCTGCACGCTTGCTTTAACGGCCATCTCCGTATACACTATGCTTATGGAGAGAGGAATAGTAATTGTCGGAAATGAATCTGCTCTTTTAAACGCCATTGAGATTGAGGCGGCAAAGCGGGCAGGGCAATATGCCGTTGCCCCGATAGCCAATCGTCTTTTGGGGGACAGTGTTAAGTTAGGCCTTCGGGCCAGGGGGGAGAATACTCTGTCTGCGGGTCCATCGGCGAATGGCCGTATCCCGCTGGACTGGAATCCCGGCAGTCCCATTTCCGCCCGCACCCTGATTATTGCTGCGGAAAACCATCTTGATCATATTAGCGATGCGATCCTTGTATGTGCCCCGCCTTCAATTCGCTGCGCTGCCGCCGATCTCAACCTGACGGATATTGAAGTACTGATGCATGATCATATCAAAGGCTGGTTTTTTCTGGTAAAGGAACTGGCGATCATGTTCAAGGCGCGGGGGAAGGGGACACTGGCCCTGGTGTACTCCGAGACCAGCGGGACTGGCGGTAAAGATGACAATGTCGATTTTCTGGGACCGGCGGCCCTGGCTGCTTTTAAGTCGCTTGTCCGCAGCCTTCTTGACATCGCGTTAATCGAACCATATCTTACGCTGGGATTCTCCGGAATTGATATCGGCGATGAGGCTGGCTTTGCCGCATTTGTGTTCAAGCAGCTTGATGATGGGAGCCGCCGCGGCAACGGAAAACTGTACAAATACGGAAAACTGGCTTTTTTCAGGTAACGGGTAACGGCCGTTAATTTTTTTTGTGTTTGTTGAAAAAAAGCGGGTCAAAGTATTTTTCTACATCAATTTTTTTCAGCAGCAAACGAAGGATAAAACGGTACACAACAAAAGCGACTGCTATAGACGCGATAAAAATCACCGGAAAAAACCAGCCCTGTAACCCTTCCGGCAGAACAGGTAAAATGAATTTTGCACATCCAATCAGCAATAATAAAAAAGCCGCTACGGTAATAATAATATTAAACAGGGTAGCGCCCAGAACAAACAGAATAGTATTTACTTTCTTGTTCATTTGGCTTTTTCCTTTTTGGTATTGTTACCGCTGAAAATGATGGTGACAAACAGCAATAAACAGCAAACCACCACGCTTGAATCGGCAACATTGAAAGTAGGCCAGCGTCCTGATGCAAAAATAAAATCGAAAAATCGCACATCTATAAAATCTACCACGCCATCAGGCCGGAAAATACGGTCAATAATATTGCCAATTCCGCCGCCAAGGATGCCTGCGACAGCCCATCGCTGCAGGCGGGTAAAATCGTTTGAGCTTAGGTAGTACCACAACAGCAGGCACAATACCAGTATAGGCAGCACAATGAATGTTATGGGTTTAATGCTGTCGGGAATACCGGAACCCAGACTAAAGGCTATTGCCGGGTTGCGCACATGAATGATTTGAAAAAAACCATTGTTAAACACATCGGTAATAAAAACGTATCGATGACCTTCGGGAATAGGCCATTTTGTTGCGATAATGGCCTTGGTAATTTGATCGATAATTATGACGATTCCGCTCAATAAGAAGGGTAATCCCCGCTCTTTATCAAATTGCATGCCGAGTTTTTTTACAAATTTCATAAGTGCTCCTCTTTACGTTTTACAGTCCGGTTGGGACATCAATAAATTCAGTGTCTATATGCAGCTCTTCGGCGCAATGACGCATAACAGCCCGCAGCCCCCACACTTCGGTGGAATAATGCCCGCCGGCGATCATGTTCAGTTTTCCCTCAAGACATTCATGGTATATGCTGTGGGACATCTCGCCGGTAATGTACAAATCAATACCTTCATCAATGGCCTGCCGCGCTTCTTTTGCCGCGCCGCCGGATATAACTGCGCAGCTGGTGTTTTCCTTTTTGCCAAAGGGGTACACACCCAGCGGCGGCCGGTCGCCAAAGGCAATTTTCCGCACTGCCTGATCGGTGGTCAGCGCCTGGGGAAAAATCCCTTTGTATCCGATTTTTTTGCCGTGATAATCGCCGAACGGCTCTATATTTTCAAGCCCCAGCGTTTCGGCCAGTACCGCGTTATTTCCATACCGAGGGTGCTGATCCAGGGGCAAATGTACCGCATACAGGCATATGGCATGGTCAAACAGGCATTTCAGGCGCTGCCGGTGGCTGCCGGTCAATCGAAGTGGCGCCCCCCAGAACAGCCCATGATGCACAAAAAGCATCCCCGCGCCCGAGGCTGCCGCCCGTTCAATGGTTTCCAGCCCCGCATCCACCCCAAAGGCAATTTTGCCGATTTCGCGGCCATCGGTATCGACCTGAATGCCGTTCAGGGAATTATCGGTTTTCGCAAAGCCGTCTATCTCCAGAAAGCTCCTGAAAAACGAGTCTAATGTCGCACTGGTATAGGTACCGCCCACACCGAAAGTATATATAAAAAAAAAGCATTATACTAGTGTTCATTTTTTCTTTTTTTTGCTAGACTACCAAACATGAATACCAAGATAGTTACCTTTATTTTTGGACTTGGCGTCCTGTTTATCATGAGTGTCGGATCCTGCTCCAGAATCAGCAACTCAAACAAACTGACGACCGCAGGAGGTTCCATGCAAAACACGGAAAATAGCACAGCTTCAACGGCAGGCGATGCGGCTCTTGGCAATGGGTTATTTGCCAGGATAAACACTGACAAAGGCGATATTGTCGTAATGCTCGAATTTCAAAAAACGCCGCTTACGGTCTGCAATTTTGTCGCCCTTGCAGAAGGCAAAATGGACGTTACCGGAGGCAAGCCTTATTACAACGGCCTCAGCTTTCATCGGGTTATTGCGGATTTTATGATCCAGGGCGGATGTCCGCAGGGAACAGGTTCCGGCGGTCCCGGCTACCGTTTCCCCGATGAAATTGTTCCATCGCTCAAGCATGATGGCCCCGGCATTCTTTCCATGGCAAACGCCGGACCGGGAACCAATGGCAGCCAGTTTTTCATCACCCATAAGGATACCCCCTGGCTGGACGGCAAACACACCGTTTTTGGCAGAGTGGTTGCGGGGCAGAATGTAGTCGATGCCATCCGGCAGGGCGATAAAATAAAAAGCATAACCATTATCCGCAACGGTTCGCTGGCAAGCCAGTTCAAGGCGGATCAGGCCGCGTTTGATTCTCTGTTAAGGGAATCTGGTACTGCCGCCGCCGATAGAGCCAAAGCGCAGCGTGATGCCAGTATAGCCGAAATTAATCAAAAATATCCCAATACGACTCAAACCGCTTCGGGTGTCAAATACATTATTCAAAAGAATGGATCCGGTAATAAACCTGCGCCCGGAAAAACAGTGCAGGTGCACTATAAAGGGACTTTTCTTTCCGGTCAGGTTTTTGATAATTCCGAAATGCGGGGCGCTCCCCTTGAATTTCCGGCAGGCGTTGGCAGGGTTATTAAAGGCTGGGATGAAATGGTTCTGGATATGAGAGTGGGCGAAAGACGGCTGGCTATTATTCCGCCGGAACTGGCCTACGGTGAGCAGGGTGCGGGCGGCGGCGCTATCCCCCCCAACAGTTTCCTTGTTTTTGAAATGGAACTTATTGGTATAAAATAGTGTAAGGAGAAACACATGAGCAGTCAGTATGTAGAAAGAGTATTGGAAGCAGTTAAAAAAAGAAATTCAGGAGAACCGGAATTTCATCAAGCGGTAAGCGAAGTTTTGGAATCGTTAACTCCGGTTATTGAAAAAAATAAGGAATTTGAAAAAGCGGGGATTCTCGAACGGATTGTAGAACCTGAACGGCAGATCATTTTCAGTGTTCCCTGGGTTGATGACAAGGGCAAGGTCCATGTGAACCGGGGCATTCGGGTGCAGTATAATTCGGCGCTGGGGCCTTATAAGGGCGGCATACGGTTTCATCCTTCGGTAAACACCAGTATTATCAAGTTTTTGGGGTTTGAGCAAATTTTCAAAAATTCCCTTACCGGCCTTGCAATGGGCGGCGGCAAGGGCGGATCGGACTTTGATCCCAAGGGCAAATCCGACAATGAAGTTATGCGCTTTTGCCAGAGCTTTATGGCCGAGCTGTACCGGCACATTGACGCCGACACTGACGTTCCCGCAGGCGACATTGGAGTAGGCGCCCGGGAAATTGGGTATATGTTTGGCTATTACAAAAAAATAAAAAACATTTTCCACGGCGTATTTACCGGAAAAGGACTGTTATACGGAGGCTCTCTCGCCCGAAAAGAAGCCACCGGATACGGATGCGTGTATTTTTGTCAGGAAATGCTGAAAGACCGGAAAACCGGTTTTGAGGGTAAGAAAGTGGTCATATCCGGTTCCGGAAACGTTGCCATATACGCCGCCGAAAAGGCCCAAAGCCTTGGCGCAAAGGTCATTGCAATGTCCGATTCCAACGGCTTTGTGTACGATGCCGGGGGAATAAAACTTGATATCGTTAAAAAAATAAAAGAAGTCGAAAGAAAACGGATTAGCGAATATGCCAAAAAAGTGAAAGGCGCGCAGTACACCGAAGGCTGTTCCGGCATTTGGAAAATTCCCTGCGATGTGGCGCTGCCCTGCGCTACGCAAAATGAGCTTGACGGCAAGTCCGCGCAGGCCCTGATCAAAAATGGCTGTATAGCCGTTGCGGAAGGGGCAAATATGCCGTCTACGCCGGATGCGGTCAAGGTCTTTTTGGATGCACAAATTGCCTACGGTCCCGGCAAGGCAGCCAATGCCGGCGGCGTATCGACATCAGGCCTTGAAATGTCGCAAAACTCGCAGCGCCTTTCGTGGGCGTTTGATGAAGTAGACGCAAAACTGCATCGCATAATGATAAACATCCACGCCGCCGCCAAGAATGCCGCCATAGAGTACAAGACTCCGGGCAATCTGGTAAACGGCGCAAACATCGCCGGCTTTGTCAAAGTAGCCAGGGTAATGATGGCGCACGGCGTCTGACGAATGAGTAATGAGTAATGAGGGCGCCGGCGAAAGTCTGGCGCTCTTTTTGTTTGTGTGTGGTTTTAATTTCTTGTTTTCTTCGTTATTTGGACAAGAATTCAAGCAACCGTTGTTTTTCTGTAATGGTTAATCGCCCTATAAGCTTCTTTTTTTTGATAGCTGATAATGGCAGTTTGATAAGCGTCCCAGTGTCAATATATGACTGTTTGGCAAGACCAGATAACATCCAGTCATTCATTTTGAAATATCGTGCCTGTATAGTTTTACTTTTATTATCATATTGTGTTGTAATCGGGAACACACTAACACTGTCATCATTGAACATAAGCACCAATACTGGACGGCTTTTGCTGCCGCTTTTCCATGAGATACTGGTAATGAATATTTCAAACTGCTTCATCAGCCATTTACTGCCCAGTTGTAAATTTCCGGGTGTAGCTCTTTATCCACAAAAATATTTCCGTCTTCATCTGCTGATAGTTCAATCTTTTTAGGGGTGTTTCTTTTGACTGCAGCGATAATCTGTTCGTCAATGGTTGGAGTCACAACGGGTTGGAACGGTAAACGGTGTTCCGCTATGATTTGCCGGAAAAACATATCTATTGCAGTCGTTTGGTCTAACCCCATTCGTCTCAAAAGCATTGTTGCTTGTTCCTTAACATCAGAATCAATTTTAATGTTTACATTTGCTTTTGTGTTGGTCATATTGATCTCCTGATACCATATATAGTACATCATCACGTTGTTGTCAACATACTGGCGTTATTCTGTGGCAGAACTGCCGTGCATTTTCATTTTTTCTCGGAAACTTCCATTTCTTTTAGTGATTTTATCAGGTTAAGCACAATTTTCCGGTCTCGTTTGTTGAGCGCTTCGATGTTTTTAAGGATGACCTTTGGATCGGGACCAAGCGGAGGATTGTTTCGCTCTTGCTGCTCCTGCCCGGTAATAAGGTATTCCACCGTTACCCCCAATGCCCCGGCAATACGGACGGCGGCATCGGCGGAGGGTACGGAGCCATTTTCCCTTAGATAATTGTCAATAGTTCGCCGATTTACCCCCGAAAGGACGGCTAATTCCTTGATAAGAATGTCTTTATAAGCCAGTTCAGCCTTTAGGTTTTCCTTAAACCCCATATTTCTTAATTTTACCTAAAAATGCGTAATAAACACTTGACGAAAACTTATATTTAAGTAATATATGTCATATATGCGTAATATAGGGCAGTCGGTCTCAAAATTACGCAA
>WQXQ01000095.1 GCA_009784775.1 Treponema sp.
ATGATGCTTCCGGGATCGCTTACCTTTATCGGATTTTATCAGCTTATGGCGCGATGGGGACTAACCGATATGTATCTCCCGCTCATCATTCCGGGTATTGCATCTGCCGCAACGATACTGTTCATACGGCAGTATATGATCTCTGTGTTGAGTATGGAGCTTATTGACGCTGCGCGGATAGATGGCGCGGGTGAATATCGTATTTTTAATATTATTATTCTGCCGGTCATAATTCCCGCTCTGGCAGCTCAGGCCATATTTACCTTTGTCGGTTCGTGGAATAATTTTCTTACCCCCTTTGTGCTTATTTCCACCCAAAGTAAATATACGCTGCCTATGTTGATTTTTATGCTGCGGGGTGATATTTACCGTACCGAATACGGCGGAATATATCTGGGAATAGCGGTTTCATTGATACCGATTATTATTTTTTATTGTTTTATGTCACGTTTCATAATTTCAGGCCTTACTCTGGGCGGTATAAAAGAGTAAATATTTTAAGGAGGATAGTTATGCCTATAGCTGCTGCGATACAGAATGCGCTTGCCGGGTCTTCGATGATTCGCAAGATGTTTGAAGAAGGAAATCTGCTGAAGAAACAACATGGCGCCGATAAGGTGTTTGATTTTTCGCTGGGGAATCCTGATGTTGATCCGCCGCCGGCGTTTCATCAGGTTTTGGTACGGCTTGCTGAAGAAGACAAAAAAGGTTCCCACGGTTATATGCCCAACGCCGGCTTTCCCGATGTGCGGGAGGCGCTTGCCAAAAAAGCCTCGCGGGAACATCAGGTTGCCATTGACGGCTCGCACATTGTGATGGCCGTTGGCGCGGCGGGCGGGTTGAACTCGGTGTTCAAAACGATCTGCAATCCCGGCGATGCAGTTATCGTGAGCAAGCCGTATTTTGTGGAGTACCGCCCCTATACCAGCAACCACGGGGCAAAACTGGTCGAGGTCGATTCCCTGCCCGATTTTAATCTTGATATTAACGCTATTGGCGCGGCGCTTACTCCGCAAACCGCTGCCGTATTGATAAATTCGCCGAACAACCCCACCGGAAAAGTATATCCGGCGGCAACAATCGCCGCGTTAGCTGATCTGCTGCGGGAACACGGCAAAAAAACCGGCCGCCTGCCATATCTGGTTTCCGACGAGCCGTACCGGGAGATTGCCTATGACGTTGATGTGCCGCCGGTACTGAGCGCGTACAGTGAAGCGATGGTGGTCAATTCCTATTCAAAAAGCCTTTCCCTGCCCGGCGAACGCATTGGATACATTGCCGTAAGCCCCGACATAACTAACAAGGCCGATGTCATGAACGGCCTGATCTATGCCACTCGTGTCCTTGGCTATGTAAACGCGCCGGCGTTCATGCAGCGCATTGTGGCCGAACTGACCGATGTGAGCGTTGATGTCGCCGTCTACGCCCGCCGGCGTGATGCCTTTACCGCAGTGCTTGACGAAGCAGGCATTGAGTATAATGTCCCGGAAGGCGCCTTTTATATGTTCTGCAAGGCTCCGGCGCGTCAAGCCTCGGAAGGAGACGACTTGGCCTTTGTGAATCACCTGAAGCAGCATTTAATCCTGGGCGTACCCGGTTCCGCTTTTGGCAAACCCGGCTGGCTGCGTTTTGCCTATTGCGTTGATGAAAAAATCATCCGCGCCTCCGCCCCCGCCTTTAAGCAGGCAATGGAAACATGGACAAAAAAATAAGATTTTTTACCACGAACCACACAAACCAACACGAACGGATTTTTATCATCCCTAATCTTTTCTTAATTGTTCGTGTAGTTCGTGTGGTTCGTGGTTAAATTTCTTGATGAATTTTCGAGCAAATTGCTTTAACGGAGAGATTTTCGTGGTTTTGGCGGGTGGGGAGATCGCGTAAGGTCAGCGTATCCTGCAAGGGGTTTTCGCCGGGGATGATTACCCAGCGGAGGCCTTTTTTTTCGGCAAGGACAAATTGTTTTAACAGTTGTTTGTGGTCGGCTGTTCCTGCCGCTGCGCCTTCGAGAAATACCTCGCAGGGGATGCCGGCTTGCCGGAACTGCTGCGCCAGCGCCTGATACAACCCGGAGTGTTCCTGTTTCAGGCAGGCAATTGCGGCGGCGGTATAACCGGCAGCGACAGGCAGGCGATCAAGGCTTTCAAGGGCGGCGATCATCCGGTCAAGGCCAATGGACGAGCCAACCCCGCTGATCCGGCTTTTGGAGTACAGGCCGGCAAGGTTATCATAGCGGCCGCCGGAACAAATGGAGCCTATGTCAGGAAGCTCGGTGAGGAAGGTTTCAAACACCACGCCGGTATAGTAATCCAGCCCGCGGGTAATGGACGGGTCGAGGGTAAAGCCGGCATTAACACCGTATACATTTTGCATCCATTGCCTGAGCTGCTGCAGCCGTTCCGATTCGGGGGACGGGCCGCCGGATAATTCCGTGATGCGATTCAGCGTGTCATCAAAAGTACCGGCGGCACAGGTATCTGCGCCAATGAATGCAAGTATCTTTTGCGCGTGCGTGTCTCCGGCAATGGCGGCAAGGCTTTGCTGTGTTTCGGCAAGACCCACCTTGGCAAGTTTGTCAACAGTGCGGAGTATTTCAACCGAATTTTCCTGCTGGCCAATGTGCGACAGGAATCGGTTGAACAGGCCCCGGTGATTGATTTTTATGTTGACATTAAGCCCCAGATTCAATAAGACCGCGTGGATTATCAATAGAATTTCAAAATCGGCGGCGGGGCTGTCGCTGCCGATAATATCAAAATCGCACTGGGTAAATTCCCGGTAGCGCCCCCGCTGGGTATTTTCCCCGCGCCATACTTTGCCGATATGGTAGCGCTTAAACGGAAACACCAATTCCGCCTGATGCAGGGCGACAAAACGGGCAAATGGAACCGTCAGATCAAACCGCAGCGCCACATCCCGCTCGCCGTTATCTGTAAAACGGTAAATTTGTTTTTCCGTTTCTCCGCCGCCTTTACCCAGCAGAATTTCTGCGTACTCAAGAGCAGGGGTGTCGATGGGCACAAAACCAAACGAACGAAACGATGCTTCGATTTTTTCGGTCAAATTACGGCGTATCATTTCTGCCGGGGGCAGAAAATCCCTGAAACCCTTTAAGACTTTTGGTTCAATTAACGCTGCCATTACATTACCGGGTGCCGGCTTGTCTCAAATTCTGGATGATAGTGTTAATGTTGTTCGCATAATCAGGATTATGCGGCGACCACCTTTTTGCCAGCGCATCAAGCGTAGTAGCCGTTCCCCGGAATGCCCTGATTGCATCCCAGCGCGGGTTCACAATTTCTCCGCTTCTGGGGGTATACTCGGCATTTGCATAGGCCTTAAGGTGTTGTATATGAGCCCGAACCCCTTCGCTCATGGTGCTAAAATGAATCATGTCTTTGCCGGGAAGGGGAGCAAGGCCGGCGTAATTATGGCTTGTGACCAGCCTTCCATTTCGCAGGAATTGCGTTACATAGCACATTTGGGCAATGGCCAGATCAGGGTTAATGTATAATTTTTCGGCCTCTCTGAAATATGCCGCGATAAGAGTCTCAATGTAATTACGGGAAACGGCAGGTTTTCCATTGTTCATAATATAATCAACGATGGCTTTTTGGTTATGCAATGTTCCCGGCCCTTCAATAAATATTTGGTTACCCGGAGAGGTGCTATGTTTCTCTGGGGCATTGACAACGTTTATCGTAATCGGCAATTGCATTGCAGGCGGATCAGGGTATGCTACCGGAAACTGTCTGGCCGGCATGGCAGCTATGGTATCAGCATCGCTTTTTTGGTCATACAAAATAACCAGGTGGGGAATAGCTCTTCCTGTGGGGTGGTATTTTTTGAGGTCTTCTGTGGTCATTATAGCGGCAAGCACAAAGCGGTCTTCCTGCAGGTCTCGCCTGAATGTGAGCAAGGCTCTTTTTCCCGGGAAAAAAACCTCAAAAATTTCTCTGCCCCATTGCACCGTTGGCGCAGTGTAGACATCCTGCAGAATACCAACATCATCAACATTGATGGTGATTTTTGTGGGAGCAGGGGAGCTTTGTCTGCCGCCGCGTACAAGCACTCCGTTATTTTCACTAAAAACATTTTCCTGAGAGACGCCTTCCCTGTTTGGTATCAGATCAAAACTAAGGGGCGAGGAAAGATAGTAGGCCAGATTCAGGTTTTTGAATTGCGCGCCGGATCGAAGCACTTCTTCAAAGAGTTTGCCGTCGATGGGGTGTCTTTGGGCAAGGGCAGAAGCGGGCGCCTCAAAAACAGGGACTTCATCAATGACCAGAGACTCATACACAGGTTCATCATGAGGAGGTTCAAAGAAAAAACCAGAAAGCGGCGGCGGCAAGTCTATATCCGGATCATCGTCTGCAATCTGACTAAATCCATTGACCGCTCCAAAACACAAGAAAAGTACGAGAAATAAGCCTGCAAATTTCAGTTTCACCTCAGTCTCCTTTAGTTGAGCTACGAAACTTCATTATAAGCCATAATCAGGGGTTCTGTCAACAAATATCCTCGAACCGAATACCTTCCCCGGCGGGAATAAACTGCCGCGCCGCTCTGCCGCACATCTGCGCCGCCCAGGAAGGGGCAAGGCCGGGCCGAAGCACTTTTTCGGTTCTTAAAACCGCAAAATCTTCTGCACTGAGTATTTCTCCCGCCTGAATGTCCCGCAGGGCATGGATTGAACGATTGGTACGGGTATAGTTGCACTGTTCCGAAGGGGCCAGCGTCTTAATGCCATTCCCCAAAACGGCCTCAACCGTTGCGGCGCCCCGTTCCCGGCGGAATGCAGCCAGCGTTTCCTCCGGCCCCATTTCGGCGGCACGGCGCACGGCTGCGGTCATGCGGGCAAAATCAGCGGGGGGAAGGGCAATGGGGTCATCCAGGCCGGGATCGTCCCGGGAAAGACAGAAATGCTTTTCAATGACGGTTGCCCCCTGGGTCATGGCCAAAACCGGCACCAATTCCGGGTCAAGGCTATGGTCGCTGACCCCCACCGAAACGCCAAAAACCGCAGACAGACTTTGTAAGACCCGCAAGTTGTAATCAGTTTCCGGCGCCGGGTAGGCGGTTACACAGTGGAGTAGGGAGTGGGGGGAAGAAAGGGACTGGGGACTGGGGACTGGGGACTGGGGGCTTTGGTTCGAGGTATTGGGGTGTATATTAGAAGTATTATCATAGTCCGAAGTATAGGAAGATTGCCCAGAGGTATTCTTCTTCATCAAACAACAATCCCTAGTCCCCAGTCCCCAGTCCCTAGTCCCCAGTATCCCCAAGGCTTGTTCGATGTCTCCTAATGTGGAAACGCCGGTGGACAGCAGGACGGGTAGGTTCCAGGCGGCGACCTCTTGGAGTAATCCGGTAAAATTGAGCTCAGGGGAGGCGATTTTGACGATTTTGGGCTGTAATTCCCGGAGGAGCCGGGCGCTTTTCAGGCCAAAAGGGGTGCAGAGGAACAACAAACCCATCGATTCGATATATTCTTTGAGTTCTGCATAGAATTCGGGTGCTTGTTCAAGCTGCCGGAAACGGTCGTAGAGCCGTATGGCACCGCCGGGCAGGGTTACTTCGCCGGTATGGGGGTGGAGAATTTCATCGGCAAAGACCATCTGTAGTTTGATACAGTTGGCCCCCGCCTCAGCCGCCGCCCGGATCAGCTCCCGCGCCTTGACCAAATCCCCCCCATGCCCAGTCCCTAATTCGGCAATAATCAGAGGAGGGAGGGACTGGGGACTGGGGTACGCAGTTGCCGAAGGCCTCGGGGACTGGGGATTGTGACTTGTTATCATTTCTATCATACGTGCATTCTCCAATCTCCCAAACCGAAATCCCTAGTCCCTAGTCCCCAGTCCCTATTTCCCCTACTTTACATTTTTTTTCTGTTTTGTTACAATGGGGGATAAATTGAAACTTTAAGGAGTTGCTATGTCGGGCCACAGTAAATGGGCGACCATCAAACACGCAAAGGGTGCCGCGGACGCGAAACGCGGTAAGATATTCACCAAGTTAATTAAAGAAATTTCTATCGCTGCCCGCATGGGCGGGGGAAGTCTTGATGCCAACCCCAAATTGCGCACTGCCGTTCTCAAGGCAAGAGGCGCCAATATGCCCAAGGACAATATCGACCGGGCCATCAAAAAAGGAACCGGCGAACTTGAGGGCGTAAACTACGAAGAACTGGTTTATGAAGCCTATGCTCCCGGCGGGGTGGCGGTCTTTATCGAAGTATTGACCGACAATAAAAACCGGGCGGCAGCGGATATCCGCAACATACTTACCAAGGGCGGCGGACAGCTTGCCACCTCAGGCTCGGTATCCCGCCTCTTCAAACGGCAGGGGCTTATCACGCTGGACGGCGAAAAATACACCGAAGATGCGGTGATGGAAGCTGCTCTGGAAGGCGGCGCGGAAGATGTATCCGCCTCTGACGGCATTATCGAAGTAACCAGCGCGCCGGAAGATTTTGAGCCGGTAATGAACGCCCTGCAGGCAAAAGAATTTGAGACGATGAGCGCTGAAATCAGCATGGTTGCCGAGACCGATGTGACGCTTGACAATGAGGCCACTGCAAAAATTCTGCGCTTGATAGAAAGGCTCGAAGAAAATGACGATGTACAGAATGTCTACACCAATATCAGCATCCCCGAAGGGTATACGGGAGAATGAGGAATTAGGAATGAGAAATGAGGAATGAGGCGGGTTATTGGGGTTGACCCTGGGCTGGCGTCTACTGGGTGGGGGGTGCTGGACTGTCAGGGCGGGAAGATTCGTCATGTTGCTCATGGGAGTATAGAAACAAAGGCGGGACGTCCTCAGGCGGAACGCCTTTTTCTTATTATGGAGTCGCTCCGTTCAGTTTTGGACACCTATAATCCTGCCGAGGCAGCCGTTGAAATTCTGTTCTTTGGGAAAAATGTTTCCAGCGCCATTCCCGTTGCCGAAGCGCGCGGGGTTATTTTCGCGGTTCTTGCCGAACGCGGCCTGCCGGTGCTGGAATTCAGACCCAACGCCATTAAACAGGGGGTAACGGGAGTTGCCAGCGCCGATAAAAAGCAAGTACAGGAAATGGTACGGATCATTTTAGGCCTGCCCACAATCCCCAAACCCAATCATGCCGCCGACGCCCTTGCCACGGCAATTTGCGCGGCAAATGCAGGGTAAAAATAATCTCTAAAAAACCTATACCGTATAGTTGTAATGTGCGATGCATATGCGATATAATAACCGTGTATTAGTATATACAAAGGGGTGATTTATATGCAAAAACGGTTTCTGTTTACGGTTGTCTTTCTCTTTTCTCTTTTTACTTCCTGCGAACTTTTTAACAATCCGTCCGATCCTCGTTTTCTTGATGGTCTTCACGGTGAAGTTGCCTGGGCAAATGCGGAACGGCTGATCGTGACTGTAGGCTTTCCGACAGAATGGGGTTCCAGCTCCCAGAGGGGGACAGGCAGGTGCGGGGATACGCGGCTGGGGTATCCTTTTCAGGTTGAGTTCGGCGCCATGCCCGGTTATGGATTTGAAAAGTGGCTTGCATTCCCGACAAGCATATATGACGAACTGGATAAATCATCCAGCGCTTCAGAGATAGAAAGCTCAGGTCGTGCGTTTACCAGCGATCAGGTAAACATAATTGACAGCAAAACAGTTTCCGGATCGCACATTGCTACGGTTACGATATATACAACAGAACCGGTAACCCTGGTGCCCTGGTGCGGCGATCGCCCCACAATCATTCAGACCAATCCCCCGTTGATGAGCAGTAGTTTTTATTATACACGAGGCCAGCAAATTGTCATAAAATTTTCAATGGAGTTGCTTCACGAGGATGATGATGGGCAGCCCATTAACTTTTTTGGTGAAAACCTTATACAGATAAACGGTCAAAATATCGATGGCACCGCATGGAATGGAACAGGCAATTTTCATGATACTTTTTTTTACACTCCGGAGTATGATGAGCGTACACAGACCATTACCATATCCCCCAAAGATCCACCGCCGCCCGGATACTACAACATAACCGTGACTGTCGGGATGGGTGTTTTAGCAACAAACGGCAACGGGCTTTCTGCTCCGGTTTCATTTTCCTATCGTACCAATGATGAAATTGTTACCAGAGCATACAAGGCACATAATGTGTGGGCAATACATGATCTGAATAATCCGCATGTCAACAGCTTTTTTTATCAGATGGCGCCGGCAGAACGAGACAGACGGCTGCGGACAAACAGCAGCAACGATTATGAAGTGCATCTTTATTTCAGCGTTTCACGCAGTGTGGGCGAGATTGCGGACATCGATCCTGATACAGTCAGGATAGCGCAAATTCATTATGCGAACATTCGGGGCGAAGAAATACGAACGGGAGGAAGTGCACCTGAAGAAATTATTTTTACACCTTACCATGATGATGGATATAATGATCTTGAACTTATGGAAGCAGATCAAAACAGCGCAGGTCTTATATACAGACAGATGAATAATGCCACAAATCCTTTGGGAGTTAATTTTTATAAGGTGAACTATACTTTTCCGGCAGGTACACTCCCAGGAATATACCGGCTTGTTATTCTGCCCGAACGAGCAGAACCTACACAGGGAGCCGCGGTTCCGGCTGATGAATGGACAACCGCAGTAGAAGAAGGCCGTTTTGTTACCGTTGTCATTGATAAGACACCTCCGAATAACGGCGGAAGCCTGATCTTAAGCGGATATTACTCTACAAGCCGGGGTACGTACAATTATTCTCCTCATCGTGATGACAGAAATCTTGTCATTAATACCGATTTCTCTGCCTTTCATGACAACGATAAAGACGGCAGACCACTGGGTATAATGCTCAGCAACGCAACTCCGAATATACCATGGACAAGAGACGATCAGAGAAATCTTCAGTGGCGATGGCGTATTGAATATTATTGTGAAGTATCAAACATAGATACTCGGGTGCATCATTATATGCATGAAAGTAACTGGATGTTAATGGGAACAAATCCGCCCCCATTAAATTTGTTTGCAAGCACTACAATGAATAATCAAAATATAATATGGCTTGTAGAAATACAGTTTAGAAATGCCCTGGGGTATGAAAACGACTGGACCGAGATGGCAAGAATCAGATACTCCAGTCTGATAGAAGCCTCAACAATAGATTTTTGGAGTGCAGAATACAGTGAAGACGACAACAATGGGATTCTGACAATCGGATGGGATGAATCCCCCAATAACGCATTAGAAGTTACTCTGACAAAAAAAACAAATACCGGTGATATTCAAGTTGGCGATCCTTTTATTATAGATGAAACAGAGGATACTATATCACATATACTTATAGAGAAACTTGATGCGTCATACTCCAACATTACAGAATATACAATAGAGTTACGGAATATTATTAATGGTGTTCGTGATCCGGATTCTCTGGAAACAGGCGCGATTTGGAATATTCCCGGCATGAAGGTTGTTAATAATATAATGGAAGGTGTATACATCGTAAATGATTTTTCTGACAATGCAAGTGCCCACACAAGACAGGGAACCCTGCGTTACGCTCTTGCCAGAGCGCAGGCAGATAACAAGATTGTTTTTTATGGAGTAACACCGGGAGAAACTACCATTGCTCTTACCAGCGCGCTGCCATCTATAAGCGAAAACATGACAAACATGACAATCGTAGGAAACGGTATAACCTTAACGCGCGCTTCAGAGTGGAGTCCGATTGGTAATATGACCCAACTGCTGCGCATTCCTCACAGTGCTACTGTTGTACATATC
>WQXQ01000096.1 GCA_009784775.1 Treponema sp.
ACTTGATATGAAAACAGTACCAACACTTGAAGAAGTTTTTGTCGATGCATATATGATGTATCCAGCAATATTCGAAAATATATTCACCAAAGCCGGAGTTATCCCCAAATGGGTTGAACACGGAAAAATAGAGGTGGTACGGAATCTGCTTGCTATGGATATGCCCATAGAGAATATAGCCAAAGCGGTACAACTCCCCATTGAAAAAGTGCATGCCCTTGCAGCAGAGGGATGAGAAAATGGGATCGGCGTATTTTGTAATAACGCCGTTCCCTCTCATTCTTATACTGCGCCTCAGTCGGTAATCGGTAACCAACGAGAAAAAAGCAGAGGGGAAACCACCCTGCGCACGCGCCTTACCAAAACTGCGTTCGTTGCCTATACTGTACATATGGGTGAATATCCTTCGGTATTGCTGGTTTTTGCTGCAGGGCTGCTTTCATTTTTATCTCCCTGCGTCCTTCCTCTCATACCATCTTATTTGAGTATACTGGGAGGCGGCACCCAAACGCAAAACTCACCTGTCAAATTAGCAGGCAGGCCTGTTTTGTTCATTACGACGATTAGTTTTATTCTGGGCTTTTCGGCGGTTTTTGTTGGCTTGGCTATTATCGTCTCCACTACTTTTTTGCTCATGGGCGGCGTTTCACGGTATATACGAATTGGTGCAGGGGTAATGGTCATTATTCTGGGATTAAACATTCTGTTTGACTTTCTTTCTTTTTTGAACTATGAAAAACGGCTGCACATAAAAGGGAAAGCCCGTAACGCCGGTTTTTGGCGCGGACAGGCAGGAGCATTTCTGGCAGGAGCGGCTTTTGGCGCGGGATGGACTCCCTGCATCGGGCCAATCCTTACCGGCGTACTGTTTTTGGCAGGGCAAAGCGGCAAAGCGGGCATCGCCGCGGTATATCTGGCGGTATATTCCTTTGGGCTTGGCCTCCCCTTCCTTTTGGCGGCGGCTTTTTTTGACCGGTTTCTTGTTTCCGCTCAATGGTTCCGTGCCCGGCTGCCGCTCATCCAAAAAATCAGCGGCATTCTGCTTATCATTATGGGCATTCTTGTTTTGACCGGCCAATTTGCCGCCCTGAACATTGCCCTGCAGCAATGGCAATACCAATACATTGACTGGGCCGCAGACAAGGCTCCCATTTTCAGAGCTTTTGCCGCTTGGCTAAACTGGCTTCAGGCTTTATAATTGAATAAGGAGGCGTTATGAGAAAGGTTTCGTCGCTCATCGTTTTTTGCGCAATTTTATTTGCATCGTTTCCGTATCAGGTTCATGCTCAAATTTCCGCCGAAGCAAAACAGGCTTTTCGTGAAACAAAAATCCGCATTTTTGATCAAGCTATAGAGGCAACAAATTTTTCACTGCCTCTTCTTGGCGGGGGAACCATGGAGCTTTCTGCTTACAAAGGAAAAGTGGTATTTCTTAATTTCTGGGCAACCTGGTGCCCGCCTTGCCGGGCAGAAATGCCTTCCATGGAAGTCCTGTATCAACGATTCAAAAATCAGGGACTGGAAATTCTTGCAGTTAACGGCGGCGAAGATCCTGCCAGAGTGCGAAAATTTATCCAGGATAACCGCTATACCTACCCCGTACCTGTCGACCGGAATAACAGGGTAGGTTCCCTGTATGGCATTGAAGCAATTCCCACTTCGTTTATTCTTGACCGGAAAGGCATGATTATCGGGAAGCTCGTGGGAAGCATTCATTGGGATGATCCCAAAGTGCTCGCCGCTTTTGACGCCCTTTTACAGCAATAACACATTCAGGAGATGTTATGAGTAATGAGAGAAGAGTTGTTATTACCGTATGCGGACATAAAAAATCGGTCGATAAAATAGCAATAAAAGTATTCGACAATGATTCGCCCGATGATGATTATACGGTAAAAGCAGAAAATTACTGCGACGCAATAAATAACCTTGAACTAAAAGGCGACACATGGGCTGTTGCCCAGGTAATTACAGAAGACAGAAATTATAAAATAAAGCATTTTATACCGTTCAGGTTTGACAGTATTCTGGATTTAGATGACAAGGCAATTCAAAAAATCCTAAGAGAAGTTGATTCTATAGTACTCGCCAAAGCGTTAAAAGGAACGGAAAAAGCGATACAAGAAAAAATATTCGGGAATATATCCAAAAGAGCGGCTGAAATGTTAAAAGAAGATATGGAATATATGGGGCTAATACCCGCATCTCATGTTGAAGAAGCGCAGAAAAAAATTCTTGATATTGTTCGCTACCTGACAAATACAGGAGAAATTATTGTTGGATATGATGAAGGAGAGTTAATTGCATGAATCGAAATGAATTTATCGAAAAGTATTCAAATTTTGTAAAGTATGCACTGGATCGCTCTGCAAAAACAAGAAGGGAAGGATTGTTGGCGCTGGAAAACGAACTTGATGGTGAAAAAATCAATGAGCGCGATATATTTGAATACGGAATGTATTTTGGCGTTGATGGCTGCGATCGGGAAATCATTTACAGAATCCTGTCAAACATCATTGCGCAGGAAAAAGATGAATACACACATCTGTTAAAAACGATTCAACTGGAATCGGTTTTGAGTATTCTGGCAGGAGATAATCCAAGAATTTTGTTTTACAAGCTGAATTCTTTAACTGATTTATCGTTAAAGGACGATCCGCTTGCACCGCAGGCATTACATGACTGACATCGCAGGCCGTTTACACTTGCTTTTCACCTTGTAATACTTTCCCGATTCCGATGCGTCAAATATACCGTGCATTATATCCAATACATGGTACACAAGCTCTGCAGAAGCGCGGTGCGGGCGTTTTTCTGCTATCGCCACAGCCATATCGGTAATGCCAATACCCCGCGAATTTTCCGCATAGTTTTTAACCAGAGGAATCTCTGACCACTCTTCCGCATTGAAACGCTTAATAAAAATGGGGCCGCCAAAAGTATTGGGATCGGGAAGGCGCAGTGTGCCTTCAGTTCCGTAAATCTCCATACATGGAAGCGTGTGGAAATGCGTTTCATAACTGGTAATAATGGTTCCCACTGCGCCGCTGGCAAAATCAAATACACCGGCTATATACGTGGGCACTTCAACATCAATAACCGTACCGTTCAGCGGCTCGCTGGTGATAAGTCGTTGTGCAAGGCCTATTTTGGCGCTGCCTGCAACTCTGGTGACTGGCCCCAACAGGTTTACCAGAGCGGTAAGATAATACGGCCCCATGTCAAACAGCGGACCGCAGCCCTGCTTGTAAATAAATTCCGGCGATGGATGCCAGTGTTCGGGGCCGTGATTCAACACGAATGCCGTTGCAGCTAACGGACGGCCAATCCAGCCGTCATCGATCAGTTTGATGCAGGTTTGTATGCCGGCGCCAAGGAAAGTGTCCGGCGCTCCGCCTACCCTTACGCCCTTTTCCGCCGCAGCCTTAATCAGACAGGCCGCCTCTTCCCGTTTTACGCAAAATGGTTTTTCATTGTAAACATGTTTGCCGGCATTTACTGCGGCAAGGGCAAGCTCAAAATGAAATTGCGGCGGGGTTAAATTCAGCAGCATATCAACATCGGCGCTATGCACCATTTCTTCGGCAGATCGAAACGCCTTTACGTTATAATCCGCGGCCGCTTTTTCCGCCCGTTCAAAAATGGTATCGGTTACTGCGGTGACCTGTACCTGTTTACCAAATACTTTCGTCAGATTATCAAGATAAATCCGACTGATGTCTCCTATTCCCGCAATGCCTATCCTCTGCATAATTCCCTCCTTATCGTGCCGCCCATACCATTCCCCGTTTCATTAATTCCCAGGCTTCCGGTATGTCAAAAATATCGTTGTGATGCCCAAGTGCATTGTAAAACACCCGGCCTTCTCCCCATTTTCGTGTCCACACCTGAGGCATATCAACTTCGCCATTGGCCGAATGATACCCTTTGACCGTGGGGAAACGCGTTGTCGCCAGAACCTCGTTGGCAGGATCAACATGCATATAATATTGTTCCGACACCACATCAAAATCTTTGATGCCTTTGGTAATGGGGTGCGACTTGTTTGTGATATTGATTCGATAGCGGACACCGTCATCGCCGGGATGGGCTATGAAATTCCCGCCGGTCAAAAACAGCCATGTAAGATTACTGCTGAAAGCGCTGCACATTCCTCCATGACAACCTGCCATTCCCAGCCCGGAACCAACGGCCTCAAGCAACGGATCAAAAAAAGAATCCGGCAATTGTTCGGCACACATAGTCCAAACGGGAATAAATAAATCCAGTCCCAAAAGCCGCTCCCTGTCTTCAAGAACGCTAATGGTCTCGCTCAATGAAACCTCAAAGTTTTCGGTTTCAAGAAAATTCCTGAAACGATCAGCAATAGCCTGCGGTTCATGGCCTTCCCAGCCGCCATACATTATGAGCGCTTTTCGTTTCATGGTTACACTATAACGATTGACATAAAAAAAAACAAGTAAACAACAACCTCGCCCTGAAGGGACAGCTGATATATAGGGTATATTGATAGGATAAAAATAGTCTGATACAGTAAATATTATGAAGGTTAATACTATAATTCGGGGTGATTGTATTGAGGAATTGAAGAAATTCCCGGAGAACTCTGTAGATTTAATTTTTGCAGATCCGCCGTACAATATGCAGTTAAAAAACGCCTTATATAGACCAAATAATACAAAAGTAGACGGAGTAGACGATGCATGGGATAAGTTCGGCTCTTTTTCTGAGTATGATGAATTTTGCATAACCTGGCTTAAGGAATGTAAGCGTATACTAAAAGATACCGGTTCAATATGGGTAATAGGCAGTTACCATAATATATTCCGGGTCGGTAATATTATGTTAAATTTGGGGTTTTGGATATTAAACGATGTCACATGGTATAAAACCAACCCAATGCCCAATTTTTTAGGCACTCGTTTTACAAACGCTACCGAAACGCTTTTGTGGTGTTCAAAAGGGGAAAAATATAAAAAATACACCTTTAACCATAAGATGATGAAAAAATACAACGGCGATAAACAAATGACGTCTGTCTGGCAAATCGGATTGTGTATCAGAGGAGAACGCTTAAAAGGTGATGACGGTAAAAAAGCCCATTCAACACAAAAGCCTGAAGAATTATTAAAAAGAGTGATATTATCAACAACAAAACAAGGAGACCTTGTACTTGATCCGTTTTTTGGAACAGGAACAACGGGCGCTGTCGCAAAAAAATTAAATAGAAATTTTATCGGAATAGAAAGAGAAACAGCATATATTACACTCGCAAAAAAAAGAATAAATGCCATTAGAGTAATGTTCCCTGAAGCTGAATGGGAAGAGGAAGAAATAATTAAGTAAACAAGGATGCCGCGGAGCTTGTTCCAATGCGATCTGCGCCGGCATTGATAAAGGCTTCCATATCTTCGCGGGTTTTTATGCCGCCGGCGGCTTTTATCTTAACATTTGGTCCAATGTGTTTTTTGAAAAGTGCAATATCGGCTAACACTGCGCCGGCGGGGCCAAAGCCGGTGGAGGTTTTGATATAGTCCGCTTTTGCCTCGGTAACAATACGGCATAGGTGGATTTTTTCTGCTTCGCTCAGGTAACAGGTTTCGATAATGACTTTAAGGATTGCATCCCCGCATATTTCCTTGATCGTTTTTATTTCTTTCAGTACAAGGTTATACTCACCATTTTTTACATCGCCGATATTAATCACCATATCAATCTCGGAAGCGCCATCAGCCAGCGCCTGTTTTGTTTCAAGCGCTTTCGCAGCGGTAACCGAATAACCAAGCGGAAAACCAATTACCGTACAAATATTCAGCCTTTCCCCATACGCATCACGAATACGCTTCACGTACACAGGAGGAACACATACCGAAGCGGTTTTGAAACGAACCGCCTCATCACAAAGGGTTTTAATGTCCTCCCACGAAGTGACCGCCTTGAGTAATGTATAATCGATGTAACCAAAAATTGCTTCTTCCGAAAAACAGGGGTTTTGCATATGTATAATGATTTTACTCTATTTTCGAGAGTTGTTCCTAGTGGGCGTATTTTGAACAAAACATTGACTATTGCTCCTTTTCATGCTATATTTATCTTAACTAGACCATAAGGAGTAAGAAAATGCCGGTTGCACAACCTGTTTATAATGACCTTATTAAGGTCATGAATTCCCTGCCCGAAGATTATACTTCTCAAGTTATTGATTTCGCGCGCTATCTCAAGGCAAAAGCCGATAGGCAAGCGGATATTATGTCCGAAGGCTGCCCCATGTGCACTAAACTCCGCGACCCCATTACAGGAGAGGAACAATTTAACGCTGAAACCATCGCTGCTTTTAAAGAAGGGGATGCGATCTTGTGCGGCGAAATTCCTGCAAAAAGATACAATTCTCTGGAGGAAATGCTTGTAGATTTGGACTCGGACGATTAGACTTTGCACGGCAAATGGAAAGGTAAATGGGGCTGCCATATTGAACCGGATTGGGTTCTCATTTATCGCGCTGTAAAATCTACCAATGAAATAATGTTTTACCGAACCGGCTCTCATTCTGATTTGTATTAACTTTCCCCTAAACCACCACTCCCCTAATTCTACCACGAACCAACACGAACACACATAAAAATATGTTTGCATAAGTTCGTGTGGTTCGTGATGGTTCGTGGTTAAAAACTCTACTTTATATACAACTCCCGTTCTACATACTTCGTATGCAGCAGTTCGTGCGCTTTGTGGCCGCCGGGCTCGCCAAGGAATTCCTTGTATACCTGGTTGATGCAGGGATTCAAATGCGAACAACGGTACTTTGATTGTGTATCATCTTTGTAAATGCCGCTAGAACGCTGCTTGCGGACTTCGTCGGTGGCGCCATAAGGCTGACCGCCGCCGGCAACACAACCGCCGCGGCAGGCCATTACTTCGACAAAGTGATACGGGGGTTCCTGTCCTGCGACACGAGCGGCGCGGATTTTGTCCAGAACCGCGGCAATGTTTCCCATTTGGTGGGCAACAGCGATGCGGATTTTGGTTCCATTGCCAAAATCAACTTCACCTTCCTTGACGCCTTCAAGCCCGCGGGCGGGAGTAAAGTTTACATCGGGGAGTTCTTTTTTGGTGACAAGGTAATATGCGCTGCGAACTGCGGCTTCCATAACACCGCCGGTCACGCCGAATATCGTTCCCGCACCGGTGTAGGGACCCATCGGGCTGTCCGCTTCTTCATCGGCAAGATTAAGAATATCAATGCCGGCCTGCTTGATCATGCGGGCAAGTTCGCGGGTGGTAATGACAATATCAACATCGTAGCCGGTGTCTTTCTTCAAAAACGTTCCGGCGCTTTTCATATCGTCATTGCGTTGGGTTTCCCATTTCTTGGCAGTACAGGGCATTACCGAAACCGAGTACACTTTTTCCGGTGTTACGCTGGCTTTATCCGCCCAATAGGCTTTGATCATCGCACCCATCATTTGCTGCGGCGATTTTGCCGTCGAGAAATTGGGAATCATATCGGTATAATATTTTTCCAGATAATCCACCCAGGCCGGGCAGCACGAGGTAATCAGCGGAATAGCGCTGCCTTTTTCGGTGAGGCGTTTTACCAGCTCCGAACCTTCTTCCATGATTGTCAGGTCTGCGGAGAAGTTGGTGTCAAACACGGTTTTGAAGCCAAGCCGCCGGAGCGCAGCGTAGATCTTTTTGGTGATGATTGTTCCCGGCTCAAGACCGAATTCTTCGGCAAGGGCAACGCGAACTGCCGGCGCAATCTGCACAACCGTATGAAGATCAGCATTATGCAGTGCGTTCCAGACCTTTACCGTATCGTCATGTTCATAAATGGCGCCAACCGGACAATGAGCAGCGCACTGGCCGCACTTGATACAGGGGCTTTCGCCTAACGGAGTATCGGCAGCGCTGGCAATTTTTCCCTTAAAGCCGCGGCCCTGGAATTCCAGCGCCCACACATTCTGCACATCCTGGCAAACCTTGACACAGCGCCCGCAGCGTATACATTTTTCGGGACACAATACAATGGCTGGATTCGAATCGTCAACAGGTATCTCGTTGACCATTTTTTTGTAAGGCATTTCCCGAATACCAAAATCCGCAGTAAGGGTCTGCAACTCGCAGCTGCCGCTGCGGGAACATTGCAGACAATCATTGGGATGATTGGAAAGAATAAGTTCCAGGATAATGCGCCGTGTGGCGATAATTTCACTATCATGGGTGATAATATCTTTACCTTCAAAGCCCCCGTCTATCGACGTGGTACAGGCGCGAACCATTTTGGGACTACCGGCCATGCGAACTATGCAGAGGCCGCAGGATGCCCAGGGAGAAAGATCGGGATTGTAACACAGGGTGGGGATTTTTATATTCGCTTTTTTGGCCGCATCAAGAATGGTAACCCCTTCTTCAGCCTGAACCGGAATGCCGTTTATCTTAAAGTTTATCATCTGTTAACTCCTTAAGCCTTTATTACCGCGCCGAATTTGCACACTTTCAGACACTCGCCGCATTTGACACACGCACCCTGTTCAATAAGATAGGGCGGCTTTTTCTTGTCAGGATATTTTGCGGCATCTTCAGCTATTATACAGTTGGCGGGACATTTTTTTGCACAAATGCCGCAGCCAATACACTTGGGCGTATCAATAAGGAAACGCACCAGATTTTTGCATTTTCCGGAGCGGCACTTTTTATCATGAATATGCTCAAGGTATTCATCGTGATATTTATGGAGCGTGGACAATACAGGATTTGCCGCTGTACCGCCGAGCATACAGAGACTTGCCTTGGTCATCGCCATGCCTATCTCTTCAAGTTTTGCCATATCGGCATCTTCGCCGTTACCGCCGGCAATTTTTTCCAAAAGCTTAAGGGTTTGCATCGTTCCAATCCGGCAGGGAGAACATTTCCCGCAGCTTTCTTCGACACAAAACTCCATGTAGAAACGAGCAACGTCAACAACGCAATCGTCCTCATCCATAACGATCATACCGCCGGAACCCATCATGGAGCCGTTTGCGGTAAGCGTTTCAAAGTCGATGGGCAAGTCCAGCGATGCTTCGGTCAGGATACCTCCCGAAGGCCCGCCGCTCTGCACACCTTTGAATTTTTTACCGTTTTTAATACCGCCGCCGATATCAAATACAATATCCCGCAGGGTTGTTCCCATCGGCACTTCCACCAGGCCGGAATTTTTTACTTTTCCGGTAAGGGCGAATACTTTGGTTCCCTTGGATTTTTCCGTTCCCATTTTGGCAAGCCATGCGCCGCCTTTGGCGGTTATCACCGGAATATTGGCAAGGGTTTCTACGTTGTTAATAACGGTCGGTTTTTCCCATAATCCTTTGTTCGCCGGGAACGGCGGTTTTGGCACGGGCATTCCCCGGTTGCCTTCAACGGATTTTATCAGCGCCGTTTCTTCGCCGCAGACAAAGGCTCCCGCGCCCAAACGTATTTCAATAGTAAAGTCAAAGCCGGAACCGAGTATGTTTTTTCCCAACAGGCCGTATTCAGTGGCTTGCTTGAGAGCACGTTTCAGCCGTTCAATGGCCAGAGGATATTCGGCGCGTATGTACACATACCCTTCGTTGGCACCTATTGCCTTACCGGCGGTGATCATTCCTTCGATTACTGAATGGGGGTCACCTTCAATGAGCGAGCGATCCATGTACGCGCCCGGGTCGCCTTCGTCGGCATTACAGATGATGTATTTTTTATCACCCTGCGCTTTACGCGCCAGGTCCCATTTAAGCCAGGTGGGGAAGCCTGCGCCGCCGCG
>WQXQ01000097.1 GCA_009784775.1 Treponema sp.
AAAAAAAGTATGAAAAAGCAAAACGGATCTGCGGCAAACGGAACAGTTATTCCAAAACGGACAAAGACGCAATGTTTATGCGAATGAAAGAAGACCATATGCGGAACGGGCAGTTAAAACCGGCTTACAATGTACAGATAGGAACCGAGAATGGATTTGTGGTTAGATATGATATATTTCAGAAAGCAATACGAAGACCCTAAAACCGCACCTTCGGCGTCAGGCAAAACGGCTGGGAGTTAAACCGAAAAGAGCAATGTTACACCTGTCCGAACGAGAGAAAACTGACGCTGAGAGGAACTATACGAAGAAAGACAGATGCGGGATATCCGATAACCATTGACTGGTACGAGTGCGAATTGTGCAAGTATTGCCGTTCAAAGAACTGAGAAAACAGCGGTCAGTTGAAGTAGAAACGGTTTTGGGACAGATTAAAGAAAATCAGGGCTATAGGCGATTTCTGCTTCGGGAAACGGCAAAAGTCTCAACTGAGTGAGGGTTACTCTCTCTCAGATACAATTTGAAGCAAATATACCGGTTAAACCGGAATAAAACAGGATAATAGACACCAAATTCTGACATTAAATTGTATATACCCCAAAATTTCGGACGTCCGAAATTTTTGATCCAAATTACACTTGCGAACATAAAAAAAGCTGCCCAATAGTTACTTCTTGGACAGCCCCATATTGTTTTCGTAAGGAATCTGTATCATGGTTTAATACCCTCAAGAACGCTCTAAAGGGCGGGGTATTAAACCCTTCGCATACAATAAATATTTTAGAAATATAAAGACTGGGTACGCATTCAACCCCCCATCACCAAGCCCTACGGCCTGGTGACGAAAGGAAGTCATACCCGCGTCAGCAGGCCTGCGGCCTAGTGCCGAGTGGAAGTTATATAACAGGTCATCTTTCAGATGACCCGCGTCAGCACACTCTCGTTAGCAAACTTTCGTCATCCACCCCTTTGTGTCAGGTAAGGCGCCGTATTGGATGCCTTTAATGGTGTTGCGGAGTTCGCTGGTGAGTTCGCCAACTTTGCCATCGTTGAAGATGGCTTTTTTGCCTTGCCAGGTAAGGGAGTTGATCGGTGTGGCGCCGGCGGCGGTGCCAGTTACGAAACATTCTTTGGCTTCGGCCATCGCTTCTTCAATGGCGATTTGGCGCTCGCTGACTTTGATGCCGCGGTCGCGGGCAAGCTCGATCATGCTGGCACGGGTGATGCCGGGCAGAATCGTGTCGCCTAATTCCGGGGTTACCAGTTCGCCGGACTTCAAATAAAAGAAGATGTTACAGGATGAGCCTTCTTCAATATATTTGCGGTGGGTTGCGTCAAGGAACACACATTCCATATACCCGGCTTCCAGGGCTTCGTGTTTTGCGATGGTCGATATTACATAGTTGGAGCAGGCTTTTATCCAGCCGGTGCCCTTGGGTGTCGCCCGAATACGATCGGTTACTATTGCGTCAAAATTCTTGGCGGAAAAGTAAGAACCAACCGGCGTACAGATCACGATAGCCCAGGGCTCTTTGGAAATGTTCACGCCAATGCCGCCTTCCGCCATGGTAAAGGGCCGTATATACACCGATGAAGCGCTCATAAAAGAGTCTTTTTCCCATTCAGGGTTATATTGAAGCGTAAAACCGAGGTCGGCATTGCGCTTAACGGTTTCGAGGACGGCTTTGATAAAAAGGTCTTCGGGGAAGGGCGGCATTAAAAGGCCTTTCATGGAACGGGCAAAGCGCGCCGCATTTTGATCGAGCCGAAAAATGGCCAGTCCGCCGTTTTTCTGCGGCATTGCCTTGAGGCCTTCAAAACAGGACAGGCCGTACTGGCTGGTGTAGTTGACCAGCGGCATATCGTCATGGCAATTACGGGCATTTTCAATTTTGCCCCGTTCTTCTGCGCTCATTGCCGCTTCTGATTCCGGCGTTCCGTGAGGTTTTTCCAGATACTCCTCGGTCCAGGTTCCGTTGGCAAATTTCGCCCGGTAAGTAAATGGATATAAATTCAATGCGAATCCCATAGTGTTCTCCTTACACTATTTTATATATTTCGTAAATGCGTGACAAGCTACTGAACCCCGGCGGCCTTTCGGAATCGGGTGACGGTGGCAGCGGCGATGGGGCGGGCTTTTTCGGCGCCCTGGGCAAGGATTTTGTCTAACGCGGGGATGTCCGCCATGATTGCGTCGTAGCGTTCGCGCATGGGGGTTAGCTCGCGGTTGGCGGCGCGGAATAGTTCTTCCTTCGCTTCGCCCCAGCCCATACCGCCGGCACGATAACGGCTGGCAAGGGCGGCTTGTTCTTCCGCGCTGGCAAACAATTTGTACAATAAAAAAATCTGGCTGCTGTCCGGGTCTTTGGGTTCCTCAACGCCCTGGGAATTGGTCACTACCCGCATAATGGTTTTTCGCAGGGTTTTTTCCGGCACAAAGAGAGGGATGGTATTGTTATAACTCTTGCTCATTTTTCTGCCGTCAAGCCCGGGCACGATGGCGGAGTCGTCCTGCACACCGGCGCGGGGAATTTTCAATACAGGCTTGCCGTAGTTGGCGTTTACCGATTGGGCAATGTCCGCGGCCATTTCGATATGCTGCACCTGATCTTTGCCGACCGGCACGATATCGGAATCAAACAGGATGATATCCGCAGCCATCAGTATCGGGTAGGTAAACAATCCCATATTGACGCCTGCATCGGGGTCGTTGCCTTTTTCGGTGTTATCCTGCACCATCGCTTTGTAGGCGTGGGCACGGTTCATCAGGCCTTTGGCGGTAAACGCCATCAGCATGGTGGTCAGTTCAAACACTTCGGGGACAGAGCTTTGCCGGTAAAAAATAACCTGTTCCGGATCAAGCCCCGCCGCCAGCCAGCCCGCCGCCACCTGCCTGATCGTGGTATTCAGCTCGGCAGGGTCTTTCATCGTATTCAGGGCGTGGTAATCGGCGATAAAGTATCGAGCATCGTAGGTTTTGGCAAGCTCCAGCGCAGGTTTTATCGCGCCAAAATAATTGCCAATGTGTAAATCTCCGGTTGGTTTTATACCGGTAAGGGATATTTCTTTCATAATGTTAATGCTGCTCCTCATTTTCTGTAGCATTGTTTTTTATTTCATTTTTAAACAATTCCGGAACTTCTTTTTGTAAAAAATCCCTGATTGTTTTTGTGTGAGTTAGGACAAGACGTATATCATCATCGGAAATACTTAGTCCACGATCATACCGAGGCTGAACAGAAAATTGGGTGACTATTGAGCAAGAAGAAAAAATACTTACATACGAAGGCCGATGTTTTTCTGATAGATTATAAAGTAATATTAAATCATGGGTATATGGCGGTTCTACTCCCAGAATTACCAGAGCTCCTTTCAAATATTTTTCCGCCGCTTGTTGACAATGAAAGGCTATATGATGTGTTGGAACCGGTCTCATATTGGCGGCAAGATACTCGGCAACAGATAAATCATCTTCTGCAAGAAGCCTCCAATCTTCAGAGGTATTAAAACCTGTGGTTTGTGTTTGATCAGCCATAAATCCTAATTCCGTCTTTTGTTACTTTTTGCTCAAGCGTAAAATCATAAATGCGATTCAAAAAGTCTTTTTTCTTTTTGGTAACTATATCTACTCCCATAGTTTGGCTTCGTGCAATTGCAAAGCGTATCTGTAAGCCTGCGTCAAGGTCTCTCATCTGAACATCATCTTTTAGTACAACATAAAAATCCAGGTCTGAACCCTTGTGAGGTGTGCCATACGCATACGAGCCAAACAGGTAAATTTGCTCTACTGGTATGGCGTTAATGATGAGTTCTTTAAGTTTGTTCACTTCCTTTTGAACTTCGGTGTCCATACCGTAATTTTAGCACAATCAATAAGCTAAAACAAGCGGGGAGATATCCAAAATTATTTTACTGTTCCCTCAAACACCATCCCCAAATCTCTGCACACATATTGCGCTGCTTTGTAACCTGAAAGCAATGCAATGGGCAGGCCGCCCGGCGCTCTGGTTCGGAAACCGGCAAAGTACAGGCGTTTATAGGCGGCGGAAATGGATCGTGGCAGTGACGGCTTGCTGCTTTTCAGCAATACGGTCATCCACGCGCCCTTGTACGAACCGGTGTACCGTTCATATGTCAACGGGGTGGCGATATCAATTACGGCAATTTTATCCTGCAGGCGGGGCATATTTTTTTCAATAATCCGCTTGAGCTCGTCGGCAAGCTGTTGTTTGTGTTCCTCGTAAGTGCCGTTTTCCTTAAGCGCTTTCCAATACGCATAGCTGTCACCGGTAAATGAGCAGGTCAGCGAAGTGCAACCGGGCGGCGCATAACTGGTATGTTCTGCATAGTTAGTCAGGGTAATGCAATCGTATGGAATCCCGCCAACGTGTATATCACCGTCAAGCGCAAACGCATAGGGCATATCGCGTAAATCTTCGCGCACGCCAATGGATGCAAACGTTGTCTGCACCGGAGGATCGTGTTGTGCGGCCTGTATCCATTTGTCTTTTGGCTGGCTGCCAAGCAAGCTCTGCACGGTCAATAAATCCTGGGTCACAATCACTGCATCAAAAGGAATATGTTCACCCTGTACGGTAATGCCGCGCGCTGTTTTACCATCAAACAGTACCGAATCAACTTTGGTATTGAATAGTATGCGGCCGCCCAGAGCTTTGATTTTTTGTTCCATGCGTTTTCCCAGTTCCAGTGAACCTCCTTTGGGGTACACGCCGGAATCCATGAAACACGCCATGGTATGCAGCAGACTCAGGCTGCTGAATTGTTCGTACACCACAAATTCACCCAGGGCTTTTCGTATGCCGGGATGTTTGAATGCCGCGGCGTATTCTTTGGCCGAATATTTTGACAGGCGGCCTAATTTTAAAATGCCGGGAATCATTTGCAGCAGCAACGGGATATCAAGACGGTTTTTCTTTCGTGTTTTCAGGCCTGGAATATCAAATAATGGAATTTTAACTTTGCGTATGGCCTGCACATCCCGGTAGAGCATCTCAATTGCTTTGCTATCATCCGGGGATATTTCCAGAAGATGCGCTTTGAGTTTGTGGATGTCCCGGTAAATGTGTATCTTTATGCCGTTGTATTCATACACAAAATACGGATCACTGCGGAAAACAGCAACCTCGTCCCCCAAAATGCCGGTTTCACACCATAAACGATAAATCGGGTCGCTTGCCGCAGAATCATTAATCCAGTGAACCGCGCCTTCAAACGAGTACCCGCTTCTTTTCCAGCCGGAACACAGGCCCCCGCTTTTGGTATGTTTTTCATAAACGGTCACATCCAACCCGCTTTTAAGGCAGTATATTGCCGCCGCCATTCCAGATACACCTGCGCCAATTACCGCAATTCGTTTCATATATCTATATGCGTACAAATAGAGGTCTATGTCAACGGTACTTTCCGGGGGTACCAGCGGCGCGCCTGTAAACGCTCTAAGGCCCTGATTTTCGGCATCTTTCGGTGAAAAAGCTATAGACATTCGGCCTACCTTTATGGTAAAAGGTAGTTATATTAATTTATATTAGGAGTGACTAAATGGTCGAAAATTTGTTTTTCGTGGGGTTCATAGGAGCAGCGGTTTCGCTCTTATTCGCTTTTTTCCAGGGACGCAAGGTGATGAAGTATTCTGAGGGCAGTGATGTCATGAAGAAGATTGCATTAGCCATTCGCACCGGTGCAGACGCGTATATAAGGCGTCAGTACACTACCGTTGCCGCTTTTTTCGTCTTCATGTTCATCGTTTTGCTGGTGCTTTCATTTATCAAGACAGCTGATGGCGCCACGCTTGTCAATAAGTTTACACCGTTCGCTTTTTTATCGGGCGGTTTTATTTGCGGGCTTTGCGGTATTGTCGGTTTGAAAGTTGCTACCAGAGCAAATGTCCGCACCGCTCAAGCCGCAACCGAAGGTCTGAACAAATCGCTTCGTGTAGCCTTTTCGTCCGGAACGGTCATGGGTTTTGTGGTCAACGGATTCCAGATACTCGAAGTTATTACATGGTACACCGTTCTTAAATTCGGGTTCAAGGTCACCGATGAAGTTATCGCGCAAACCATGATAACCTTTGGAATGGGCGTTTCGGTCATGGCAGTGTTTGCCCGTGTCGGCGGCGGTATATTCACCAAGGCAGCCGATGTCGGCGCAGACCTTGTAGGAAAAGTCGAAGCGGGCATTCCCGAAGACGATCCGAGAAACCCGGCTGTTATCGCCGACAATGTTGGCGACAATGTTGGTGACGTTGCCGGAATGGGCGCAGACCTTCATCAATCCAACTCCGGCGCCCTTGTGGCAACCGTTGCCATTGGTTTTGCCGCCGGGTACGGTGTTGCGGGTATGCTGCTCCCAATCATTGTGTGTATAATCGGTGTATTGATGTCGATTGTCGGTACATTCTTTGTACGGACAAAAGAGCAAACCGACCAAAAGACGCTTCTAAACGCGCTGCGCAGGGGCGTCTTTATCGCAGGCGGTCTTGCGGCTATCGGAACTTTACCGGCAATATTGTTTATTGCAAGAAATGCGGAAAATGCCGGCCGTATGTCCGAATTCGCGTATGGTATTTTCGGCGCGGTAATTGTAGGCATTGTTTCCGGTTTCATCATTAGCTTTTTAACTGAGTATTATACTTCAGATGCCAGCAAGCCAACGCGTGAACTTGCAGATGCGAGTAAAACCGGTTCCGCCACTCTGATAATTGGCGGTTTGTCCCTTGGTATGCGGTCTGTTACCCTGCCGATGCTGACGATATCGGGTGCCGTGCTTGCCGCATTCTTTGTTTCCGGCGGTTACGCAGATTTTAACATAGGTCTGTACGGGATTGGACTTGCCGCAGTAGCAATGCTTGCCACCAATGCCATCATCCTTGCTACCGATGCCTTTGGCCCCGTTGCGGACAACGCAGGCGGTATTGCGGAAATGGCAAAGTTGCCCCATGAAGTGCGTGAGCGCACTGACGCCCTTGACTCATTGGGCAATACTACTGCCGCTACCGGAAAGGGCTTTGCCATTGCATCAAACGCCTTTACCGCTCTGGTGCTTTTGGTTAACTATGTAAACCTGGTGAATACCAAACTTGAAGCCGCAGGACGTGAATTGCTTGATCTCTCAGTTATCAATCCGCCTGTCTTGATTGGTTTCTTCTGCGGGGTGGCAATGGTATTCTATTTCTCCGCCCTTTGTATCTCCGCTGTACAGCGCGCGGCAATGAAAATTGTTGATGAAGTCAGACGCCAGTTCAGAGAAATTATAGGATTGCTGGAAGGCAAAGAAGGTGTTCAGGCAGATTATGCAACCTGTGTCGATATTTGCACAAAGGGCGCGTTGAAAGAAATGATCGCTCCTACCCTTATTGTTATCGGCTCACCGATTCTTGCCGGCTTGATATTGGGTCCGGCCGGTGTCGTTGGTTTCCTTGCAGGAACGGTATTGGCTGGTTTCGCACTGGCGGTATTTATGCTCAATTCCGGCGGCGCGTGGGACAATGCGAAAAAATTCATAGAACGCGGCAACCTTGGCGGTAAGGGCAGCGACCAGCACAAAGCGGCGGTCATTGGTGACACTGTCGGTGATCCGCTGAAAGATACGGCTGGACCGTCATTTAACAACGTTATGGTACTTGCAACCACGGTCGCCATCGTGTTCTCCGGCGTAGCCATTGCGTTCAGCCTGATTAAATAGATTTGTAATTAATGTTTATCAAAAGGGCGGCTCATAACCGCCCTTTTTTTATTGACAATATTGGTTTTGCTTTGTATATTATAAATAGACACAGGTAACGGTATGGAAAAAGTAGCTGAAAAACTGGACAATATCAATCAGACGCTTGAAAAAATGCTAATGATTATGGATAAACCAGAAAATAAAATCGTGAAGGCATTTGCGCTCTTTGGTCTTTTTGTCGGCGCGTTGGGTATTGTAAACATAATAGATACCGTTTTACGCTGGTTCATAGGAGGTTGACGATGGTTTTACAGTTGGTTAGTTGGATTATTGTTGCCATAATCGGCTTTACTATTTTCTTTTTAGCGATGCGCCTAAGCCGTCGCTCGTAAGCGCATTTTTAAGCTGCATCCGAGGGTTGCCTTTTTTGGTGACGGTTTTTGCAGCGGCGATAAAAGCAGCCGGCAGGAATACAAAGAAAATCGCTCGCCTGATAGTATGCATATTATGTTTTTACTTCAACTTTTGCCGTGGGGGACCGTTTTTTGGTTCCTTTGGTATCTTTTTGTTCATATTCGAGTAATTTGTGCAGTTGATCCAGGATAAAATCCTGAAAAAACGGGTTTAATTGTTTGAAAATGTCCACGGTTTCGGCAATTTTGTAGTCCGGGGTGACGTCTTTTGCAAGCATTTCCCCTTCCCCCGTCCGCAGCCACGCCTCGTTTACTCCAAACACGGAAACAATCAGTTTGATATGCCGGTCAAGGACTTTTTTCTGTTCAAGTTCGATCAAGGTTTGAAAAGACGTTGAAACAGCAATTTTCTGCGCGAACTCTTTTTGAGTCAGATTCAGGCTTTTTCGGAGTATTTTTATTCTCTGGTTTATGGTCGCGTTTTTTGCGGGAACCTGCTTCTTCATCTTTACCAATCATAGCAAAAATTCCGTAAACCGAAAAGTCTTGTATAATTCCGCAAATACCCATATATTACTATTGACAAGTAATAATGTTATTTAGTAACATATTATAGAGACTTGTTTTTTGTTTCAAAAAACGATGAAAAAGAGGCAGCAGTGACCAAGGCAGAATGGCGGATTAGGAACTTTTCATCAGGGATGCAAAAGCTGGGCGATAACAGCCGGAACTATATGCACAAACTTACCCATATTCTGTTTCTGGTTGAACACGCGCCGATTTGTCCTGTTTTGGAGCATCATCTCCCCGTGGCGGGGAATCAATCTATATCAAACAGAAGGAGTTTTGCATGAAAAAGGTAGTGGTTTCAATTATGGCGATGGCCGTCTTGGTTGTCTTTCTGGCATCCTGTGTTTCCTTACAGGATAGGGAAATGAATGCAAACGAACGTTCATCTACCCAGATACTTGGTTCGGTTGAAGTGCAGTTTACTTCGTTTCAGTTATTCAATTTCCCCAATAAAAATAAAATAAAATCTAAAGCATATAGCGAATTGAAAAGAGTTGCACAAAAAGAATATGAGGGTCATATTGACATTAAAAATATTACAATTTCTGGTGGCGGTTCTGGTTGGGAAGCTGTTTATTTGGGAAGCAGTATTCTTATTGGATTTTTGGCTAACACTATAATATGGGGAGGGGTTTATTTTGATACAGAAGAAGTTATTGGATACGGAGCTTCACTCGGTGGGTTTGCTTTAGTGGGCAATTTCCAAAAAATAACCGCGACCGGCGATGTCGTTTTACTCAATTCCCAAGGTACATCACGAACCAATATGCAAAGAATGGAAGGCGCCCTCGACAATGCCGCCGAGACATTAATTGACAGTATGCCCCGTGACGCCACTATTGCTATCCTGAGCATACATTCGGACGATCGCTTGGCAGTTGAATATGTCATAGACGAACTGGAATACAAGCTGGTTGGTGCCAGAAAATTCCAGATTGTTGATCGGCGGCGGCTTGAGCAGATACGCCGTGAACAGAATTTCCAGATGTCGGGCGAAGTGGATGATAATTCGGCAATATCTATCGGAAATATGCTGGGCGCAAGCA
>WQXQ01000098.1 GCA_009784775.1 Treponema sp.
ACTGCGGAATGCTTCCAATCGCAGCTTTACAGATATGCTGCAATTGGTTATACTGGAGTTACCCAAGCTGCCCCAGACCGCCGATTCGGGGGTTTGGCCGTGGTTACGTTTTTTAACGTGTACAACAGAGGAGGAATATGCGATGCTGGTAACAACATACCCTGAACTGGAAAAACCGATCTTTTGTGTAAAGAAAATGTCACTCCTTGACCACTGGCGCGAGTACCTCTTCCACAAGAATCTCTGGAAAGAAGACGAACGTATGCGGGAATTGTACCTCAAAACAGAAGCTCGTACGGAAGGTCTCGCTGAGGGTAAGGCTGAAGGGAAAACTGAAGGATTGGAAACTGCTGCCCGAAATGCACTAAACGAAGGCGCAACTCCTGAGTTCGTGCAAAAAATAACCGGACTTGATATGAAGACCATACAAGAGTTGAGTGAACAGTAGCAAATGAACAAAGAACAAAGTTGTTGTTCGTAATCTATGCTTGCTGTCAACACACTCAGATTACGAACCACGCCCTTTGTTCACTGTTCTTTGTTCTTTTTTCTTTTGTTACGGGCGAGCAAGACGGAAACCAATATTATTAAACCGGTTGTACGGGTAGTCGATGAACCGAACCGCAGAACGGATGTTCCGCCCAAAGTGGAGCCAACTCCCGCCGCGATACACACGGTCAGACCCCGAAGACGCGCCCAATGGATTATTACTCCCTCCCGCACTATTGTATGAAGCGGTATACCGGTCCCAGCACCACTCCTGCACGTTCCCATGCATATCATACAGACCAAACCCATTTGCCGCAAATGTGCCTACCGCGGTTGTTGTTTCTCGATACAGTCCTGCAGGATCATGCGAAGCATTGTAAGGATACCGTCCATCATAATTTGCCTGACTGGTAGTTATGTTCACTCCGGTATTAAACGCCGTTGTTGTCCCCGCCCGGCACGCATATTCCCACTGCGCCTCCGTCGGTAATCGGTAGCCAGTGGAACCGCTGACTATCTCTACCGCATTCCACGTTGCGTTATTGCTTATCGGCACCGCTCCCCACACCGAAGGATCAGTACTACTTGATATCCGATACGCGGGAGTTAGCCCTTCCATCATGCTTAATGTGTTACAGAACACTATTGCATCATACCAACTTACCTGCTCAACCGGCAGATCATCGCCCTTAAAATTGCTGGGGTCGGCATCGTTCATCACCGCCTTATACTGCGCCTGTGTCACCGGATACTTGCCCATCCAAAAACTGCTCATCGTTACAGTACCGCCATTCGCAGTTCGGTAATTTTCAATGGAACTACGATCTGGTTCGGTACCGGGGCTGCCCATAAGAAAGCTGCCTGCGGGTATTTGCACCATGGTCAGGTTTACATTACTACCGGGTATGGTTATCGTGACTGTTTCAATACCTCCAGATGTAGTCTGACTACTATCATCATTCGGACAGCCGATCAGTAACAACATCATTACCAAAAAACTAATACTCTTGTGCATCAGGAGACTCCTTGTATGCTCAATATAAAAAGCCGTCAGTACGTTTATACAGAACTTTACCAATTACAAGCAAAACTGTCAACAAAAAAAAGCAATGCTGTCAACGACCAGTAATGACCCCGGCGGGACCGCCAGTACAGGCGGCACAGGGGGAGGCGGCGGGCAAGCCGGAACATTGTGGGTGTCCTCGGCGAAGCAGACCAGCGAAAGAAATTTAAAACTTAGGGTACAAGAACGGCGTCCGGCACACTGAACATGAGCATATCGCATAACTATGAAACAACCGGATATTTGGTAGCAAGCGACAAGGCCGGATGGGGCTGCGTAGCCGATTTCCCCCACCTGTTCCGGCTTGCCCGCCGCCTCCCCCTGTGCCGGGGTTACAGACACCCCGCCGGGAGTATTGCGCATTTACCCCCGGGAGTCCATAAAAGCCTTAAACTTTTCAGGGTCGCTTTTGAAGGCGACAATATGGGATACCGGATCCATCATGGCGCGTTCCAGAGCTTCTTCCGCCTCGAACATGAGCCGGCCGGCATTGACTGGCCTTTCCGTGCAGGCAGAAAGTCCCATGCACAGATCGGTCTTTGATTTGAAAAGACCGGGGTATTTACCCATCACCCGAGTGTGGAATTCATCCGCATTCAGGAATCCCGCTTCAAGGCTAAGGCCGGGACAAATAACTGAAATACCCCGATCGCCCTTTTCGCAGATAAAATCTCTGGAAGAAAAGAACCGCGCCGCATCGGCGGCAAAGCGGGCATAAAAACCTTCTTCAACAACAGAAGCCTTATATTCCATCACCATAAAAGTCAAATCTTTTCCGGCAGCAGCGCAGCGGTGCAATTCCTCGGTAAGCCTGTTTTCGGTGTTTTCTTCCCTGACCACATGGCCCCGCTGCGAATAACTTCCCCCGGCAACCGACTGGGGCTTTTTCAGCATTTCCTGATCGCCTTTATCGGGCGTCATGCCGTACGCCGCTTTTTTGGGTTTTTGCGTTGACTCCATGAGCAATGTAATAAACGCCAGAGCAAGGGCAGAGGCAACCAGAATCATTGCCTGTCTTAAAATGACTGCCAATTCCGCATAGTCCAGAGCGCCGGCCACTGCCCGAATATTCACATTGCGCAATCCCTGTATCCGCAAAGGCAGGTACAAGGGCTGACGGGAAAGGTCAAAACGATTCCTGAACCGGGGGGAATTATTTACCCAGTTGAAGGCTCTTCCCGGTTCTTTTTCAAAACCGTATTCGCCGTTTGGACCCGATATGATAACTCCCTCAAGAGTCTTGCTTGCCATAAGTGCATTCTGAATGTACTCAATAAAGGTCTCATCCATAAAGCTCAATACACCCGCAGAGGATGCTAAATCAGCAAGTTCATAGAATTCCCGCTCGGCAGTAAGACGATACTGTTCCATGCTGGTATTGATACGAACTATGACGGATACCAGTGCTCCCAGATACACAAGAATGCAGACGGAGGCTATGACTACGCCTATGACCGAATTTTTTCCAGAATATTTTGTTCGAAACATACGATTATTATATACGTTTTTGAAAAGTTTTGCTAGGATTATTGGTATGAATTTGCGAGAATCTTGCCTACCCCCGGGCTGGTACCCCCAAAAACCGGACGAAATCAGGCAATTTTTGGCTATCGATGCCAGAGACACTGCCTCTGGCACCACCGCCGGCACGGCCCAAGCGGCCATTGCCCCCCATGCAGGCTGGTACTATTCGGGGAAAATCGCCGCACGGGCAATGGCTTCCCTGAACAGAAATATCGAAACACTGGTTGTTATCGGCGGCCATTTGCCCGCAGGCCGCCCGCCCCTGTTTGCCATGGAAGACGCGGTCAGTACACCGCTGGGCGCCATGACCATAAATACCGCGCTCCGGGCAGTTTTGTACCAAACATTGGGCGGCGCGGAAGATCGCTTTCCCGACAATACAGTAGAGGTGCTGCTGCCCATGGCACGTTTTTTCTTTCCGAACGCCTCGCTGCTCTGGCTGCGCCTTCCCGCCTCGCCGGCATCTTTTGACGCAGGCAAGGCCATTGCCGCAGCAAGCGCCGGTTTGCAGCAAACCACCGCCGTACTTGCCTCCGCCGACCTGACCCACTACGGCCCCCATTACCGATTTACCCCCAAAGGTACCGGTGCAGAGGCGCTGCGCTGGGTGCAGGAAGTCAACGACCGCCGTTTTATTGATGCCGTACAATCGGGAAACCCCGCCGCCGTACTGGAACGGGACGAAACAGACAACTCCTGCTGTTCTACCGGCGCGGTACTTGGCGCGATGGGCTTTGCCGCCGCGCTCAACGCCGGCCCCGCCCGGCTCCTGGAATACGGCACCAGCGCCGGCAAATCCGGCACGGAAATCCCCGACTCATTCGTCGGCTACGCCGCAATAACATTTTAGCCATCATTTCTCATTGCTAATTTCTCATTTTTTTTCTATAATTATATTTAATGATTTTTGATTTTCTTTTGCCGCTCAAGCGTATAAAAGTATTTGCACTCGTTGGGGAAAGCGGCACGGGAAAGAGTTTCCGGGCCAAGCTGGTAGCAAAAAAATACGGTATCGAATATATCATTGATGACGGGCTTTTAATCCGGGACAACCGGATACTGGCAGGCCATTCGGCAAAAAAAGAACGAACCTTTTTGGCGGCAGTAAAAGTCGCCCTGTTTGACGAAAAAGCGCGCCGTGACGAAATTGCCCGCAAGCTCCAAAGTGAAAAAATTAAAAAAATCCTTTTGCTGGGAACATCGGAAAAAATGGTGCAAAAAATCGCCGCGCGGCTGCAAATGCCTCCTCCGTCAAAAATAATCAAAATTGAGGATATCGCAAGCCAGGACGAAATTGAAAAAGCAATACGAACCCGCCGCATCGAAGGCAAACACGTTATACCGGTACCATCTATCGAAATTAAACGCAGTTATCCCGCTATTTTTCATGACGCGATACGGATATTCAAAAAGTCAAAAGCGCCGACCGGCATTGGCCCTACGCCCAGCGTCCATGAAAAATCGGTGGTAAGGCCGGAGTATTCCAAACGGGGCAAAGTGATTATTTCCGAGGCAGCCCTAAGCCAGATGGTCATCCACTGCGTAGACGAATATAACCAAAATATACGGATTAAAAAAATAATGGTGCATGATATGGACATGGGTTATCGTTTGGTAATCACCATTGACGTACCGTATGGCATCCAGTTGGGAGGAAATATCCATGCGCTGCAGCAATACGTTATTGACAACATTGAACGATACACCGGCATCTTAATTGAAGAGGTCAATATTGTTATTGATAAAATAATCTGATAAAAATGAGGAATGATAAATGAGGAATGAGGAATTAAAAGTACACGTTGGAAACAACACTCTGAGTTGTCCTTATGGGACTGTGGCGGGTACGTTGGTTGAGCGTTTTGGCATTGCGGAAGATGCAGTTATTGCGTTGAGGGTTAATAATGAAATTTGTCCGCTGGAAACCAGGCTGGAAGTTAATTCGACGCTGGAACCGGTACTGCTGAATACGCCCGAAGGCGCCGCCATCTATCGCCGTTCGCTTGCCTTTTTGCTTGCAATCGCCGCGCGAACCTGTTTTCCCGGTCAGAGCCTTGCCATTGGCCATTCGCTGGGCAACAGTTACTACTACACCTTTAATTCCGGCAACACGCCGGCTCAGCAGGACATTGAATCGTTACAAAAAGAAATGGAATCTCTGGTACAGAAAAACCTTCCCATCACATTCAAGTATCTGGCGTATGAAGAAGCCCTTGCGGTATTTACCAAAAACCGGCAGACCGATACAGTACTGCTGCTGGATCAGCGCAGCACCTCACGGATAAGGGTTAACGAATGTAATAATTATCTTGATATGTATGTTGAACCACTGGCGCCGCATACCGGTCTGCTTTCCATTTTTAAGCTGCTGCCGTATCAGGAAGGTTTTTTACTCTGTTTCCCCGCCGTTGGCAGTACAAGCATTGAACCTTTTACCGATATACCCAAACTGTTTGATGTGTACCACGAGTACAAGCAATGGGGCCGTATTGTAGGCGTGCGGGTTGTGGGTGAGCTGAATTCCCTTACGACAAACCGAACCATCAATGACTATATACGCATTGCCGAAACCCATCAGGCCCGCAAAATGGCCAAGATAGCGGAACATATATATGAACAGCGGGACAAGGTAAAGATGGTACTGCTTGCCGGCCCCTCCAGTTCCGGCAAAACCACCAGCGCAAAACGACTCTCCATTGAACTGATGGTCATGGGCATTAAGCCTATTGCCATTAGTCTGGACGATTACTATGTAGGAAAGGATAAAACGCCCAAAGATGAAAAAGGCGAGCCGGATTACGAGTGTCTTGAAGCGCTGGATGTTCCGTTTCTGAACGAACAATTACAGGCCCTGTACCGCGGCGAAGAAATAACCCTGCCGGTTTATGATTTCAAAACCAGCAGCCGCAAGGAAGGCGGCGGCAGAAAAATCCGTCTGGATAACAACACCATACTTATTGTGGAAGGCATACACGCCCTTAACGATGCTCTTACCTACAGCATAATGCGGGATACCAAGTTCAAACTATACGTTTCCGCCCTGACCCAGCTTAATCTGGATGACCACAACCGCATCCCCACCAGCGACAACCGATTGTTGCGCCGCATGGTTCGCGACTATCAGTTCCGCGCCAAAGACGCCGCCGGCACCATAAAAATGTGGTCCAATGTACAGATAGGCGAACGAAAATATATTTTCCCTTTCCAGAACACTGCCGACACCATGTTTAACTCCGCGCTTGACTATGAGCTTTCGGTATTAAAGTACTATGCCGATCCGCTCCTGCGCGCGGTAAAACCCAGCCAGCGCGAATACGCCGAAGCATCCCGTCTATTGTCATTTCTGGGAAACTTTGCCCCCATACCGCCGCAATATGTTCCCGGCGCCAGTATCCTGCGGGAGTTTATCGGGGATAGTGAGTTCAAGTATTAGGCATCTATCTCCTAATACCACCCATCCGGTACACCGTGCTGATAAGGAACAGCAGGCACAATCAACGAGCGATCATTCCTTGGAACATCGCCATAATGACTGATATTAACGCCGGTCAGATTGTTCAGCAGAAAATAAGTGTACCGTACATAGGCAGGTCCCATATCAATAACGTTTGTTGCGTTGGCACCCGATGGGACAGGATCATTCCAGGTTGTGTCTAACAGTTTCCATCTGCCGTCTACATAGACATGAACCCATCCATGACCCATAGGGGTGCTGGATACATATTTTACCTCAAAACCTGCCGCACGGATAAGCGCGGCAGAGAGATTGGCATACCCTTCGCACACGGCAAGGAAATGCCCGTTAAGATACCGGGTATCGTATGGGTATCTTGTTCCCAGAACGGTTAAGGCATCTTGTTTTTTACGCATGCCTTCAACCTGATAACTTATCTGATCATACACCGTATTGGTTACGATATAATCATGAAGCACTCTGATTTTCGCGACATCGTCTGTCAGTCCGTATGTTAGATCCGCCACCAGGTTGGTCACTCTCAGATCATCGCTTTGTACCAGGTGGGACGGATAGATAAAGCGCCTGTCGGGAGTAACGCCATCTACGCTTATGCCATCGTTCCGGGTATTGGTCACATTAAAAATGACTCCACTGCCAGACCAGGACCAACTGCGTAAATCGCCCTCCGCGCCAAGACCTGCAGAAAGGGTAATACTCGTTAGACCGTGTACCGTTACGGTATATGCACCCGGCCCAAAACGGAGCCATATCCGTTGTTTAAAGGTATCTCTCACAAAATAATTGGTTTCAAGGCTGTTATCACTATTTTTTCTCAGCCGAACGATGGCGTAATTATACACCGCGCTATTATTAACCGTACCTTCCAGGGTAAAGAAACCATCAGCGTTGAATGTCGTTTGTGATGGATATGTGATTGTTACTCCGCCGTTGGTGGTCAAGGTTCCGGCGGTTCCTGTGGTAAATCCGTTATACGTCACACCCGTACCGGGATAGGTATAAGGACGGCGCAGATAATCTGCAGGATGCACCGTCACCGTGCGGCTTGCCGTTTTGCCGTCAAGCGAAACACTCACGGTAATATTTCCGGTTGTGGTTGGTGTTAATATGCCGGTACTGGCATTGACGCCGGAGCCGGAATATGCAAATCCGGCAGCATTTTTTCGTATTGAGCCGTCAGAGCGCAAAGCCTGGGCGCTGAATTGTATTTTTTCGCTTTCAGACGCTCCAATATAGGTATGCAAATTGCCGCGGGGGTATAGTACCACCGAATCGGTACTATCCGGCACAAGGCTGATGTTGTCGATGTATACCGCATTCAGCCCGCCACTAACTGCTGTTCCTGTTGAAGATACTTCAAACCGGATGAGCTGTTCGCCGGCATTCATCAGGATAGTTTCGGTTCTCCAGCTCATACCGAGCCCGTCCCATGATCCTCTTTCTACACCATTAACATATACTCTAAAATTCTGCCCGAAAGGCGCATGGATTTCGGTTCTAAAACTAAACGTTAACGCAGATGCTTGTATGGGATGTACTCTCCGTTCCAAAATGGTGCTGCCTCCGCCGGAAACCCTTACCGTCGGCAATTTGACGAATCTGGTGACATTGCCAAAGTCTGCGTTTTCAGGAGCTTCTGCGGCGGCGGTGGTAATGGTAATGGATGCTGATCCAGACCAGGGGGAATCATTCCAGGCAGCGTTGTCCGCATACTCAAAATCCTCGATGAATATTGCCGGATAGGCGCCAACAAGCTGGCCTTCCTCCAGTACCGTAAAGATTACCGCATTGCTTCTGATTGTTGCGGTTTTGTTCCCGCCATCGCCATTATCAAATATGGTGTTTGTTATTTCTACGAAATAGTAGTATGTCCCTGCCGTATCGGTGGGCGGACTGTAGGCGGATGATGTAATCCCGTTTATGAGCGTACCGCCGCTATTGGATACGCTGGTAGTACTGTACCACCGATACGAAAGTGTTCCGCCGTCGCTGACGTTTGCCGCCAGAGACAGGCTGTACGATGCATTAAAGATCACCGTTACGCTCACAAGCTGGCTGGTGATAACCGGATTTTGCGCATTGACCGGTGTGGTGGTGGTTGCCCAGGTTAAGAAATCATCACATGCGGCAAAAGTAAACGCAGCTATTACCAAAAGGACTATAAAAGTTGATATGGCAAGTTTTTTGTCTAAAGTCATCGTTTGCGGCATATATTTCTCCTGAACCTATTATACGGTGTCAATCACACTTTTTTCAAGGCTTTTGGCAAGGGAAAAAGCTGTTGTTTCTAATCTGGATTAAAACCAATTTTCCGACTTGGTTTGGGCGGGGTTTTAATTAAATTGTTTAGATTGGTTATTATTTCGTTGATTATCGCGGTATGCTCCGCAAAATTATGGTTAGTGTCATCTATATGTAACATCAGGACTTTTTCTAAATCGTCCAATTTTTTGCGTATGGGTTTGGCAATATAACGCCGCATATCTATGAAAGCCCTCACAATTGCTATATTTACCTGCGTGGCGATTTTGCTATTCAAGATAGAAGATAGCATTATAACCCCATGCTCGGTAAAGGCAAAGGGCAGGTATCTGCGACCACCTTTTCCTCCTTTTGAGGTCGCAATTTGCGACCTCAAACTTGAAGTCGCAAATTGAGACTTCAAGTTTTCATATTCGGCCTGGGTTAACTGGAACATGAATTCAGGCGGGAATCGGTCCATATTACGTTTGACCGCTTCGTTAAGGCGTTTTGTTTCCACTTGGTAAATTTTGGCCAAATCCTCGTCCAGCATTACCTGATAGCCGCGAATCTTAAAAATCATTGATTTTACGTTTTGTAACTCATCCATACTTGTATAATTATAAGATATATTACAAAATAAGTCAAGTATACCCGCGATAAGCAAATTATAATAGACAATATGAAGGCCCCCGAAGATAGTATAATAATCGTGGGTTATCCGCATTGCGGAATACCACATATCTTACGGGGGCCAAATAATGATAAGTAAAGAGTACTACATTGG